>DAOUHX010000372.1:0-14444 GCA_034428395.1 Caldilineaceae bacterium
GCGGCAGTGCTGCGCCGGGCACTGGTTGCGCGGCACATTGCCCAGTCTGTTGCTGGTGACAGCGATGCCTGCGCCCTGGCCGACGGTGCCGATCTGCCAGACCTCATCGACGACGAGCGACCAGATCTCCTGGGCGAGCTTGTTGCGTTCTTCGCCGCCCACGCCGTAGCCCTGGCGGAAGAGATCAAGCGCGTGCTCCATCTCGGGATAAGGCGGCGCCATGCCTTCCTCGCCGCCGCTGTTGTACCAGCGGGCGATGTCGGGCCCCATGTAGGCTTCAACCAGGTTGACCGGCAGCACGTGGCGCGGGTAGAGCCAGAGCGCCGAGGAGCCACCGTTGGTCCAGACTGCAAGCTGATGATTGTTGGCGCGCGATTCGGTCTCGAACAGGCTGCGCTCCTGGATCTTGAGGTCGGCCCACACGCCGATCGCAGTCCAGTGGTCCTTGATCATCTCGAGCATGCCGTCCCATTCCCAGCCAATGTTGGCAGGAGCGGCAAGTTCGATGCGTAGCCGGTCGCCGGAGCCGTCGGGTCGCAGGCGCCAGCCTTCATCATCCTTGGCCTCGAGCCCGATTGAGTCGAGCAGCGCGTTGGCCTGGTCGGGGTCGAAGGTGGCCCATTTTTCGACGTACTCCTCGCCCGGCGTGGAGGGCAGGCTGGCCGCGATCATGGCCGAGCCGGGCACGCCGAGGCCAAGGAAGATGGCCTCATTGATCTGGTCGCGCCGGATGCCCATTGAGAGCGCGCGGCGGAAATCACGGTTCTGGATCAACTTCTGGATTTCGGCGTCGCCGTCGTAGCTGTGATTGAAGCTGACGACGTTGTTGTGGAAGAACGCGCGGCTCATGTCGATGCGGTAGTTGCCCTCCTCCATGTTTTCGAGGAAGACGGGCAGTTTCGAGATCGAAATGTGGCGGGCCTGGTGGTCGTATTCGCCGGCGATGGCGCGCAGCGCCAGCACCTCGCTGTCCTGCGCCAGCGTCACCACGATTTCGTCGATGTAGGGCAGCTGGTTGCCCTCCGTGTCGACGGCCCAGTAGTAGGGGTTGCGTACCTCGGACCAGACGGCCTCATTGACAGGCGTAACCGTCTTCCACGGCCCCATCGTCGGCACGTCGGGGTTGTGCGGCAGATAGGCCATGTAACTGAACCTCTCCAGCCAGCTGTCGAAGCCTTCGGCCTCGGCGTTGGCCGTCACGTCCGCCTCGGAGGAGTACGCGGGCAGGAACTGGCTCATGTAATGCTTGGGCATGTAGCCGCCGCCGTTCCATGCGCCCTCCGTGTCCGGGCCGACGCCGACAGCGTTGTGACCGGCGAGGATGTCCAGGAACAGCGGATAGGGCGAGGCGAACGTCCAGCGCACTGTGAAGTCGTCGATCGCTTCCAGCAGGCCGACTTCGCCGCCGATCACCATCTCATTCGGCGGGGTGGGCCAGATCTCCTCGTTCAGCGCCACGTCCTCGTACCAGAATAGGATGTCTTCGGCGGTGAAGGGGTGGCCGTCAGACCACTTGGCGCCGCGGCGCAGATGGAGCGTGTACGTGGTGTGGTCCTCATTGATCTCCCAGTCCTTTATCAGGCTGGGGATGATCTTGGAGGCATCGTAGTTCCAGGTGAGCAGACGCGACGAGGAGTTGATCCGCATCAGGTTCTCGCCGTCAGCGGGCCCGGTGAAGCCGCGCCGCCACGTGCCGCCGTACTTGCCGATCTCATTCATCGGCTCGATTACGTAGATGTCCGAGGGATCGGGCAGCCGCTCCTCGACGGGCGGCAGATCGCCGGCCGCGACCATTTCGGCCAGCATCGGCGCCTCGCTGAACTCGGTCGGGAACATGGCCGGGTCGAGGATCACTTTGGGTCCTTCGATCGGCACGATCTGCGGTAATGCCGCTGGGCCTGATGTCTCCTCTTCCTCGGCTGGGGCCTCGGCCATCTCCTCGGCCGGGGCTTCCGGCGCGGCCGGTGTCCCACAGGCCCCAAGCACAAGGGAAACAACCAGCACGATTCCCAACAGCCACGAATACTTCGTCCGTTTCATCTCTATCCCTCCTTATGGGATGTTGAGTAAGAACAGCGGTTCGATCCGATGGTTCCACCTCTGGATGGTTGTCTGGTTGCTAACTGTGGGCAACCCCGTCAGGCAGGGGCCTCCTGCTCCTGCTCGCTCGGCACCTTCCGATAGAATTCATCCCACCATGCGGCCCTGGGCAGGGCCTGGTCGCGCTCGATGATTGCCTGGTAGCGTGCGCGCACCTCCTCGTAACGCTGCTGCAAAGCTGCCATGGACTCGAATTCGGGCAGCAGCCATCTGCGGCCGAACTGGGCGTGCAGGACCTCGTCGGCCCAGTCGTAGTCCTGGAATGTGATCGAGAGCGGGTCGTCCGCTTTGCGGGCGACCTCGTATTCACGGCGCTTGCCGTCCGGCTTCATCAGGCCCTGTTCGACCCCCCAGAGGAGGACCTGGCGGTCCACAGGCTCCAGCTGGGTATTGGGGTACTCGGCGAAGCTGATCTCGTGCGGCACGGCGGCCCAGTCGGCGCCCCCTCCCAAAGAAATCCATGCACTCCGCGACTCCGAAGTCCTGCTCTTTGGTACAATCTCCCAATCGGTCCCTTATATTTTGACCAGCTTACGCGCTTTGTTGCCGTCGGTGCCGAGCTCGGCTACAAAGACGTTGCCCTTGGAATCGCACCAGATGCCGTGGGGCATGGTCAGGCCGGTCTCGAAGCCGCGCAGCCGGCCTACGAGCTCGCCCTCCTCGGTGAAGATCGAGACGCCGATCGGCGCCGGCCCTTTGCCGAGCGAGCCACCCTGTTCGGCGACGTAGACGAGCCCATCGGGACTGCAGTAGACGTCGCCGGGGCCGTTCACGTCCTCCCACATGGTGATGAACTGGCCCTCGCGATCGAAGATCTGGATGCGGCTCGACTCGCGGTCGCAGATCAGGACCCGTCCCTGCGAGTCGATGCCGATGTTATGCACCAGGGCGAACTGTCCCGGCTCCATGCCCGAGGTGCCCCAGGAGATTTCCAGGTCGCCCTCGGCCGAGAAGCGGTGGACCTGGCGGTTGCCGTAGCCGTCGGCCGTGAAGATGGAGCCGTCTTCGGCGATGGCGACGCCGGCCGGCATGTTGAAGGGCGGATCGAGTGTCGTGCCGTATGGGGTGACGGTCATCATCGCCCAGCCGCGGCGGCCGAGCTCAAGCAGCTTTTCCCCGTGCTGGGTATGCTTGGTGACGACGTGCTCCTGGCGGTCGGTGACCCATACATAGTCGTCGGCGTCAATATAGATTCCGTGCGGCTCGGTGAATTCGCCCTCGCCCCAGGATGTGATTAAGTTGCCGGAATCCGCCTCGAAAGCCACAACCGGATGCTTGTGTCGGCAAAAGACGAAGACACGGTCGCGGGAGTCGATGGCCACGTCGGGCACCGAGCCGAGCGACCAGCCTTCGGGCACTCTCGGCCAGCTATCATCCAATTCGTAGCGAAAATCGCCGTATCCAAGTGCCATTGTCGGTTATCCTCTTATGTGGCGCGCGCTTGAGCGCGCAAGGGTAAGTTTACTCTTTGCGCCAGCGGTCTTCGGCGCTGTCGACCGGCATGAAGCCCAGCAGGTCCCAGGCATAGGGTGTGTCGTAGATCTTCCACCTGTTGTTGGAAGCGCCGTATATGATTTCATATTTGATGTCGGGGCGCTCGACGCACGCGCGGAAGAAGCCCTTGGCATCGCGATGGCTGAACCAGCTCACGAGTGAGCGGTAATCTTTGCCCGGCCCGTCCCAGGGTGGCAACGTGCCGAGACGGACGCAGATGACCTCCATCGGGCGCTCGTCGGGCCGGTCGATGTTGGCGCCCTCAGTGTAGTAGCGCCCGAGCGACTCGCCAAAGACCTTGGTTGCGCCATATCGGCTGTCCGGTCTCGCGTCATCGTCGCCCTTGACCAGCGGGACAGATGCCGGATCGAGGCCGTCGAGGCGGCCGGAGACGATCGAGGCGTAGGGCTCGTCGAACTCGTAGCAGCCCATCACGTGCATCGAGCTGGCGAATATGACGCGCCGCACGCCCGCGTCGTGGGCCGCGTCGAACATGCGCGCCGTAGCGATCAGGTTGGGGTTGGTCAGTACGTCCCAGCCGATTTCGACCTCGTGGCGGGGGTCCGCTGCAAGGTGGATGACCACGTCCACGCCTTCGAAGATCGGCGGCAGCGCGGCCGGGTCACAGAGGTCGGCCTGGGTCGAGTTGGGCCAGTCGGAGGGTTTAAGGTCGATGCCGTATACATCGTGGTCGCGGCCGAGTTCGGGCGCGAGGAAAGTGCCGATGGTACCGCTGATGCCGGTGATCAGAATCTTCATTGAGGTCTCCTTGTGGGTCTGCAGACATTATAGGCGGAACAGGACGACTGTCAAACGGCCGTCACTCCCGGCAGCAGTCCAGAGTCGACGTGCAAATTCCCTCACCTCACCTAGCAACGGAGCCATACCCAGCCCCTCCAGTTCCTGACCACTGGCCACTGCCCACTGGCAACCGCCCACTGCCGTTGGACGGTCGGGCCGTTCCGGCCCTCCCTTGTGCGGGGGGACTCGCCCCGCAACGCCCCCCTGTATCTATGCCACCGTGCGTGCGCGTCGCCCGCAGTTCGAATCACGAATCACGGCCGTTCCGGGCGGTCGGGCCGTTCCGGCCCTCCCTTGTGCGGGGGGACACGCCCCGCAACGCCCCCCTGTAGCGATGCCACCGTGCGTGCGCGTCGCCCGCAGTTCGAATCACGAATCACGGCCGTTCCGGGCGGCCGGGCCGTTCCGGCCCTCCCTTGTGCGGGGGGACACCCCCCGCAACGCCCCCCTGTATCTATGCCACCGTGCGTGCGCGTCGCCCGCAGTTCGAACTGCGAATCACGAATCACGGCCGTCCCGGCCCTCCCTTGTGCGGGGGGACACCCCCCGCAACGCCCCCCTGTAGCTATGCCACCGTGCGTGCGCGTCGCCAGTTCTGCCGTTCGAGTTTCGACGTTTCGAGTTCCGAGTTTCGGCAGTTCCAGCCCCCGGCCAGAACGAGTCCTGCCGTCTGTTGAGGCCGCCGCGACAATTCGTCAGCACTGTACTAGATTTTGCTAGTCCTTGTGCCAGTGATCCGAGGCGTTGTCCGAGGGAACGAAGCCCAGCAGGTCCCAGGCATAGGGCGTGTCGTAGATCTTCCAGGTGTTGTTGGACGCGCCGTAGAGGATCTCATAGCTTATGCCGGGTCGTTCGACGCAGGCGCGGAAAAAGCCGATGGCGTCGCGCTGGCTGAACCAGCTGACGAGCGAGCGGTAGTCGCGTTCCGGTCTGTCGGTGCGCGGCAGGGTGCCGAGGCGGGCGCAGATGACCTCCATCGGACGTTCGTCGGGGCGGTCGATGTTGGCCCCCTCGGTATAGTAGCGGCCGAGCGATTCCCCAAAGATCTTGGTTGCGCCGTAACGGCTGTCGGGCCTCCCCGGGTCGTCGCCCTTGACGAGCGGGATCGAGTCCGGGTCGAGGCCGTCGAGGCGGCCGGAGACGATCGAGGCGTAGGGTTCGTCAAACCCGTAGCAGCCCATGGTGTGCATCGAGCTGGCGAAAATGACGCGGCGCACGCCCGCGTCGTGGGCCGCGTCGAACATGCGCGCGGTGGCGATCAGGTTGGGGTTGGTGAGCTCCTCCCAGCCGATCTCGATCTCGTGCCGGGGCTCGGCCGCCAGGTGGACGACGACTTCGACGCCCTCAAAGACCGGCGGCAACGCGGCCGGATCGCAAAGGTCGGCCTGCACGGCATTGGGCCAGTCGCAAGGTCTCAGGTCGATGCCGTACACGTCGTGATCGCGCGCGAGCGCGGGCGCAAGGAATGTGCCGATTGTACCGCTGATGCCGGTTATGAGAATCTTCATTGGTGTCTCCCGATGGAGTGCTGCGGTGAATGGGATACTGAGTGAAGGTGGAATCCAAGCGTTCGAAGGCGGTCGCCGGGGGAGTTGGCACCGGCGCCGGCAACCTCAGAGTTGTCGATTCGGAGGTGGCTACCCTGCGGCGGCTCCTTCCGGCCAGCGTAGACGCTTGTCGGGCACGCGTTTTTGCACCATCGGCGCCGCGCCGCCGCGATAGTCTGGGATCAGCGCTCCGATTTTGGCCAGCGCCTCCTGCGGCCAGTTCGCGTGCTTCCTGTGCATAGAGTCGTGGATCCAGCTCTGCGTCGGCTCCTGCAGGTCGGAGAAGAAGGGGTGGAACCAAATGGTGATGACCGTGCGTTTTTGCGCCGAGTTGTTGGCATGCGCCGAGTGAAACATACGGGCGTCGCCGACGACCAGGTCGCCGGCCTTCACCGGCACGTCGATCTCGCCGGGGTAGTCGCGGAAGCGTGGGTCGTCAGGATCGTCGATGCGGTTGATCTCGCGCGTGTGGGCCTCGCCCATCCCATGCAGGACGTGACGATGACGCTGCGTGCCCGGCAGCAGGCGCAAGCAGCCGTTTTCCCGTTCGGTGTCCTCGAGATAGTACATGAGGAAAATCATCGGCGGCCTGTCGCTGTACGCGCGCGGGTCCTGCCACATCAGGCAGTCCTGGTGCCAGTAGAGACGCGGCCCGCCCGGCGGCTTGCTGATGATGACCGCCTTCCAGAACTTGACGTCGTCGAAGCCCATACGCTCGAGCTCCTCCAGCGCGCGCCGGCTGCCGATCAGGTCGGCCAGCTCGGGGTAGTTGTCGGAGTCGATGAGGCTGCCGGGCGCCTTGGTCTTGGCCAGCCGTTCGGGGTCGACCTCGGCCAGCGCCTTGTCGACGCAGGCGCGCGTCCGGTTCAGGAGCGATTCGCCGGCCACGTTCCCGATCAAGCAGTAGCCGTCCCGCTTGAGCTGGGCCATGCGTCTCTCTGGAGAAACGTTGTTCGTCATCTGAGTTCCACTTTACCGCGTCTGGCGGTCGATTGGGAATGCACCCAGCTAGTCTCGGGGCTTGAAGCGGGCGATCTGGTCTTCGACCCAGGCGCGGTTGGCGTCGATCGTGCGGCCGGCGTTGTGCGGCGTATGCACGACGTTGTCGCGGCCGAGCAGAGGTGAGTCGAGCGGGACCGGTTCGACGTCGTAGACGTCGGCCGCGAGCGCAAGCTCATCATTGAGGACGCGACGGTAGAGCGCCTCCGTGTCGCAGACGGCCGCGCGCGTCGCCTGGACGACCAGGCTGCCGCGGGGCAAGGCGTCGATGGTCTCGCGCGGAATGAGGCCGCGCGTGCTCTCGGTCAGCGGCACCATCGGCGCGAAGATCTGCGAGTCCTTGACGAGCTCGGAGAGGTGGAAGCAGCGGCGGGCGCGTGCGACCGCAAAGGAGGCGTCGGGTGCATATGGATCCCAGATCGCGACCTCGGCGCCCATGGCCGCGCAGAAGGATGCGTAGCGGCCGCCGATGTTGCCGGCGCCGACGATACGGACGCGTTTGCCCGCGATCGTACCGTTGGTGAAGCGGCTATCGTCGCCGAACTGGGCGCCCCGCTGACCTGGGCGGCCGGTCTGCGGGTGGTAGTCCCAAGGCTCGTAGCTGCTCATCATGGCCGCGTAGGTCTGGGGAATGCGGCGCAGGGCGCAGATGGTCAGGCCCAGCGCAAACTCGGCGACCGACTGGCCCCAGTAAACGTCCTCGCGGTGGGGAATGAAGCTGACGCCGCGCGCGGCCGCTTCGCCGATGCCGGCGGCCGGGACCGTTCGCTGCGCGCTGTGGAAGCACTCTTCCAGCGCGCTGAAGGGCGCGAGGTCCTCGCTTTCGGCCGCGAGGCCGAGAAGAACCAGCCGCTGCACCGAGGCCGGGTCGGGCACGATCTGCGGTGCACGGGCTTCCGGTTCCCGCGTGCGGTAGAGTTCGCATCCGTGGGTCTGCCGCCAGCGTTCCTGCCAGTAGTCGGCGGCGAAGGGCCATATCGCGTCGAACCGTTCGTGGACACAGATTACAGACCGCATTTGATTCAGTTCCGTGGCGGGCGCGGCAACAGCGGGATGAGTTGGTCTTCCGGCGCATGATATATGCTACCGCGCTCTGCGCGCAAAGTTTTGCAGGCCGTTGTGCATGGAGATTGGAGTGGACGTGAAGTGGCGCAGGCGCGCAGTTCCAGACCGTCAGAGAGGCGATTCGCAAGTTGAGGCTGTGCGCTCCGGACGGCTGGAGACTAGCCCTTCACCGCGCCGAGCATGATGCCCTTGGTGAAGTAGCGCTGGAGGAAGGGATACACGAGGAGAACGGGGACGATGTTGATGACGATGACGGCCATCTGCGCCTGGATCCAGAAGCCCGCCGACTGGTACATGTCTGCAGGGCCGGCCTCGCCCTGGGGGAAGGTGGCCAGCATCACGACGTTGCGCAGGACGATGGTGAGCGGCCAGAACTCCTTGTCCTGCAGGTATAGGAGCGGGCTGAAGAAGTCGTTCCACGCGCGCACGCCGGCGAAGAGGCCGATGGTGGCCAGGATCGGCTTCGAGAGGGGCAGGACGATGCGGCTGAATACGGTCCAGTTGCTGGCGCCGTCGATGTAGGCCGACTCCTTCAACTCATCCGGAATGGAAGCGAAGCTTGTGCGCAGCAGAATGACATACCAGAAGCTGAAGAGCTGCGGAATGATGATTGCCCAGCGCGTGTTGAGCAGGCCGGCCCAGCGCACGACCATGTACATCGGAATCATGCCGGCGCCGAAGAGCATCGTAATCAGCAGGAGCACGGTTAGAAAGTTGCGCCCGCGCAGTTTTCGCTCCGAGAGCGCGTAGGCGAGCGGCGCGAGCAAGGCGAGTGTGAGGAGGGCGCGGCTGGCAGAGTAGAAGGCGCTGTTGAGGAATGCCCTGACCATCGGCTTCTGCGCGATGATGAACTGGTAGGAGCTGAACTCGAGCCCCACCGGAAGGAGGCGCACCTGGCCCTGTTCGAGCGCCAGCCAGTCGCTTATCGAGCTGGAAAGGATGAAGAGCAGGGGGTAGAGCCAGACAACCAGGGCAAGCGTGAGGGCTATGTAAACGCCCACGCTGAACGCCATCCCGCCGAATCCCATTTTGTATCTCATGCCGTTGCGCCTCTCGAAGCGACGAGTTACCAGATGGTGGCGGTGGAGTCGCTGCCCCTGCCGATTCTGCGCAGGATCGTGTTGGCGGACAGGACCATAATGGTGGCGGCGAGCGAGTCGATCAGACCGACCGCAGTGGCGTAGCTGAAGTTGTAACCCATGATGCCGCGGCGGTAAACATAGGTGGGCAGGACATCGGCAGTCTCGTAGGTGGCCGGGCTGTAGAGCAGGAAGACCCTCTCGAATCCGACCGATACGATCATGCCCACCGAGAGGATGAAGAGGATCGTGATCGTGGGCATGATGCCCGGCAGCGTGATGTTCCAGATCCTCTGCCAGCGGTTGGCGCCGTCCATGATGGCGGCCTCGTAGAGCACAGGGTCGATGGCAGTCAGCGCGGCCAGGTAGATGGTGGCGAAGTAGCCGGTGTACTGCCAGATGTCGGAGCCGATATACATCGTCCTGAACCAGGCCGGGTCGGTCAGAAAGCCGACGTGCTCCTCGGTGAAGGGAGCCAGGATGCGATTGACGATCCCGTCCGAGCGGAAGAGCATCCACATGATGCTGACGACGGTGATGACTGCGATGAAGTAGGGGAAGAAGCTGACGCTCTGGACCAACCGCCTGAACCAGATGATCCTGATCTCGTTGAGCAGGAGGGCGAGAATAATCGGCGTCGGGAAGCCCCATACCAGGTTGAAGGCCCCGAGCAGCAGCGTGTTGCGGATCAGCCTGAAAAAATATGGATCGTTGTAGAAGTCGTCAAACCACCTGAAGCCGACCCAGGCGCTCTCGGCCAGACCCCTGACCAGATTGAAGTCCTTGAAGGCCATGGTCAGGCCGTACATCGGGCCGTAACCGAAGAGGAGGAACCCGGCCAACCCGGGTAGGAGCATCAGGTAGAGGTCGTAGTCGCGCCAAATGTCGGCAAGGAGCTTGGAAAGGCCCTTCTTCTTGGCCAGGGCGGTTTGTTGGCTCATTGCTTTCTCGAAAAGGCAGGGTTGTCTACAAGCCCGCGTGTAACGAAATTGAGTAAGTCAACGGCGCCGATGGACCGGAGCGGTCTTCTCGCGCGACGACGGGGCTCTGCGCGCCCGCCATCGATCGGAGCGCCGGAACGGATGTGGCCGGCGGCAACCGCAAGCCGCCAGCCACTATCCACTATCCACTATCCACTGACAACTACTTCGCCTTGTACCGCTCCAGCGAGATGTTGAATAGCTCGATGATTCTGGGGATGTCGAACTTTTCCATCTCGGACTGGAAGGCGTCCCACTCGCTGAACGAGCGCCTTCCGGTGATGAAGGCGATCGTCTGCTCGTCGATGTAGGTCTCGAGCGGCAGGAGCTTCTGCTGCAGCTCCTGGACCTCGCTGCGCGTGAAGCCGAGGATCGGCGGCGCCGGTTGGACTGCGCCTTCGGCCTGCGACACGACGTTGAAGGTGTCGTAGTGGGTCCAGTCGAGCTCGAGGTTGCCTTCACCGGAGTGGACAATTGGCTTGCGGAACTCTGTCCAACCCTCGGGAGTCTGCGTCCATTCGCCCATCGACAGCAGGTTACCGTTGGCGTCGTGGAAGCCTGCGCCGGTCAGGGGCTGGCGGCCGTGCATGTAGACGCCCATGATCTCGTGTTTCATAATCTCGAGGTAGGCGCCGATGCCGCTGTTGGGGCGGTTATAGAGCTCGGTGTCGTAGTCGGCGTACCAGACGCCCATGTGGCCCCACCAGCCGTCGCCCCAGCCGGGGAAGTCGGCCTCGCTCCAGCGGGTAATCTTGTCCAGCGGGGGATTGCCGCGGAACCAGTTGATGTTCTCCTGGCCGAAGGAGGATTTGAATGCGCCTTCGGGGCTGTAGCCGCGGTCGATCAGCGACAGGATCCTGTCCTGGTTGGCGGCCTGCGCGTTGATGATCCAGGACTTCCAGACGGCCTGGACCGGGTTGCCCATCACGTAGTAGCCCTGCGAGCCGTCAGGGTGTGAGGGCGGCGGAACGGGATGGAACAGCCCTCTCGCGCCGTGCGACATCGTCTCGCTGGGTGTAATCGTCGAGATGCCGATTTTGCGCGGGCGGTTGTGCGCCAGCTCAAGGTACTTCTTCTTGTCCTTGCCCATCAGGACCCACTCGGGGAAGAACATGTCTTCTGACGAGAGCATCGCCAGGTATTCGACCATGCGCTGGTACTCAGGCATGCCGGGACCGAAGACATACTGCTCTTCGTCGTAGTTAAAGAATGGGCGGTGGCTGGTGCGGAAGATCGAGCCCCAGACCGCGAGAGTGCTGTCGGTCGGGCTGCCGAGAACAGGCTCAGCGCTGAAGGACCACTGCGGACAGTAGACGAAGCCGCCCTGGCCTTCGGGGCCATCATCGCCCAACCCTTTGACTGCGCGGAACATCTCGGTGAAGTCGTCGAGCGTCTTGATGTCGGCCGGGTTCACACCGATGGCTGCTGCATAGTCGGCGTCCAGTGTGAAGTACATCCAGGGCGCCAGCCGGGCGGAGGGACTGATGTAGGGGAACATGTAGACTTTCCCGTCCTCGTCGCTGACCATCGCCTTCCCCATGGCCGGGTATTGGTCCATCAGCGCAGCAACGCTCGGCATCGTCTCCCTGATATGATCGACCTCGAAGCCGGCGAAAACGCCTTCCGGACCATACTGGTCGACGAGCATCTTGTCGAGCGTTTCGGCCATATCGGGCATGTCTCCGGAGAGGACGATCGTCGCCAGCTTGGTGTTGTACTCCGGCTTGAGCGAAACGGAGGGGTTGATCTTGACGTTGGTGCCTTCCGTCCAGGCCTTGATCCAGGGCGTCTCGGAGTTGTGATCGGCGTCCCACCACATCGAGTAGAGGAATGAAACCTCTACTTCGCTCGGGCCCGCGGCGGGCGCGGCCATATCGCCGGGTGCGGCCGCCTGCGGGACACAGGCTGCGGCAGCCAGTCCGGCCGCGCTTGCCGTCGAAATGCGCAGAAAATCACGTCGGTTCATCCGTGTTCTCGCTGACATAGATCTTCTCCTGTTTGACTCTGCGGTTCTAAATTGGCTCCCGGTCCAGCCGCACGAGAAGGCCGGCAAACCGGAACTACAAACTACGTCCGCTTACGCAAAAAAAGCTGCGTTGCCACAAACGCTGGTTCTGCGCCGAGCGCCTCCTTTCGTCCCCAGCGGGACAGTTAAGTATGGGCCGACGGTCGAACCTGATCCTGCGGCCGACAGCCGCGAAAGCTATGATGCCGTGACCGTGCGCACAAGGAGCGACTTGCGTTTCCGCCCCTGCGCGTCGGGGTAGTTGAAGTCTGAGTAGGCGAGCAGCGCCGTCCGCTCGTCCAGCGCCAGCAGTCGGGAGTAAGAGCAGGTGTCGGCGCGCTTTTCCAACGGCTCGACCACGGTGACGCGCGGCTCCCACTCAAGGCCGGAGGGGTCCGCGGTCGCCCGGACGAAGAGTCCGGGGCGGCCGTATGAGGCCAGTGTCACGCCATTTTCGAGAGTCAACATGCGCGGCAGGACGCCGCGGTCGTCGAAGACGAGGGGACTGCTCCATGTCCTGCCCCCGTCCTGCGAGCGGCACCAGTAGGAAGGGCCGACGCCCGAAATGTGGTCGTGCGTGCGCATGAGGCAGAGCACCGAGCCGTCCGGCATGAAGTTGACGTCCGGTTCAGTGAAGCCGTTGCGACGGTGCGCGTTCGGGTCGGCCTCGCTGTCCCCCTGGTAGAGAATCTCGCTGAGCACGTCCCAGGTGTAACCGGCATCGACCGAGCGCAGGATTAGAACGTTGCTGGCAGGCTGGACCTTGCCGTCGACGATGCGCCTGAAGTGGATCACGTCCCAGATCGAGCCGTCGGGCGCAATCTGCGCGTGGCCGTGAGCGAAGGAGGGCCAGAACGGGTAGACGCCCTCGCGCACGATGCGGATCTCGCCGGAAATCCGAACGGTCGCGGTCTCCTCAACCCATTCGGTGTCCCCTTTGCGTTGGCGCAGGAAGCGCCAGCCCGACAGCTCCGCCGGCAAATCTGCCGCGCGGTACACGAAGAACGGCTGGCCGAGCAGCGCCTCCTCCTCGACAAACGGTTCGGGCAGCTCAACCTCTTCACGCCTGAGCGATGGGACCTGAAACGGTATGAGGCGGTCGCCGTTGGCCAGGAGCAGCCCGCCGCGCGTGTCTTCTTCCGCCGCCGGCTGCCACGTAAGCCCTTCATCAGCGGAGAGGAAATGCTTGGCGGGCAGTCCGTAGGAGGTCGCCGAATCGGCCTCGACGTTGAATTTAAGGTGGATGCGGCCGTCCGGGAGGCGCTCGAGATGGGGGAACTGCCACGGGCCCCACCGTGTCAGACCCAAAGGGCCCTGGTCGATCAGGACCGGTTCACCCAGCGTAATTTGCGGCATGGGAATCTTCACCTCCGGCGGCGCCAAGGGCCGCGCACTGCTAATGTGAAATGTAAGCGCTTCTATACCAGCCCAAGCTCCTGCGAGCGATCCCGCACCGCCTCGGTCAGCCCCGGCAGGAACTCGAGCCTGCCGCCGGCGTCCGTCGCCATGCGGTCGTACATCGCGGCCGATTCGTACATCGTGTATCCGGCCAACTGGTTGCTGCGATATGCGATCTCGATCTGGTCGGCCAGTCGGTCGCCGTCCTGGCGCGATATCCCCACCGGCAGGCTCAGGTGGCCGGGCACGCCGTGCACGTTGATCTCGTCCAGCGTTTCCCGTATAAACTCGTCGGCGAGGATGCGTTCGGGCTGCCACTGGCGGCCGAAGAGCGTAACCTCGTCGACCAGCCCGTTCTCTAGCCAGCCGCGCCAGTGGAAGTTGATATGCCCCGGCCGCGAACGCGTGCGCGACGGCGACGCGTCGGGGCGGAAGGACTCGATCTCGACGTGGTGGTGAAACGCCAGCCCGGCCGCGGTGAGGCGCTCGCGCGCGGCTCGCACGAACCGGTCGTAGAGGTCCCCGCGCACGTCTGCCAGTAGCTGCGGGTCGTACGGCTCCACGTCCGGGTTGACGCCGTAGCGACGCTCGTATTCCTCACAGACCGGCCGGTTGAAGCCGTAAATCTCGGGCGAATCGGTCCACGAGCTGTGGCACGAGATGCGAATGTCGACGCCGTCCACACCGGCCGCGATGCAGTCGCTGACCCACTCCATCCAGTAGGCGCGCACCTCCGCTTCACCCTCGCACAACGAGCCTGAAAGGTGGCGGTTGCGACCCTTGGCAAAGGCAACGACGCCGTCGGGCGCGTCGTCGGCGCGGCTGAGCCAGTTTTCAAAAGCGGCCTCACTGTTCGAGACGTCGAGGCGAACGGTTGCCGAGCCGAGCCCGGTGTCGTATTCGAGGTCGCCGCGGCGGAAATCTCGATCGATCCGCCAGATCGCCTTGTGGCTGGCGACGACGATCGGCAGCGGTT
>DAOUHX010000373.1:0-1990 GCA_034428395.1 Caldilineaceae bacterium
GGATACAGGCAAAGTTGATATTCTGCGCTACACCGCGGTGCAGGACGTGGGCAAGGCGATCCATCCCAGCTACGTGGAGGGCCAGATCCAGGGCGGTGTCGTACAGGGGATCGGCTGGGCCATGAACGAAGAGTACATTTACGACGACGAAGGGCACCTGTTGAACGCCAGCCTGCTGGACTATCGCATGCCCACGGCGCTGGACCTGCCGATGATCGAGCCGGTTCTCGTCGAGATTACGAACCCGGACCATCCGTTCGGCGTGCGCGGTGTGGGCGAGGTGCCGATCGTGCCGCCGGCGGGCGCCCTCGCCAACGCCATCTACGATGCCGTCGGCGTGCGGCCGACTGAACTGCCGATGTCGCCGGCCCGGCTGCTGGAAACGATCTGGGAGAAGAACGGCGCCTAGCCGCCAACGAAATGCGGCCGGCCGCTGCTCCGGTCGCGCAAATGCTTTAGAAGGCGGGTCGGTAGACCATGTGTTGACCGGCCCGCCTTTTGATTCGGTAGGGCGAACAAGCGCGTTGGTCGGAAAAAGCTGGATGAAGGAGAGAGCTGCCAATGTCGCATTCTCGTTCCGTGGCGGTCACGGGCGGGCTCGGCAATCTGGGCACGAAGCTGCTGCATCACCTTGCGCGTACCACGCCGTGCGCGCGGTTGATCGGGCTGGACGTGCGCGCCCCGTCAGTTGAACAGCTCGAAGCGCTGCAGGCCGCGGCCGCACAGAACCGGACGGGCGCCGCCCCGGCGGTCGAGCTGCTCGAGTGTGACCTGAACGATCCCTGCGACAACCGCTGGCGGGATGCGCTGGCGCGCGTGCAGGCGGTCGTCCATTTCGCCGCATGCAACCCCTACCCCGACGCAAGCTGGGACGAAGCGGCCCTATCGATCGACATGACCCTCAATGTGGCGCTGGCCGCGGCCGACAGCCCGTCGGTCGAGCGCTTTATTTTCGCCACCTCGAATCATGTCATGGGCCGCTACAAGGACAACCCCCTGGCGGCCACGGTCGGTCCGGGCGAGCTGCACCCCGACCGGCCTCTGGGTGTGGGCACCGTGTGGGAGAAGGCCGAGCCGCCGCTGGACGCTACCGCCTATTCGACAACCAAAATGGTGGGCGAGCGCATCTGCCGGTCGCTGGGCGCGCGATCCGGCGGCTCGACAAGCTTTGTGAGCGTGCGCATCGGCTGGTGTCAGCCGGGTGAGAACCGGCCCGGGACGCTCAACGCCACCGGCGAACCCGGCACGGAGAGCGGCGGCGCAGAGTCCCACCCCGACGCGGAGGGCTACCAGCGCGCGCAGCGCTGGTTCCGCCTGATGTGGCTGTCGAACCGGGACTTTGTCCATCTGTTTGAACGCGCGGTCAACGCCGATGCAAGCGGGTGGCCGGCGCCGGCGATTGTGGTCAACGGCATGTCCGCCAACAGCGGCATGGCCTGGAGCCTGGAGGAGACGCGGCGCTGCCTCGGCTATCAACCCGTGGACGACGTGACGCGCGCTGAATAGACAACGCATCCCATGGAATTCAAGGAGAACAAGCATGGGCTACAAGCTCGCCTATTGTACGTTGCGCTGGCAGAATCCTGAGCTCGGGCCGGCGCTGAGCAGGCTGGCCGAAGCGGGCTGGCAGGGCTGGGAAAGCCGGCTGCCTCTCAATTGGATGGGCACGCCGGCGCGGCTGCGACGCATCTGCGATGACGCGGGGATGCCCCTCGTCGTGCTGACCGCCAACGGCTCGCCGGACAGCCGCGACCGCGAGAACGTCGAGCTGAACCGGCGTCGGATGGAGTTCGCCGCGGAGATGGGCTGTGACTGCTACATGTATATGAACGGCGGCAAGCCAGAGGGCCGCACGGTGAGTGATGACGATGTCAGGGCGGCCGCGGAGGGCGCCGACGAGTGGGCCGAGTACGCGGCCCAGTTCGGCCTGGAGCTGACCTATCACATCCACACCAATCTGCTGGTCGATTCGATCGAGCACTGGAAGCTG
>DAOUHX010000374.1:0-34482 GCA_034428395.1 Caldilineaceae bacterium
GCAAATTCGATCCTGCTTGGTGCGGCCGCCGGCCCCAAAAAATGAAGGTTCGTGAATCTGACATGGAGGTTTCCGCCGCCCTTGGCCTATTGTATCGAAATCCACTCATTTTGGCGTCATAGTGGGACAAATGTCCCCAAATGTCCCCAAATGTCCCTAAATGTCGCGCCATAATTTTTTCCGGCGAGGCGTGCCCGGCGCCGGAAATGGCGGTATTTCGGGCGAATTTCGGACACAATTCAGCGGTTGGAATTTCATGATACTTACAGTGTAGCAGCTCTTCCGGGTATTTGCTTTTGGCGCCATCAGGGCCGGTTCGGTTGGGCAGTTTTGCATGATGTTGACAGCGTCGCTTGGTCGGAGCGGTCCTGAACGGGTTCTCGTACAATTGGTCAGTCCTGGTTACTCGTTTTTGGCATCGCAAAGGGGGCCATTCAATCGACGGCCTATCAGAACAGGGGAAGCCCGGATTTGTGGTCGATCCGCCGATGCAGCCGTTGGGCAAAACCTCCGTGTTTCATTGGAGATTCAGCTCAAGTTATCGAATACGGGTCCGCCGCGTCGCGCAGCCCGTCGCCCAGGAAATTGAACATCAGCACGGTCACGATTACGAAAAGTGCCGGGATCAGCAGCCAGGGATGGAGGGCGACGCTCGTGATCATCTGCGCTTCCTGCAAAAGCGTGCCCCAGCTGACTGCGGGCGGTTGTATGCCGAGCCCGATAAAGCTCAGACTGGTCTCGCCGATAATCATGCCGGGAACGGCAAGGGTGACGGCGACAATGATGTAGCTCGCGAACAGAGGCAGCAGGTGCTTGGTAATAATGCGCCATTCGCCCACGCCCGAAACGCGCGCCGCGATGGTAAAGTCCTCCTCGCGCAGCGACAGCAGTCGGCCGCGCACAGTTCGCGCCAGCCCGGCCCAGCCCACGATCGAGAGCACGATCGTAATGGCGAAGTATGTCTGAATCGAGTTCCAGTCGCGGGGAACGGCCGCGGCCAGCGTCATCCACAGCGGTAACTGCGGAATCGAGACCAGCATGTCGATCATGCGCTGGATCGTCTCATCGATCGTGCCGCCAAAGTAGCCGGAGACGCCGCCGAAAATCAGGCCAAGTGCGAAACTGAGGAAAACGCCAACCAGCCCGATCGTCAACGAAATCCGGGTACCGTATAGTATGCGCGAGAAGAGATCCCGCCCCAGCCTGTCGGTGCCGAACAGGAAGATCTGTCCCTCTTCACCGGTGCCGAACAGGTGGCGGTCGGTCTCGAACAGGCCCCACAGCTTGTAAGGGTCGCCGCGCACGAAGAACCGTAAAGGATAGACCTCGTCCTTCACTTCCTCGAAGACTCGCTGGTAGCTTTCGTCGCGTCCTCCTTTCAAACCATAGACGAAGGGCCCGGCAAAGCCATCGTCGTCGAAGAGATGAATCTTGGCCGGAGGCGCATAAACGAAGCCCTTGAAATCGCGACCGGGCTCGTAAGGGGCGAGGAATTCGGCGAAAGCGGCCATCAGATAGAAGAGCGCGAGCACGAAGACTGCGAACTGCGCCAGCCGGTGGCGCTTGAATCTACGCCAGATCAGCTGCGACTGCGACGCAGTATAGAGCGCCTGCTTCTCGCGATCGGGCAGGTCGGCGCCAACTGTTTCGCCGACAGCCGGCTCGGCCGCGCGCGCAACGCTTTCACTCATCAGGACACCCCTTCATAGCGAATGCGCGGGTCCAGCCAGACCAGGAGGATGTCGGATAGCAGCGTGCCGATCACAGTTAGAACACTGAGAACAAAGACGATGCTGCCGGCCAAATACATGTCCTGGTTCAACAGGGCTTGCAAAAGGACCGGCCCGGTGGTGGGGATGTTGAGCACCATCGAGACGAGTGCCTCTCCTGAAATAATGCCGGGCAGCATCCATCCAATTGTGCTGATGGTCGGGTTGAGCGATGTGCGCACCGGGTATTTGACCAGCAGCCGCGTCTCGGTCAAGCCCTTCGAGCGGGCGGTGATGACGTACTGTTTGTTCAGCTCGTCCAACATCATGCCGCGCATCGTCCGCATCATCCCGGCGGTGCTGGCCATGCCGATGATAACGATCGGGACCCAGATGTGTTGCAGCAAGTTGACGATCTTCCCCCAGCTCCAGGGCGCGGCCTCATACTCCTGCGAAAAAAGGCCGATGGCGGAGATGCCAAACTGAACGAAGGCGATCCAGAGGAAGACGAGCGCGAGCAGAAAGCCGGGCGTGGCAATGCCGATAAAGGAAACAAAAGTCCAGAAATAGTCGAAGATCGAGTACTGATTGGTGGCCGAGTAGACGCCGATAGGCACTGCCATCAGCCAGACAAAGAGGGCGGTCAGAATCGAGACGACCGCGGTCAATGGAACGCGTGCGGCCAGAATTTCGCTTACCGGCTTTACGTAAGTGAACGATGTCCCGAAATTGCCTTCAAGCAGAATGTTGGTGATCCAGAGCCAGTACTGCTCCGGCAGCGACTTGTCCAGCCCGTAGAGCTGGCGCAGAGCTTCAACCTGCTCATCGGAGATCTGCGTGCCTGCCGAGCGCAGGCGCAGCACCTCCATATTCAGTATGTCGCCGGGGGGAAGCTGGATCAGGACAAAGGAGACTACGGAAACGACCACGAGCAGCGGAATCAGCAGCATTATACGCCTACCGATGAACTGTGCAAGCATGGTTGCCGTTTCCTGTACGAGAGGGGGGAGGGCGGGCGCCAAATGGAGAAAGGAGCGGGTTGCCCCACTCCTTCCCCCTTTGCTAAAACAGATCAGCGGCGGCTCTCATCGATCCAGTAGTAGAACTCCGCCTCGTTGGCGGACTGGATGTGGAAGCCTCTCTTGGCCACGTTGCCAAGACCGTCGTTGACGATCAAAGGATTCTGCAGCGGGTCGGCCGCCGAGATCCAGAAGTAGTTGTCGCGGAAGATGGCGATCATGTCGGCCCAAATCCGCTCATGCTCGGCCGGATTCGAGGTCGCGAACAGATCGACCTGCAGCGAGCGCAGGTCCTTGTAGGACTGGGGCGGTTCTACGCCAACGACCAGCGGATCGGACTCGTCCGGGTTGTCGGACGCTTCCTTGCCGCCGCCCAGGTTCCAGTCGTACCATGCCATCCATAGGGGAGCGTAGTGACGCTGCCAGGCCTGGCCGACGTAGTCGTTGGACTCGTGCCACGGCCAGCGCGGGTAGTGGGCCCACCAGACCATCGCCTGAGTTTCGTTGGCGCCGGCCTGGGTCAGGAACAGGTTCTGCTCGAGCTGCTTGACGGTTGTGCAGATGCCGATATCGTTCCAGTTCTCGGCCACGATCTCGGCGGTCGGGAGCGACTCGCCCGTGAACGGGGTGAAGTTAAACTGGATTTCGATCGGCAGTCCGCTCGGGGTCAGGCGGCAGCCGTCGTCGTCGCGCTGGTCCAGGCCCAGCGAGTCCAGAATCGCTTCGGCCTGGGCGACGTCGGTCGTCGGGTCCATGGTCTGCGGCGGTTCGGCCAGACCGGAATAGACGGCATCGATAATCGTCTCGCGGTCAACAGCTAAGGAGAGCGCCTTGCGGAACTCAACGTTGTTTACGACCTCCTGCCAGCCCTCTTCGGCGTAGGTCATGTTCAGGTAGACCTCGCCCGTGGAGGCGTGCATGTCGAGCACGATCACTTCGTAGCCTTGCTCATCGGCATGCTGGACGTAGAGCGCCATGTCGGCGGGGTTGACGCCGCGGCGGACCATGTCGACCTCACCGGCGATAACCTTCAACGTGGCCGCGCTGACGTCGGGCACGATCGAGATCTCAAGCCGGTCGATGTAAGGAAGCTGCTGGCCCCACTCGTCAACCTTCCAGTAGTAGGGATTGCGCTCCATAACAGCCAGCGTCTCGCCCATCTCGGTCAGCACGTAGGGGCTGAGCGAGGGCAGGCCTGTCTCATGCTGGCGGTTGCCGCTCGTGTAGAGACCGTAGAGCCGATTCCACTCGCCCTCCTCGAATCCGTGCTCATCAAGCAGCGCGGCCAACTCGTCCGGGTCGGCGAAATCGCCGTGGATCTTTTTCAGGTAGTCGCTGTCGACGAAGCGGTGCGGGCCGCTGCCGTAGGTGAACAGGCCCGGCCATCCGCCGTACGGTCCGTCGTAGGAGATCTTGAAGGTGTAGTCGTCGATTACTTCCAGCACGCCCACGTTGCCGGTCGAGGCGTTGCCCGTGCGCCAGCGCGTGCCGATCACCGGGGTCAGGGTCTCGTTGTGCAGGATGTTATCCCAGAAGAACTGGACATCCTCGGTCGTGAAGTCGGAGCCGTCGGAGAACTTCATGCCCTCGCGCATGTGGAAGGTGAATTCCGTGTCGTCTTCGCTGATCTCCAGGGTGAAGATGCTGTCCGACATGGTCGCGAAGTCATGGGCAATGTCCTCGGTCTCGACCCACGGTTCGGCCGAAATCCAACCGGCGTCGTGGCCGATCGTGCCGGCGTCGAAGTCGATCAGGCGCAGCGTGCCGCCGTAGGCGCCCCGTTCCATCACCGCCTGCCAATCGGGGATGCGCTTGTTGCCGACACTCGGATTGACCGGCAGACGCTCGTCGACCGGAGGCAGTGTGCCGGCCGCGACCATCTCCGCCAGCATCGGCGCCTCGCAGAAGGTCATACCTGCCGCCTGCGATTCCACACAACTCTCGGCGGCAGCAGGCATCGCCTCGCCGGAATCCTCGGCGGCCGGCGCCTCGGGCGCGGCCTCGGGGGCCTGTGGAGCCCCGCAGGCCGCCAGCAGCGCGACCGCAGCGATTGTAATGAGCAGGTAAGTCAGGGTCTTCCTCATCGCTTCACTCCTTTTAGCTTGTTTTGTGAACAATGAACAGATGTGGACCATCATCATCAGATCGGTGGTAGCTCGTCCTCCTTTGTTCTCATATGGCTGGCGATTTGTCGCAGTGCGCAGGGGGGCGCCCAACAGCTCGCCAAGACTTGTCTATGTTAAACGGAGAGTTAGCGGCGTGAACTATACGCGCAAGATGTGTATAATTCAAACACAGTATCCAGCTTTTTTGTGTTTTGTCAACTTACTGAATCGGGAGGTACGCTTAGCTTGCTCTGGCCCTTACATCTCCTTCAAACGGGAACGCCGAAGTGTCGACTTTCGTCTTAATCATCCTGTTCGGTTGCGCCATCGGGATCGTTTTCGCGCTGATCATGATCTCGCTGAACAAGATTACCGGGCGCGTTTTCGAGCAATACGGTGTCAGGCTCAAGGATGCCAACTTCATCGTCAACCAGGGGCGTCCGCCGGAGTCCTGGGTAGAACCGTTCCGCCGTCAACTGGCGGCGACCTCTTCCGGCCAGGACTCAAGCACGCGTATTGGCGAGCGTGCCAAAAGGCTCTGCCTCAAGAGGCTGAAATTTCTGTTGAGGTTTATGGAGAAGGGGAAGTTCTATGACAATGAAAGGACTCGCGCCACCGTCCTGAGATCTCTCAAAAGGGAATATGAACGGTGGACCGTCACCGACGGCGTGCAGCTAATCATGGAGGAAGGCGAAGAGTACAGCGAAGAATGAGCGAGAGCTCCCGAGCCGAACTCACTGGATCGTCTCAGCCTGACAGAGGCACAGGCCGCAGGCTTGATAGCTCCCCTCGGGGAACGTGCCATACACTGGAGGCAGTAGCAACGGCCCCGCTACCACATCACCCAGCCACCGGAATTGATATCCTGCCCCGACATGTTGGCGGCATCATCTGACGCGAGGAAGACCGCAATTCCGGCCGCGTCCTCTGAACCGGCGCCCTTCTCGACAAAGCCCTCATCCGCGCACCAGCGGCCGGCTATGACCGCCTTCGGTCCCCGGTCTCGATAGCGGTGCCGCGCAGCCTCTTCGTCGAACTGATCACCCCGGTAGGACGCGCGCGCCCGTTCCAGCTCCATCGTACGTTCCTCGTGCGTCCCGGGGCAGATCGCGTTGACCGTGATGTTGTAGCGGCCAACGTCCGCCGCCAGCGTGCGGGTGAAACCGATTACGCCCATTTTGGAGGTCGCATAGGGCGTGCGGTGGGACAGCGGCTGCTTGCCCGTGCCCGAACTGAAGTTGATCACCCGGCCATAGCGCTTGCGTATCATCTCCGGCAGTGCGTACTTGCAGCACAGGAACATTGAGTCGAGATTTACGGCGAGGGTCTCGCGCCACGACGCCAAGCTCATAGTCCAGACATCCTCTGTCGGGCCGGCAATCCCCACGACATTGACCAGAATGTCGACAGTCCCGAAGCAGTCAAGCGTGTCGGCCACCATCCGACCGACAGACTCTTCCTGCGAAACATCGGTCTGGAGGCAGAGAGCCTGTCCTCCGTCCTCGCGAATCCGGTGGCCGACCCGCTCTTCCAGTTGTTCGGCCGCGATGACGTCGCACAATGCGACCGCGGCTCCCTCCGCAGCAAATCGCAGCGCGACCGACTCGCCATGCCCGCGCCCGGCGCCTGTTACGATCGCCACCTTCCCGTCCAGCCTGCCCATGTCTGACAAACCCCCTGCGTCAGTCTACTTCGCCAGTTGCAGCCTGTTTCAGCCGGTAGCCTGCGAGTACCGTTTTACAGCCTCCTCGTCCAGCTCCACGCCCAGGCCCGGCCCTGTGGGCGGAATGACGTAGCCCTGCTCAAAACGGATCGGCTCCTTGAATATCTCCTGGTGCAGGCCGGTCCCGTTGTACTCCTGGATCAGGAAATTGGGCGAACAGGTATCCAGCTGAATGGCTGCCGCGGCGGCCACCGGCCCGCAGTACATGTGCGGCGCGATCATGGCGTAGTGCGCCTCGGCCATGCCCGCGATCTTTTTCGATTCCAGAATGCCGCCGCACTGCCCCACGTCAAGCTGCAGGATCTGCGCTGCCTGTTTCTTCAACAACTCGGCAAACTCGAACTTCGTTACCAGCCGTTCGCCGGTTGCAATGGGAATGCTCGTGTGTGCGGCCACGCGCGCCATTTCGTCAATGTTTTCGGGCGGGACGGGCTCCTCGAACCAGAAGGGGTCGAACTCCTCCAACACCTTGGCAACCCGGATGGCGCCGGCCGTACTGAATTGCCCGTGCGTGCCAATGCCAACCTCCAGCTCGTCGCCGACCGCGTCGCGAATGCATTGAAAGATCTTCGCAACGTGGCGAATCGTTTTTAGCGAAAAGTCGCTCGGGTTTGGGAATATCGGCTGGAAAGGATCGAACTTGCAGGCCGTATTTCCCTCTGCAACCAGCTGCGCCGCAATCTCACCCGCCTTCTCCGGCTGCTCCCAGATTCCCTCCGACGGCATATAGGCGTAGGCGCGCAGCTTGTCGTGGCAGCGTCCGCCCAACAGGTTGTAGATCGGCTGCCCGGTCGCCTTGCCGACGATGTCCCAGCAGGCCATCTCGATCGCGCTCAGCGCCGGCGTCATGTCCAGCCCCGGGTGCCGGTAGTCGTGGCGCGAGGCAAAGATGGTCTGCCATAGCTTTTCGATCTCAAACGGGCTGGCGCCGATAACGAACTGCTCTCCCAGGTCCTTGATCAGCCTGACCTGCGCGTCCAGGTTCCTGGCATTCCCCGAAGGACGCTCGCCCAGTCCGACGATGCCCTCATCGGTGATCAGCTTTACGAAGAGCCAGAGGCTGCCGCCGCGGTAAGGCGGGACGTTGTTGATAATGATCGTCTCGACATCTTTGATTTTCATGCCATTTCTCGCTGGTTGGGCCCGCCGCCATTGCATCCGCGGTCCGGTGTGCCTCAATTCGATCTCGCTTGCTGGAATTGCTGATGCTTGTGGCAAGAGTTGTGCAGGTACACAAATATACAGGAGCAACCCGGCCATGTCAATCGCTATGGTGGATAGTTGCCGTTGGCCAGTGGTCAGTGGATAGTGGATAGTGGATAGTGGATAGTGGATAGTGGATAGTGGGCAGTGGATAGTGGACAGTGGACAGTGGATAGTGGATAGTGGGCAGTGGATAGTGGATAGTGGACAGTGGGCAGTGGATAGTGGATAGTGGATAGTGGATAGTGGATAGTGGATAGTGGATAGTGGATAGTGGACAGTGGATAGTGGATAGTGGTCGGCGGCCAGGAAATGCTCTTAGACAAAGGTCGGCCGATTGTGATAGCGTAACCGCATCTCCGCAACTGTTCCACAACGACTGAGGATTCCATGCTAGACCCAAAGACGGTTCACGTCCATCTCCATCCTGACATGCACACACCCGACTGGGACGCCCGCTTCATGCGCGAGGCGGATCCGCAGGAGATCGCAGCGCTTGCCGCGCGCGCCGGCGGCACCGTCTTCTGGGCCTTCGCGAAATGCGTGCACGGCAGCGCATACTATCCGACGCGCGCCGGGCATCAGCACGAGACCCTCGCCGGCCGCGACCTTCTCGGTGAGGTCATCGCGGCACTGCGCGCCAAGGATATCGCCAGCGTCATCTACTACTGTACCTGCAACGACACCTGGGCCGCGGACCGCAATCCCGACTGGAGCCAGCGCAATAGCAAGGGTGAGGCCCTGCCTGAAGTGAGCATCAACGATTTCCCCTGGACCTGTCTGAATTCACCCTACCGGCAGCGCGTGTTTGCGCAGCTGCAGGAACTCGCCTTGGGCTACGACGAAGCCGTCGGCATCTTTCTCGACCGCGTCGACTGGGGCCCGGGCGGCTGCTATTGCGACTACTGCCAGCGCGCCTTCAAACTTGAGACAGGCCATCCGCTGCCTACGCGTGAAGAGTGGCAGACGCCCCTGGGACGCGCCTTTTTGCTCTGGCGCAGTCGCGTCCTCCACGAGTTCCTGCGCGAGGCGCAGGCACTGATCAAGGCGGCGCAGCCGTACTGGGCATTCAGCCACAACGTCTATCCTGAGACACGCGAGATCGAATGGGTCGGGCAGTGGCCCGAACGCGACGTGCACATTGACGACGAGGTGCTTGTGGAGGCCTTCGGAGACTACACTTTCGAATGGATGCGAAACGCCACCTATGCCCGCGCCCTGACCCCGCGGCGGCCGATCATCTCCTTCGGACGCTTCGTCGGCCCAATGTGGGACTGGACGACTAAGCCTCAGGCCCATCTGATGGCACAATGTCTTACGCCTCTCGCCAACGGCTGCGACCCGATGATGATCGACTCCTTCTACCCCGATGGCAGCCTCGATCCCAATGCTTACGCCGAGATGGCGCCTGTTTCGGCGGCCGTCCGCGCCCGCTCCCCCTGGTGCGTTGAAGCCGAATCCCTCCGCTACGCCGCCATCCACCTCTCCTTGCCCACACGCCTTTACTATGCCGACGACCGCCCCGCCGAATACCTGCATGACTTCAACGGCGCCTTCAAAGCGCTGGCTGACGGGCACCTGCTAACCGATATCGCGCTGGGAAGGGATCTGACAGCAGAGAACCTGGCCGGCTACAAGGTTCTGGTTCTGCCGAACGCGGCCTGTCTCAGCGACGACCAGGTCGCAGCCATCAACCGATATGTCGAGGAGGGCGGCGGCCTGGTGGCAACGCACGCGACATCCCAATATGACGAACAGGGCAACCGCCGCGTCGATTTCGGTCTGCGTGATGTTTTGGGCGTCTCATACAGGGAAGCAATCAACTTCAACACAACATTTCTGCAAATTGAGCCGGACAGCGCAGTTGGAGCGGGCCTGCCGACGGGCAGGCCTCTTTCCCTGGCAACGCCCCAATGGAAGGTAGAGGCGGAGGCAGGCACAGAAATTGCCGCCTTTGCGGTCCTGCCCATGGTCGACTACGGGATAGCGCCGCGCCGCATAACCTGGGGCGATCCGCCGCCGGAAATGCCGACCGGGTATCCGGCCGTAACCACTCGGCAGCATGGCAAGGGGCGCGTTGTCTATATTGCCGGTCTCCCCGAACGCGCCTACTTCCAGAGGCATTACATCCACTGCCGCCGGCTGCTTCTCAACGCGGTGCGCTGGGCCGCCGCAGCCGATCCGCCTGTTGCGTTGGACGGAGGAGCCGGCCTTAAGTTGACCGCATTTCGGCAGCCTGTTGCCGCGCTTGATAACGCCGGCGGCAAGGACAACGCCGGCTCAAGGCTGATCGTGCATATCGTCAACCTGCAGGCTGTACCCGGCCACGATATCAGGCATGGCGGGATCGAAGGAGCGGGGAAGCTAAACTGGGCCAATCCGATCGAGGAGATCGTGCCCGCGCAGGACGTTTCACTGCGGATCGATGCGCCTGGGGGAGCAACGACGCGCGTCTATTTGGCGCCGGATGGCGAAGAGCTGGCTTTCGAAAGCGAAGGCGGGGAAATACGAGTCAGAGTGCCGGCCGTGCACTATCACACGATGGTCGTAGTCGAGTGAGAAGTAAAGTGTAAAAGAAAGAACGGAGGGGCGGCTGAACTCCCCTCCTCGTTGCTACTGCTCTCTTCGGTTGTTTCTTCTTCTTCCACTTCCTCTTCGACAACAGGCACCAGATCCAGCGAGCCGGAAACAGTTACAAAGAAAGCCGATACCCAACCGTTGCCGCTGGGAAGATCCGCGATCACGACCTGAATCCAGTCACTGGCCTCTGTTCGTCCGATCGCGTTGAACTCGACGCCGGCTGCCGCTTTGGCTACAATTTCGTACTCCGTACCCGGGCCGGCGCGGACGTTGAGGCGCACACCGACGGTGTTGACGGTAACCACTACCTTTTCGATAATCTCTTCAGTCGTCGGGTCCGACAAGAACTCACCTACCGGCAGTGAGTCGCCGCCTACGACAAGAAGCTCTTCGGCCGCTGCCCAACCGTGAACGCCGTCGTCGTCATAGACGAAGAACCATTCGCTTTCTTCGGTGCGATATGCCGCGGTCAGGCGCTTGCCGGCTTCAAAATGGGCAACAAACGCGCCGTCATCATTTTGCCACAGGTTTGCCCCATCGATGCGCACCAGAACCAGCGCCGTGGGACCTTGCGGCGGCACAAACGGCGTTGCAGTAGGCTCCATCGTCTCGGCTTCTGCTGTGGCCTCCGGGGTCGCTTCAACCGTGGGCTCAGGCGTGCCCGTTTCAGTCATTGCCTCGCCCGTTGCCTCGGGCGTCACGTTCACGGTCGCTTCCGGTGTCATGGCCGCCATCGTCCCGTCGGGCGTAGCGGTCGCGGTCGGTGTGGCAGTGGGGTCGTCCGCCGGCTCGTCTGTAGCCGTCGCCGTCGCAGCAGGCAAGGTAGTTGGTGTGCTCTCCACAGTCGGCTCGGAAGTCGCTGTCGGCGTCGGCGTTGGCTGCTCGATTGGCAGCCGGCTCAGCCCGGCGGCCAGCAGTGTCCTTACTTCCACCCAACCTTCGGACTCATCCCGCGTTACAACAAGCACCCACTTCAGGTCGCGCGAACGCAAGCGCGCGGTTACCAGTGTGCCTCCAACCAAGCTCTGAAACGGTTCGCCGTCGGGACGGTCATGGAGCTGCGTGCCCTGGTTACGGACGACCGCCAGCACGGTCGGCGTGATTGTAGTCGCCTGCGACAACGATTCCGTTGCATCGCTGCCGAAAACCGGCCCTGGCAGAATCAACGCGACGCAGAGAAGCAACGCGAAGCCTACAACGGTTCGAATCTTCATCGCCTACTCTCCATCGCACGAATGCGGCACGCCTTCGATCACACCAGTCTCGCGGCGAAGGCCCTCAACGGTCCAGCGGGAGTCCTGGGCCCGGAATAGAGTCTGGTCAATTGCAAAACACACTTTCTCCAGCCATACACACCCGTCCGGAGGGGCTCAATGACCTGCCCCTTCTTCGGTTCCAGCGGCACCTGCCGGCTGACGACTTATGCGGTATGCCTGCCGCACAAGAACTTCAACGCCTACTCAAACGTCGCTGAAACAAAGATCCCCGGGTTGAACTGCGCCGTGCCCTCTTTTGGTAGCCGGATGGTGACCGGGAAGGTTGAGTTTCCCTTGCCCGGCACACTGATCGGCGAAATCTTGTAAATCGACGACATGACCGAAATCTCGTCGCTGCCGAAGCGCGTGATCCGGACCGGATCGCCTACTGACATCGTCAGCACCTGGTCCTGTGGAATCCCTACGACGAGTTCCAAAGCGTTTGCGTCGCCAATCTTGGCAATAGTTGACGACCCACCGACCATCTGGCCTTCTTCTACATCAAGCATCAGGACAATGCCGGTAAACGGCGCCCGCACCTGGGCCTTGTCGAGTCGCTGTTGCGCCCCCTCCAGGTCGATAAGCGCCTGGCTCACGCGCAGCTCTGCCGACTTCCGGCTGCGCGTCAGTTCCTTGATTCGCTCCACCGTTGCCTCGGCCGATTTGACCTGCGCCCTTCCCACTGCCATGTTGACTTCGGAAGCGCCTTCCCTCAGCTCGTTCAGCGCGTGCTGCGCCAGCTGGGCGGCCGCCAATGCGCCCTGGACTTCGGAAGTGCGCGGCGGCTGCGTCGTTTCCACGAAGGTCGCCTGTGCTACATTCAAGTCGATTGTGGCGCGATGCAAGTTGGCTGCCTGCGGGGTACCGCCCGCGTCCCCCCGCCAGGAGATCTCGTTGTAGGCCCGCTGCGCCAGGGTCACGGCAAGTTCGGCCCGCTCCACGTTTGCATGTAGCTGTTGCAGCCTCGCGTCCGACGGACCGGCCAGGATCTCATTGTAGCGGGCCCAGGCAGCGTTTGCCTGCGCTTCCAGGGCCGCGACCTCTTCCTCTGTCGCTCCGCCCGCCTCCAGCTTGGCCAGGTTCGACCGCGCCAACTCCAGGTTGGCTTCGGCTACGGCCAACTCGGTCTCCGATGACTGCTCGTTGATCTCCAGCAAAGCCACGCGCGCCAGCTCGAGCGCAATTTCCGCTCGCTGCAGGCTCCAGTCCAACTGTGTCGTATCGAGCCGCATCAACTGCTGGCCTTCCTGCACCAGATCGCCAACCTCGACCAGGACTTCCAACACTTCGCCGCTCACGCCCGGGGCCAGCGCCCGCGATCTACTCACCTCCAACGAGCCAAAAAAGGTGGGTATCGCCAACTGCGCCTCCGCCGATTGCGGTTGCGCTACGGTTGCCGGCGCCAGCAACGCCTCGAACCCGCCGCCGCGGGTCAGAGCGACGGCCAGCGCTATCAGCACGACAAAGAACAGGCCGGGGAGAATCCGGCTGACTGTACGTATCATCTTGGCCTCCTTCGAGGACGCAACGCCTCCGAAGCCTCCGTGTCTCTTGTATGTGGGGAAACAGAGACGGAAATGACGGATCGCCTCGCGGCGTCATTTGCCCGCGCTCCAGCAAATGGCAGTCGGATCGAGGCGTTCAGCGTGTCGCAGGCAGTATACCAATCGAGTCCGTTGGACGCAAAGCCGGCCCTTACATTACCGAAAAAGGGCATGATCCTTCGGAATCGCCGCCGGGAAAAGTCGATGCGCCAGAACGGTTCCCTGGCGCACGCTTGCGCGAAGTGAGATGGGCGTTCTCTCTCATAATCCACAACAACGCGCTCGATTCCCCGGCTAAGCGGAGTTGCGCCCAAAAGCCGCAAGCAACATAACCGCAGCTGCAGCGGATCGCCCTCGCCAGCCGCCGCCTCAGCGACATTCGATCGGCTGGGCTTTCCTCGCTGCCTCAACTTTCCGAGCGAACTCTCACGCCGACAACCGTTCCAGCGACTCCTGCACTGTTGGCCGCCCGCCTGCGGCCACATCCTCGCGCCGTCGCTCGTGAAACAGTGTAAGGATTCCGTTCGACTTTGCCAGGCCGCTGATCTCCTCGCAGTAGGCGTCCAATTTCTCGCCCGGCAGGGCCCACAGCGCCATTTCGTCCGAGAGCGCGTCCAGATAGGCCCGCGCGCCGCAGCAGCCCAGGCTCATCGCGGCACGGCCGCCGTTCGTCACCTGAGGAACGACCGCGCAGGCGGGACGCCCCATCGCCGGCGGGACACCCTCGTCGACCCGCGCCGCGGCCTCGGTCATGATCAGGCTCTGCTGCGCGTGCGCAAAGAGCAGCACCACGTCGGCTGCAACCGGCAAGTCCGCCAGAGGACCGTAGACCGCGTGCCTGACAGCCTGTTCGACCACCGGGATCGCGGCCACCTCCTCGGCGCGCACATAGTCGAGCCCCTGCATCGCCTCCAGCGCCGTCTGCAGTTCTGACGGCTGCGATTCAGACGCGCCGACAAGGTTGTGCGTGTGGACGCCAATGGCGCACAGCTCATGGTCGCTGGCGCTGGTCGAGAAAACGCGGCTCGCCGCCTCCTGCCAGAAGGAACAGCCTGCCGGGGCCACGTCTTCATAGGCAGGAACGCCGTCGGGCGTCTCATCGACGAAGGCGACTCCCACCGGCGGCATCGAGAGTTGCAGAGACTCAGCCAATCGTGCGGCCTGCGTGCTGTGTGTGCTCATGTGAATGGTCTCCTTGACCTTGGTCATCCGCAATATCGCTTCAGTAGACTGATCCATGCCGGCTTGGCCGTGAATCCCAGCTTGCGGTTCAACGCAAACATCAAGCTGCCTTCTTCGTTCCTGGCCCTGATCGTTTCGGCCCCGGCCGCCTGGGCATAGCGAACTGCATGTAACTTGAGCGTTGTGCCCAGTTTCCGCCGCCGGTAGCTGCGGACGACGCCGGTCAGGCCCGTATCCAGGTTCTTCCCCGTCTCGTCATTGCGCCAAAGATTGCTCATGCCTACGAATGAGCCGTCTTGCGCAAGCGCGACAAAGTAACCCTCCTCGATCAGCGCCGGGTCCTGCAGAATCTGCTCCTCGAAGTCTGCCATCGAAGGCTTGGTCGGCGGGTCGGGCGACGGTACGTCCAGGAGCAGCTCATAGCGCAGGTCGCGCAGCTTTCGCTTCCAGTCACTGACCTCCGCCTTCACCTGCCGCAGCGTGAGTATCCGAATCCCAGCCCGCGCAATCTGTTCAAAGTAGGGCGCATGTGCGGCCGCGTCGAATTCCGCCAGCCGCAACTCGGATGAAGGCCAGCGCATCTCCTCCCGAAAGCCCTCGTGCCGAAGGAAGCGCACGCGCGCCCCGTCCTCCTCGCTGGCGCCGCAGCTAAGGCAATCAACCCTTTGGCCGCGCTGGTCCAGGTAGGCCAACAGGGCCGCGTAGAGGGCGGGCAAGACCCGCTCAGTCGCATGGCCCGGGTCGATGCTGAAGTGCAGGTGAACGCTACCGGCCTTGAACTGCCAATAGGCCTCGAAGCAGACACCCTCGGCGACGAATTCGCCGCCGTCTTCGGTCGCAACAAAGCGCTTGAAGAGCTTGTCCCGCGGCCAGCCGGCGTCCTCCTTCTCCAGGCCGGCAGCCGTCTCTTTCCGTCCGTCGGGCGAGACGACCCTGTGTAACGACGCAAGCGCCTCGTAACCCTGCGTGCTTGGCTCAAATTCGCTGACCGCGTACATACGAGTGCTCAGCTTTCCATAGATGGCATCGAAACCGCGCTGTCGCGCCGTTCGTGCATGTCTGCTTCAATCGACTTGGGGTAGCGGTCGGGCAGATGGGAGACCTCGTTCAGTATCCGCAACGCGTCGGCAGGCAGCGCCCAACCGCCGGCGCCCACATTGTCGCGCAGCTGCTCTCGGGTGCGCGCGCCCACGATCGCGCTCGTGATCGCCGGCTGGTCCAGCGTCCAGCGGATGGCGACCTGGGCCGGGCTGCGCCCCAACTCCGCAGCCACTTCAAGCAGCGCGGCGAGCGTCCCATCGGCATTGGCCGCGAAATTCCGGTCGGGATAGGCCCAACCCTCCTCCGACCGCGTGCCGGGCGCCGTCCGCTGGCCCGGACTGTACTTACCAGTCAGGAAGCCGCCTCCCAGCGGACTCCACACGACCACGCCGATTCCTTTTAACTCGCAGGCGGGAACGATCTCCTGCTCGATATCGCGCACGACCAGGCTGTACTGCGGTTGATAGGCGGCGAACCGCTCCCACCCGTTGTGGTCGCTGAGCCACATCGCCTCCATCAGCCGCCAGGCCTCCAAATTGCTGCACGCGGTATACCGCACTTTGCCATGGCGCACCAGGTCGTCCAGCGCCCGCAGCGTCTCGTCCAGCGGCGTCTGCGTATCAACATGATGGATATAGTAGAGGTCAATGTGATCCATCTGCAGCCGGCGAAGGCTGTCTTCCACCGCGTGCATCAGATGGAACCGGCTCGTTCCCGAGCTGTTCACGTCGGTGCCCGTCGGATTGAAGAATTTGGTCGCGACGACGGCGTCTCGCCGCCGCCCCTGAAGCACCTTGCCCAGAATTGTTTCCGAGGCGCTGTCCGCGTACGAGTTGGCCGTATCGAAAAAGTTGATTCCGGCGTCAAATGCCAGGTCTACGATGCGCTTCGCCTCAGACTCGTCGCTGCCGCGGCCAAAAGTCATCGTCCCCAGCGAAATCTCCGAGACCTTCAGCCCCGTACGCCCCAGTCGGCGGTAGTTCATGCCCTTCTCCTTGCCCTGTTCTGACAATCCCCCGCTCTCAACAGGTGATCTCGTCCTGCAGCCGGCGCATCTTCAGCACAAAGGAGTCTTCGTTCAACGACACGTCCGCGAAACCGATTGCTTCACCCCTGCCAACCTCCCGTACCAGCGTCGCCCTGTCCGCAAGGCCAAGGGGAAGCAGGCCTTCGCGCCTGGCGATGCCCGCCTTCTCACACTGGCCGACAACAGTGTAGCCGCCACCGCCGTCCAGGACCTCTCCGCGTCGCAGGTCCCGCTTGGCCACAGCAATGCACTCCGCGGTCGGCGTCGCCGCGCAGGAGCCGTTGGCAGCGCCGAAGAAGACCGCACGCGCGATGCTGAGCGGCGCGGGAACGGCAACCAGGTGGTAGGGACGGTAGAGCAGAAAGTTCTTCCCCTCGCCTCCTACGTGGCAGCCGTGATAGGCCAGGTCCTCCTGCGTGAAGGGATGCTCCGAGCGCACTACGGCAAAGACGCCCATCCGGATCGGGTTGGGCAGCATCGTCTCGCCATCTTCAGCCACCGAGTTTGCCAGCTCCACCACACCATGACGGCTGAGCAACCCGCCCTCCTCTCGCAGGCTGAGCTGCTGCGGGATCTGCTCCAGGTTCACCGAAGGCTCGTGCATGCCGCGCACGTCCGGTTCCAGCCCGGCCGCATTGGCCAGCGCGGTCATTTCGACCTGCGCCTTGGTGCCATCGCGGAACGAGTTGAACATCTTCAGATTGATTGTGCGCCGTTCGATATGCTCGGGCGAGAAGCCGAAGCGCGCGGCCGCCGTATCCGGCGTGCCCTCGAAATCGTCGGCGTAGAAGATCGTGCCCCGGCCCGCCGCGACGATCTCCAGGCCAAGGCTGCGCGCCCACTCGACGATGTTCCACGTCACTGCAGGCTGGTCCCCGTCCACCATCGTGTAGACAACGCCGGCTGCGTCGGCCGTACGACGCAGGAAAGGGCCCACCGTAACGTCCGCTTCCACGTTCACCATGACCACGTGCTTGCCGTTGCTCAGCGAGTGATATGCGTGCCGTGCGCCCACGTCCGGCAGGCCGGTCGACTCGACAACAACGTCAATCGACTCGCAATCCCCCAATGCCAGCCCGTCCTCAACGATAACCGGCTTGCCGGCTTGCACCGCATCCTCGAGTTCAGCGACAGTCTCCGCCGTCCGTATTTCCTCCGCCGGCGCCCCACTGGACTCGTAGGCGTAGCGCGCATTGTGCGGGTTGATATCCGCGATCGCGGCGACGACCATGCCTTGCATTTGTGAAATCTGCGCCACGAGGCCGGCGCCGAACTTGCCCGTGCCGATGATGCCCACGCGAATCGGATTGCCGTCAGCCGACCGCTCGGCCAGCAGTTGCGCTATCACAAGGTCCTCCTTGTCAGCCCGTACTGTCCGCGTCCGGCTCGGGGGTGTAGGCCAGTTCCAGCGCCTTCTCCGAAACCTCCAGATAGGTGCGGGCCAGCCTCTCGTAGACCTCCATGCCGTCCTGCGGGAACGGCGGCGGACCGAGCCGCCGCAGCAGGGCCAGGCGGATGAGCGGGGGGTTGATGTTGTAGTGCAAAGCACCCAGGTCCTGCTGCGAGCCCTCCGGCCCCGCCAACCGGCGCTTGCCCCAGAAACTGTCTATTTGCACCGCGAGGGACGGCTCTTCACCTTGTGCGGTTGCCGTCGTCCGGCCGCCGCGCATCGACTCGACGCCGGCCATGGCCGGCCCGGGTCGTGCCGCCGGCATTGCCGTGCCTGCATCGGCTCTCCCTGTGTCGCCGTCGCTACGACGCCGCCGCAGCCCGGCAAGGATCTGCTGGCGGTCCTGCCCGCGCAGCCGCAGCAGCAGCCACGGATCATCCGTGATCATCTGCCCGAACAGATAGAACGCAACCAATGCATGGCGGCAGGACCTCTCATCGCCGCCGCAGCCATCGCAGACCGCGATGACCTCCTCGGAACCAGGGGTCGATGGCAACAGCTCGACGCCGGCCCGGTCAAATACTGTATCAAGGACCGAGCGGACCGTCTCCCACTCGGTCCCCCCGGCCAGGAGTTGGGCCGCATGCAACGCCTCACCTGCCAGCGCGTCGAGGACGGCAGACCAGGCATCAACGCGCAGCGGAACGATTTCGATCTCTACCCGGGAAATGCCCCGATCGAGCTCTTCCAACTCGGCCGCGACCAGGCCCACCTGAACGTCAAACGACCGCACGCTCATCCGCCGCGCCAGCGACTGTCCCCGGCGCAAGTCATAGCCCATGCCGCCCAGGAAACTGTACCATCGCTCGGTCCACGAGCTTCCCCCACGTGAAGACCCGGTTATCGATTCGTGCACGCGTCACCCTTTAGCTTGTGAGCCGTCTAGCCGTTGTTTCGCAAAGCGATCAGCCTGCGCAGGCCTTCAGTATCAAGGTCCGCCAGCCAGTCCTCACCGCTGTTTACAATCGACTCTGCCAGGTTCTGTTTGCTCTCTATCATTTTGTGGATCTGCTCTTCCAGCGTGCCGGCTACGACGAACTTGTACACCTGCACCGACCGCTTCTGACCGATGCGGAATGCCCGGTCGGTCGCCTGGTTCTCGACCGCCGGATTCCACCAGCGGTCAAAGTGGAAAACATGATTCGCCCTGGTCAGATTCACGCCCACGCCCCCTGCGCGCAGACTGAGCACAAAGATCGGCGCGCCGGTCCGGTCTTCCTGGAACGAACGCACCATTTGCTCCCGCTTCGATGCCGGCGTGCCGCCGTGAAGAAAGAGCGCTTCACGCCCCAGCGTCTTCACCAAATGCCCGCGCAACAGATGGCCCATCTCCACAAACTGCGTGAAGATCAGCGCCCGGTCTCCGATGCTTAGCGCCTCCTCAAGCATTTCGGTCAGCCGGCTCAGCTTGCCGCTGCGGTCCTCCAGAGGCTCCTGCTCGCCCAGGTAGTGCGCCGGATGATTTGTCACCTGCTTCAGCTTGAGCAGCAGGCTCAGTACCAGACCCCTGCGCTGCACGCCCTCGCTCGCCTCTACCCGTGCCATCGTCTCCTCGATCACCTGCGTGTACAGTGCCTCCTGCTCCTGCGTCAGCGAGCAAAAGACCACCATTTCATTCTTCTCCGGCAAGTCGGAAATGATCGACGGGTCCGTCTTCAGGCGCCGCAGCAGGAATGGCTGCGCCAGCCGCCGCAGCTCCGCGGCGGCCAGGTCATCATTGTACCGCTCTATCGGCAGCACAAACTGCTGGCGGAAGTGCTCCCGTTTGCCCAGGTAGCCGGGGTTGAGAAACTCCATGATGCTCCACAGTTCAAGCAAGCGGTTCTCCACCGGAGTGCCCGTCAGGGCAATGCGAAACGGCTGTACGCGCCCCGGCTCCAGCAATTCATGCGACTGGCCGGTCAGACGCCGTACAGCCTGCGTCTGTTTGGCCGCCGGATTCTTAATGTTCTGCGCCTCATCCAGTATCAGATCGCTCCACTCCTGAGCCGCCAGCATCTCGATATCCCGGCGCGCAATGCCAAAACTCGTGATCACCAGGTCCTGTTGCGGCAACGCAGACCGGAATTCGTCGCCCGTCAGCCTGCCGCTTCCATGATGGAGGAGCAGTCGCATTTCCGGCGCAAACCGCTCAATCTCGTGCCGCCAGTTCGCCACGACGCTCGTCGGGCAGATGAGAAGCGCCGGCAGGTGCCGCGTCTCCTCCTTCCCGTCCGGCTCTGCCCCATCTTTCCGCTGACGCGAATGGAGCAACAGAGCTATGGCCTGAATCGTCTTCCCCAGGCCCATGTCGTCTGCCAGGCAGGCCCCGAGCCCCAGCCAGCGCAGGAAGCGGAGCCAGCCCACGCCCCTTCGTTGGTAGGGCCGCAATGTGCCGACAAATCCTTCTGGTTCAAAGACCTCTTCAATCTGTTCCAGTCCCCGCAAACGCTCGAGGGCCGTTTCCAGCCAGCCATCGGCGACGACGGCGTCCAGCGGCAGCTCCGGCCCAGGCATTCCCCCCGGAATGTCCCATCCCTCTGTCGAACCGAACAGCAGCCCGGCCGTTCGCGCGGCAGGCCCGTTTCGACCCAGGGACGGCCCGTTGTTCCGCCTGCTGCCCGCGCGGCCCGCCAGTCCGGGCAGTTCTTCTCCATCCACTTCTTCGCCGACGCCGCGCGCGTAAGCCTGCGCCATCCCCACCGCCTGCAGCAGAGACATTTGTCCTTCGGCCTGGCTGCCATCGACGAACTGCCGCGCGGCCTCAACCTGCCCTGGCTCCAACTCCAGCCATTCGTCGCCAACCCGGACCAGCGGCGAACCCAATTCGGCCAGGGCGTCGAATTCCTCTCGGCTCAGGGTCCTATCGCCCAGCGTCAACTCCCACCGGAACTGAACCAGACGGTTCAGGTCCAACGCGCCGTCGTTCACCGGCAATCCCGGTTCGCTGCGCCGACTCATCCCGTCCTTGCCCGGTCCCCAGAGTCCATCGATCAGGCCTTCATCCTGTGCGCTCCCCAAGCGCAGCCGCAATCCAAGGCGCGACCGGCTGCGCTCCGCCCACCACTCCGGCATGATGACGCTGAATCCGCTGCTCTCCAGCAGAGGACCAATTTCCTTCAAGAAGAGGTACGCATCTTCCAACGACAGCATCGCCCGTTCGGGGCGCGGGGTGCGCAGGCTCTCCCTTATCGGCGCAAACAGCCGGCTGGCAATTCCCAGCCCTGTAAGAAGACGCTCCTGTGGCTGGTCAAATCGCCGTCCGTTGATGCGGATGCTCTGTCCATTCTCGTTCCACACCTGCTGCGCCGGGATCAATAGATCAGGGTCATCTCTGTCCTGTAGAAAATAGTTGAGGTGCCAGCTCGAGATCGACGAGCGTCGCGGCGCCCCCGCCCAACCTTCGCCGGCCTCCTGCAACGAGTCGCTTGCGTCAGCTTGCAGCTCCAGCCCAAATGCCACCTGGAAATTGGAATCAGCCACAGATGTATGCAGCTGCTCCATCCATTCAATCCACTGCTGATAGAGCTGGTGGGCAGGCTGAGGAGGCAGGTGCAGCATCTGTTCCTCACCGGACAGGCCCTTCATCCAGAGTGAGCCGGGTGAGTGGTCCACACTGCGCGTTTCGGTTTGGCGGACGTCTTCAGCAGGCCCAAAGAGACCGTTTCCCTCTTTCGGCTCGCCCGGAGGCGTCCACTCGCGGATCGCCCCATTCATCAGGGCTGCGATGAACTCTTCCAGCAGGCCGCCAGAAGACGGAGCTTCTTCCAGGGATTCCAACTCATACGCCCGGCAGATCGGTGGCATCGCCGCCACCAGAAACTCAAGCCGTTCCCGCAGGCTGCCCTCCATCATGAACGGCTGCCATGCCGCCCGGAAACGGCCGCTTTGGTCGGGAATCAGACCCGGCAAGAAATGCTGGCCGGCAAGAAGCTCCAATACAAATTTGGCAGCATGGCTCCAGAAGAGCAGATCGTTGCCCTGACGCGCGTGTCGAAAGAGCGCGGTCGAAGTTGGTATCTCGATCAGTCGCTGGTTTGTAAAACGACTCAGAAATGCGAGAGCATGAAACGGGTCCAGCGTCATGCCGGTCACTTGCCACCGTTGCAAACTGTCCGGGCCCGCCTCTCCCGACATAGCATTGACGCCAAGCTGATAGGTTCCCAGCCGGGTCTGCGGCAGGCCGTTCCGGCTGGGCAGCCAGACCGTGGCCGTCGCCGGGTTGCCGAGCAGAATCGTCAGCTCGCTTGCAGTCGCCAACTGGCGCATCATTTGGCGCAACGTGCCTACCTGCAACTGCGCGGGGTGGGAAGGAATCTTCCCCTTGTGCCTGTCCCCTTCCGTCCGACCGTCTCGACTGCCATTGGATTCAGCCGCGGCAGTGCCAGCCGTCCGGTCTGCCCCCATTCCTGCTGGCGCCGCTCCGTTTCCGTCAGCCCCGGCCAGTGATTGGTTGCTGGCCTCATCGTGGTTCTCGGCCCAAAGAAACAGCCGACCGCCACTCCGGGACATCCCTGTCCGGGGCGCGTCGGACTGGTCGACCGGTCTTTGGCCGGTCGCAGTCTGATTCCTCACCCGGACTTCCACCCCGGTATCGGGCGAAATATGCTCAATTGAATTGGGAGTCGTTTGGCCGGCCGCTGGGGTCAACTGTGCCGGGCCGTTTCTATCCTGCTCTTGGCCGCTTGACGATCGTTTTCCGGAACTGATCCATGCTGCGTGAAGCGTTAAAGGCATAACCTACATTGTAACTTGATGCCGCCCGATCCGCCCAAATTCAGCGGCGGGCGGGCGCCTCCGGTTCTTCAAGAGCGCTGCGGCGCGTGCGAATCCGTGGCTCGAGACAGCATCATCCACGGGCCCGTCCGCGTTCTAGAACAGGCCGATAACCTGCCCGGTCTCCAGGTCGATGTCCACGGCCTGCGCCGCCGGCGCGCTGCCCAAGCCCGGCATCGTTCGCATTTCGCCCAACAGCGGATATACGAATCCCGCGCCGACGCTCGCCCTTACCTCTCGGACCGGCACGGTGAATCCGCTTGGCGCGCCTTTGCGCTTGGGATCGTGGCTCAGGCTCAGATGCGTCTTCGCCATACAGATCGGCAGCGCACCGAATCCGCTCGCCTCGTATTGACGGATCTGCCGGTTCGCCAGCGGCGTGTATTCAACGCCGTCCGCGCCGTAGATCGTGGTCGCGATCTTCTCGATTTTCTCCTTCAAGGGCTGCTCAAGCCGGTACAGGAAGCGGAAATCGGTCGGCTCTTCCGCGGCCTCGACCACGGCCCGCGCCAGCTCCCTGGCCCCTGCGCCGCCTTCCGCCCAATGGCTGGAGACAGCCCAGCGCGCGCCCTCCTCTTCCGCCACACGTCCGATGACTTCGATCTCTTTGTCGAAGTCGGTGGCGAACTGGTTGACGCATACGACAGGACTGACGCCGTGCGCACGCACATTCTGAATCTGCTTTCGCAGATTGGCCGCGCCCTCTTCAACGTCTTCCGCGTTCTCCTCCAGCATCTCGGGCGGCAGCGGCCTGCCCGGCACAACCCGGTATCTGCCAGTGTGCGACTTGAGTGCACGCACCGTCGCCACCAGAACTGCCGCGTCCGGCCGCAACCCGCTGTAGCGGCACTTGATGTTGAAAAACTTCTCCGCGCCGATGTCGGCGCCGAAGCCGGCCTCGGTGATCACAAAGTCTGCCGTCTTGACGCCGATCAGGTCGGCCAGGACCGAACTGTTCCCGTGGGCAATGTTGGCAAACGGGCCGGCATGGACAAGCGCCGGCGTGTTCTCCAATGTCTGGAACAGGTTCGGCTTTATCGCTTCTTTCATCAGCACCGTCATCGCGCCCGCCGCCTGCAGCTGCTCTGCCGTCACCGGTTTACGGTTGCGGTTCGTGCCGATGGCTACCCGGCCGAAGCGTGTGCGCATGTCCTCCAGGCTCGTCGTCAGCGCCAGAACCGCCATCACTTCCGACGCCGCCGAAATGTCGAAACCGGTCTGCCGCTGCGGCCCGTCAGACTTCGCGCCGAGGCCGCTGATGATGTTGCGCAGTCCGCGGTCGTTCACGTCCAGCACGCGCCGCCACATGATGCTATAGGGATCGATCTCCAGCGCGTTGCCCTGGTAGATGTGCGCATCGATCATCGCCGCCAGCAGATTGTTAGCCGCGGTGACCGCATGCATGTCCCCGGTCATGTGCAGATTGAACTGTTCCATCGGCACAACCTGGCTGTAGCCCCCGCCCGCAGCCCCTCCCTTGATGCCGAAAGTCGGACCCTGACTCGGCTGGCGAATCGCCACCGTGGCAGTCCTTCCGATGTGGTGCATTCCCTGACCGAGACCTACCGTCGTGGTCGACTTGCCCTCCCCCAGCGGCGTCGGCGTGATCGCGGTGACCAGCACGTAGCGCGCATTCGGGCGCTCCGCTAGTTTCTCAATCGCCTCCAACCGGACTTTGGCCATCTGGTCGCCGTACAGTTCGATGTCGCCTCGCTCCAGCCCCATCTTCTCCGCGATCTCCCAGATCGGGCGGATAGTCGCTGCCTGGGCGATCTCAAGGTCTGAGGGAACGGGGGTATTGCTCATATTCAAGCTCCTGTTGTATCAAATTGTGATACGCTTGGGCAGGCGGCAAAGAGCATCGCGCCTCCCACCGTGCCGGTGCATGGGCTACCGGGACTCAAGACTTTCAAACATTCGCCGCGTGACGGCGGCAATCTCACTGACCGCGCTGTTGAACGCCTGCTCATTCGCCTTCGACGGCTTGCGGTAACCGCTTACCTTGCGCACGAACTGAAGCGCCGCTTCCTCCGTCTCCTGGACCGTCGGCAACCGTTCCGGCTGGCGCAGTTTCCTGATGCTTCGACACACGCTTCACTCTCCTCCGTCGGCAGGCGTCCCGATGGCCCGTGCACCGCCCGAATCCATGACCTAATTGTTGGCAAATCCGCTCAATACGACCCGTTCCGGCCGCAAAAGAATGATCGCGCCGACATTGTCCTTAACCGTCTCGTAGTAGCGCGCCGCTGCAGGCTCGTCATCGAAGTAGTGCCGCACGATCCGCCACCTCAACGCTTTCTGACGTTCACCCGGCTCGATCAGTTCCGCCCGGCCTCCGAAAACGACGTAGCGTGCGTCGCCTCGCCCACCGTCGATACAGACGGAGACCGCCGGGTCGCGCCGCAGGTTGCGCACTTTCACCGTCGTTACCTGCGCGCTCACGTAGAGCACGCCATCTTCGAACAGGTACCAAACCGGCGTCAGCTGCGGCAAGCCGTTCCTTCCGTTGGTCGCCAGAATAGCGTGGCGGTCCTCCTCGATGAAATTCATGACTTCGGCATTCATGCTTATATCCTCGGCTTAAAAAGGCATTCCAGGTGCACAATTCAGCTGCCGGAGCTCCAAAAGGCGACTTTGAATGCCATTGGCATGCCGGACCCGACATTTCAGCAGGCAATTATAGCAGAAATATCGGCCATTGTCGAGAGTGTGTTTGAAATATTTCCGTTGGTGATATAAGGTAACGCCCGCCGGCGGGAGTTCCTCTCCGCCCGGACTACTCATACAGCCACAGCCCGTGCGCCGCCCGATACCGACTCTACAGGAGAGAACGATGCCAGCTATGACCCCATCCCAAATCGACGAGCTGCTGCACAGCGACACCGTCTGCCGCCTCGCCTGTATCGACGACGAAGGGGCACCCTATGTGGTTCCCTGCTGGTTTACATATGCCGACGGCGGATTCTACGTCGTGCCGCGGGCGCGTTCAGCCTGGGCCGCCTACATGAAGAACGACGGCCGCGTCTTCCTCTGCATCGACGCCGACAATGGGGGCCGCGTCCTCGTCAAGGGGCAGGCCAAAGTAGTGGAGGAGCCCAATGTAGGCGGAAAGTGGGTTGAAATCGGCCAGGAGATGGCCGAACGCTACGGCGGCGAGGCCGGGCTGAAATATCTAGAAACCACTATGCAGGAGCCGCGCTGGCTCTTCTTCATCGAAGCCGGCAAAATGCTCTCATCCACCGGAGGCTGGGCCAAACGCTACAAGCACTACGACTGGTGAAGGGGCGAGTCAACAGGTATTTCAGCCGCGCATCCCCTCGCGCCGAACCTCACTCATACCGCAGCGCCTCCGCCGGATAGATGCGCGACGCCTGCCATGCCGGCAGAACCGTCGTCAGCAGCGACACCAGCCAGGTCGCCACCAGCATTGCCGCAATCGTGAGCCAGGGCGTCGGAAAACTCTGCTGCGTCGCCAGGTCGTAGGCCTGGCCAATGGTCTTGTCGCCCAGAATCAGCCCGGTGACGCCCCCGACCAGGATTCCCGTCAACGCGATGAAGTTCGCCTCCAGTACGAAGAGCAGCGCTACCGTCCCGGATGGATAGCCGATCGCGCGCAGTACACCGATCTGCTGGCGCCGCTCAACAACCGAACGGCTGCTGACCACTCCCAGCCCGGCGATGCCAACTACAAGCCCCAAAGCCAGAAAACCCTGGAACAGCGCCAGGATCCCGCGCAGAAAGGCCTGGCCCGCGGCGAACACCTCTGAGAGCGGCGTCGCGTTCAGCCCGCTGCTCAGCATCGCCCGCTCCAGCGCCTGCGCCGTCTCGCCCACGTCCGCCCCGGGCGCAACCTTCGCGTAGAAGGACTGTGGCCGCACCGGCTCTCCGTTCAGCTTGTCGAGCACGCGCCTGTTCACGAGGAAGCCGCCCTCTGCCAGCGTGTCCCCTTCCGCAAGCACGCCAATGATCTGGACGTTGTGCCTGATCTTTTCTCCGCTCGCCGTTGCATCCGCGCCGCCGACCGACGCCTCGACCTGCACGCCTCCCACGGCAAAACTTGTGCCCGCGCCGCCCATATCCGCGCTGAGTTCAACCAGAACGTATGGCAACGTACCCCCTTCCTCCAGGTAGAAGCCATGTAAGTCCGAATCGCCTCGCCAGGGAGGTCCTCCCCTTCTCGATTCCCCTTCAGGCCCGAAAGCCTGTCCCTCCGCAACCTCTTCGGGCGCACGCGCTACCCACCGCGAATTGACTACTGCTACGTCATCCCGGTCAGCCAAGGCCTGCCAGACGGCCTCGTCGCTGTCAAAGCCCTCGGCGCGCATTTGAAAGCCGTAATGCTGGGCGGCCTGCTTCGTATAGCCAAAGTCTACGCCGGTGATCATGGAGCTCGACCTTCTCTCTATGCCCTCGGCCTCGGGCTCGATCTGGCGTGCCGCCAGGCCCAATCGCGCCACGGTTCCCAGAACCGCCACCTGCTCCCTCGGGAAGTCGTCGCGTAGGACCGCCTCTTCGTTAATGTCCGTCACCGGGTCGAACAGGCTCAGGAGGCTCGGCGAAATCACAATGTCGAAACCGGCCGTCCGCTCTTCGCTGGGCTCGGTTACGACCTCCGTCGCCCGGATCACTACGCTCATCACCGTCACCGTCGTGATCACCATCGCAAAAAGCAGCATCGCCATTCCCGTGCGAAAGCGATTGCTGAGCGGGTAGGCCACCGCTGTCTTCAGCACGGGCGTCAGCGGACCGATCCGCCCCACCAACCGTACAAAAAGCCCCGCCAAGCTATCCGCGTTATGCATCACCAGCATGATTGCGCCCGTGATAATGAACGGCCCGCTCAGGGCAAAAGACAACAGCGTGAAGCCCGGATTTTGGTTGAACCAGGGCAGTTCCGAGTCCAGGACGTCGCTCCACGGCACGCCCCAGAGCGCGAGCAACCCCGCGCCGATAACTGTATTCACCACCCTTCGCCGAAGTTCAGCCCGCCCGTGCGTCCATCGCCGGCTCACCCATCCGCCTCCCCAGGCAATCCCTGCCAGAAGAAGTGTGCCGCCCACAAAGGAAACCGTCTGTCCGCTTTCCTGTCCCAGCCAGACGAGATTCCCACCTGCGGCGAGAAGGAGCAGGAGGGCAGCCGCCCGCAGTGCCTGGCGCAACCATCCTTGCCGCCTCGCAATCGAGGTGTCAGGCAGGTTGCGGATTGCGGCTATGATATTGAGCCGGCTCACATTCCACGACGCGACCGTAACAACGAAAAAGGTGAAGATTACGCCCAGGCAGTAGGCGATCACGAGCGACGTCGGCGCCGCGTACCAGCTGAACCTGAAGGGAGGCGCGTCGGCAAGCCTGCTGCCAATGCCCGACAGCAGACTGCTGAGGAATCCGATCATGCTGTACGAAACAAGCAGGCCGAGGCCGAGCCCCACCAGCGCCGCCGCGAGGTCGTAGACCATCCCTTCGGTAACAAACATCTGCACAAGGTGGATGCGCCTCATGCCAACCGCCCGTGCTATGCCCAGCTCGCTGCGCCGTTCGGCCGCCATCATCACGAAGATCAGAAAAATCAGCAGAACGCCTGCAAAGATGGAAAGGATGCCGAAGCTGGAAAAAATCGTCCCGAACGCCACGCCCCCCACTTCGGCCACATCGGTAACAAACTGCTTGCTCAGGGGCGCCAGCACCTCGAAATCACGAATGTCGGCCAGCGCCTCCCGTATGGCGTCCCTGTCGGCGCTCGCCAGCGGCAGTGCAAGTAACCACTCCTGCACCGCCTCGCTGCTGAGCGAAGTCCGCACCTCTCCATCGACTGAACTGCCGGCCGTACCCGAAAGCGAGGCTGTCAACACTTCAACGTCCTTTTCGAAGTCACTCGCCTGACCCAACATGCCGAATAGTTCCATCACGAACTCTGGCGGATCGTCGTCTCCCATGAACGGATTGACCGGCGCAACGCCCTCCCTCCGGATAACATCTGCCGCATCAGGCGTACGCAGCGCCGCCATCAGCGCCGTCAAACGTTCATCGTTAAGGGAGAGGCCGCGCAGATGGGCGCTTACCTCTTCCGTGTGAACCATCCCGTCGACCTCGTCTCCCTCGTTGGAGACCAGAATGTTGTTGATCCTGCCCGGCATAAACAGTAGCTTCTGCGCCTCGTCCGTATGCATCATCACGACCGGCAGCAGCGCCCCCACCGGGCCGGACTCCTCCACCACGCCGCGCACGCGATACGGGACCGGGATCGGCCCAATGAAGATTTCCAGCAGGTCGCCCGGCCTCGCGTTGAGCTGCTGCGCGCCGACGCGATTCAGGTAGACCTCACCCTGCCGCAGCTGCAGGCCGAACTGTCCCAGCTGGTCATCGACATCCTGCCCCAAAGTATTCAGGTTGATTGCGCTCAGGAACCCGGTAACCGTCGCCAGCAACTCCTCTGCCTCCGGCACGTCAAACCCGAGCATCGGCAGCGTCGGAACCGTTACCGGCTCGTCCGCGTCAAGTCCGAATTCCGCCAGTTCCTCGTCGCTGATGCCCAGCCCTTCCAGGCTGATCGTTTCAACGCCCTGCTCGTCGAACATCGTAGTGTCGAGTCCGAGGTTGCGAAGTACCTGTACCGGGAGGGCAAGTTGGCGCAGCGTAAAGGAGGGGCCCTCTTCCGCCAGCAGCTGCGCCGCGACGGTGCCTGCCGCCAGCACAGCCTCTGGCACACCAAAGCCCTCATCGCCCAAGGCCGACCCAATCTCGCCCGCCGCCGACCCAGTCTGCTGCCAGAGCTCGAGCAGGTCGACAAATACGTCCCCCACACCGGACCGCAAATCGGCAGTGCGCACCGGCACGCCACCGGTGTCGTGCAACCCAAAGCCTGTGTCATACTGCTCGTCCACGGCAAAGATGAAGCCGAGCGGCTCGCCCTGCCCCGTGTTGACATTGCGTACAATCGTGGGAAAGAGGATCGATCCGGCCACCCCATCAATTAACGGATAGCCTTCGGTCTCTTCCAGCAGTTGCGCGTAGCGCTCTTCCGAAATGCCAGGCAGCCCCTCCTCAAACAGGGCGATCAGGGCGTTGAGGTCGCCCGAAGTAAGCGCATTGAGCAAGTCGGCGCTCTGCGGGCTGCTGGCGCTCTCAGGGTCAATCGTATCCCCCTCAGCCAGCTCGAGCAGGTCCTGCAAGAAGGGTGGAGAGATAACCTGGTCGATCTGTCCGTATGCGTCGATCGTCTGCCGCCGCACAGTGTTTTCGAGCGTGTCGCCGAGGCTGAGCGCGGACACGATTATCATCGTGCTCAACGTGAGGCCCAGCACGATCAGCGCCGACTGCATCGGGCGGCGTGGAATGTTGCGTACGCCCAGTTTGCCAATGATTGGATTGCGCAGCGAGAGCAGTGCCAGCCCGGCCAGGATGAGTCCCAGGGCCACCGCCAGGTAGAGCGAAGCAGAGGCAAGAAGACTACTCATTGGCCGCAATCTCCCCGTCCTCCATCTGCACGATCCGCCCGCACAACCCGGCAACGTGCGGGTCGTGCGTGACGATCACGAAGGTCTGGCCCTGCTCGCGATTGAGACGCTGCATCAGCGCCAGCACCTCGGTCGAGCTGCCCACGTCCAGGTTTCCGGTGGGCTCGTCTGCCCAAACCAGCGCCGGATGATTGACCAGGGCGCGGGCGATCGTCACCCGCTGGATCTGTCCGCCCGACAACTGCATCGGCCGGTGCGATGCACGGTCCGCCAGCCCCACGCTTGCCAGGCTCTCTAGCGCTCTCTTGCGCGCATCCGCGGGACTGACACCGCTCACGAGAAGCGGCATCTCGACGTTTTCCACCGCTGAAATCACCGGCAGCAAATTGAACGATTGGAAAACGAAGCCCATGCGGCGGGCGCGATAGTCGGTGCGTCTGCGATCATTCATCGCGGCCAGCGGCGTGCCCTCAATCGTGACTTGCCCGCTGTCAAAACTGTCCAACCCGGATAGGGAGTTCAGAAGCGTCGTCTTACCACAGCCTGATGGCCCCATAATCGCGACCATCTCGCCGGTCCCGATCGTAAGGTCAACGCCCCGCAGCGCGTGGACTTCAATCTCGCCGGAGCGAAATGTCTTGTGAATCTGCTCGGCGACCACGATTGCACTCTTCTTCGACGCGGCTTCATCACACCGGTCTCCCGCCTCTTTCGTTAACTCCGCCGCCGCAGCGGCTTGTCCATCTGTCGGCTTTTGGCCCATTGCATTCTGTCCCGTTTCAAGTCAAACTGACACGCAAGGCGCGCCTTCAATCGAATGCCTACACGCTCCAACACCTTCAATCTGTTATACGTCATGCCGCGTGAACTGTTTCGTTTGTCACCGCCTGCAATCTACCGGACTCGGTCCCAATGATCCTCCTCAACGATAACCAGATGCAGGCGTTCATCGTCGATGGCTTCGTGACGGTGCACGCAGACTTTCCTCGCGCCTTCCACGAAACGGTCCGTTCCCGGCTTGAGTCGATCTTCGCGATGGAAGGCAATCCCGGCAACAACATCCTGCCGAGGATTCCCGATCTGGCTGAACTCTTTGGTCACCCAGCCGTGACCGGCGCCTTGACCAGCGTCCTCGGCCCGGGTTACGCCATGCACGCCCACCGGCACTGCCATCTGACCACTCCCAACCGCCCTGCACAGCGTCACCACCAGGATAGCTACGAGGACGACCGCAACGTACGGCATCACCGCACACGCTGGGCAATGGCCTTTTACTACCCCCAGGACGTGTCTGCGAAGATGGGTCCGACGTCGGTTCTGCCCGCTTCACAATACTACACAAGCCGCGATCAGGCCGAAAGAAATGGCGAAATGCTCCTGTGCGGCCCCGCCGGCACAGTCACCATCGTCCACTACGACCTGTGGCATCGCGCAACCGCGAACTGCTCCGATCGCAACCGATTCATGCTGAAGTTCCTGTTTTGTCGCATGACGGAACCTGACGCGCCGAGCTGGAACTTCAGCCAGGCCCGGCCCCGCCCCACCTTCAACAACGCGGCCAATCCCGCGCTATGTCGGAGCCTATGGCGCTGGTATCTTGGTCAAAGCGACTGGGAAGTAGGGCCAGCAAGCGACGGCGGGTCGGTGCCGGCTGATTCTCAGGCCAAAGTTGACCGCCCAGCGACCGCTAGCTCGGGGACAGACTTCGAAAAGAACGACGGAAGCCCCTGTAAGTCCGAATCAGATCGACTGGAACATGTCTACATGCTCTCGGCCGCCGCTGAATCCGGCAGAATCGAGTTGATGAAGGCGCTGGCGGTTGAGGCAGACGCACTTCTGGAACACAATCTCGCAGCGAAATACCACAATCCGAGCCAGCTTCAGGCCGGTTTCGGCCTCAGCGCGCAAGGACCGGCCGCCGTCGCGGGCCTGAACGCCGCCCTGCGCGCCCCACGTTGGCAGCTACGCGCCGCCGCCGCCGACATCCTCGGCGACATCGGGCTTGCTGCAAGGCCCGCAATCCCAGGCCTGCTCAAGTGTCTCAGCGACGAGTCGGAATGGGTGCGTCGCAACGCCGCCGAGGCCCTCGGTGTCATCGCCGCGCCGGAAGCGGTCCCAAACCTTGCCCGCAATTTGGTCAACGACAGCTCTGACTTCGTGCGCCACAACGCCGCCCTGTCGCTGGCCAAAATCGGGAAAGAGGCCGGCGCCGCCCGCGCGGCCCTGCAGAAATCATTGGGTGACGAAAACCTCTACGTGCGCGGCAACGCCCGCCTGGCTCTGACCCGTTGTGCCAAAGTGTAGGCGCTCGTCAACCCTCTACGATTCTCTAAACGCGGGGCATTGAAACGACTATCAGAGGGGGAATCGCGCTACTACAATTGGGCCAGGCCAGTTGCTTCGAACTGCCAGACCCTCCCCGGCCGGTTCCAACTTGGAAGGTTGCTCGCGCCCGCTTCTCCGGCGCTGCCAATGGCCCGGAACGCCATTCGCTGACGGCTGCCTTCGACAACCGCTTCCCGGCCCCAGCAGGGCATCAGCGCGGCAACCCAATTTTCGAATGGCGCCCTCTGGGCGGTTCGCAAACTCAAACTGCGACCTGCTCGCCAACATTCTCCTGCAACCACGCCCGCAACGGCACGTCCTCCGGCTTCGGTGAGGAGTAGCCGTGCCACCCGCTCGGCGCCGCGCCCAACAGCTGCCGCCGGATCGGATCGATCCGGCCCATGAGATGGTCCACAGTCATGTTGTCCCGCGGCCGCAGCCAGCGGTAGCTGTAGCCGTAGAACAGCACTTTGCGGGGCACCTTGGACGTGTTCGGACTCGACGAGTGCCAGATGCGCCGGTCGAAGAAGACCGCGTCACCCGGCTTTGCCCGCACTGCCAGCCCGCCTTTCGGCTTCTTGGCTTCGTCCACCGGCAGCTTGTTCAGGAGGTGGCTGCCGGGAATTACATGAAGGTTCGCCCGCCCCAGCTCCGACGTGTCAGTCAGGAAAAAGGCCACCTTGAGCGAAATGCGCGGCTGCGGGTCGGTCTCGAGCTCGTTGTTGAGACGTCCGCTGTCCTTGTGCCAGTTCAGTCCCTGCTGTCCTGGGCCGGAAACGGCGTTGGGGGGCGTGATGATCGTGTGCGAGTGGTACAATTGGATGTTCCAGCCCAGGATTCCCCAGACCTTGGGAAATGTCGTTGGGTAGTCGAGCAGCTCCAGGAAGACATCATCCTGCCCGATGAAGTCAAAGATGTTGATCCCGTCGTTCGCGCCCAAACCCTCGCGCGCCTTTTCTTCTGCGGTAAGCCGGTCAACCACGGCAGTGGCGCGGTCAACCAGCTTCTGCGGGATCGCGTTCTCGATGATCAAGTATCCCTGTTCGGCAAATCTGCGCTCTTCGTCCACCGTCAGGGCGTGTTGTAGCCAGCTCCTGTCCATGGGATCGCTCCTGTAGATACGAGGGAGTCCTTGCCAATGAACTATAGAGGTGCAGGCCGATTTGTCAAACCGGGCCAGCGTGCTTAGTGACCGTCTCCTTTGACATCGGCAGGCCTGTTCGCTACCATGCACGCGTACCCTCTTTAGGCGCCGCGCCGGCAGCGGCCGGCAATTGGCGAATTCATCAGACGGAAAACGGGACGACCGTAGACCCCACCAGATCGGAATGAGGCCATTGAAGATCGAGAAGATCACACCCTTCCTTGCGGACAGATTCCTGCTCGTGCGCGTCTACACCGATCAGGGCATCGTCGGCAACGGTGAAGCCGGCCTCTGGGCCCATCACGGCATGGTCCATCGCGCCATCCTCGATCTCAGCCACTACTACATCGGCAAGGACGCCTCCCGCATCGAGCATCACTTCCAGACGGTCAGCCGCGATACCCACTTCATGGGCGCCGCCCTCAGCGCGGCGCTCAGCGCAATCGACATTGCCCTGTGGGACATTGCTGGCAAGGCGGTCGGCCAGCCTGTTCACAGGCTCTTGGGCGGCAGAGTGCGCGACAGGGTCAAGGTCTTTCAGAATATAGGCGGCGCCACCGTCGCAGCCTGTGCCGAGAGTGCCCAGGAGCAGGTAGCCGCAGGCTATCTCTCCCTGCGCATGTCGCCCTTCCTGCCCGGATTCGAGCGTAAGACGGCCTCCGAGGTTATCGGCGACGCCGTCGTCATGGTCGCAGCCGTGCGCGACGCCATCGGCTTCAATATCGACCTGGGCCTCGAGATCCACCGCAATCTGCGCCCCGAAGAGGCGATCACCCTGGCCCACGAGCTGCTCCCTTTTCGCATCCTCTATTACGAAGACCCGCTCGCCCCCGAAGGCCTGGAGGCCATGGAGTACATCGCCAAGAGCGTCCCCCTGCCGATGGCCACCGGCGAGCGCTTCCACAACATCTTCCAGTTCAAAGACCTCATCGATCGCAAGATCGTCAGCCTGGTCCGCCCCGACC
>DAOUHX010000375.1:0-2446 GCA_034428395.1 Caldilineaceae bacterium
GGCTACCCCATCCAGGACAACTTCTTCATCAACGCCGAATTCACATCCGGCGTCATCGGCCGCGTCTCCGGCCTCTACGGCATCGTACACCCGCCCCTGCCCATGATGCAGTACGGCGTCTACGGCAGCGAAGGCAGCCTCCAGGGCGAATACACCGACAACGAACCCGGCGAAATCCGCGTCGTCCTCGACAGCAACACCGAGGAGGTCCACACCACACCCTTCGACGCCGAAACCGACCTCAGCGCCTACGGCCACGGCGCCACCGTCATCCGCTACATGCGCCACTTCCAGGACTGCCTCGACAACGACAAAGAGCCCTCGCCCGGCGTCCTCGACGGCGCCAAATCCGTCGCCGCCGGCGTCGCCGCCTGGGAATCGATCAAAACCGGCAACGCCGTCGACGTATTCAACGACTTCTGACCTTACATGCAAGCACCTCCCCCACCGCGCCGCGCCCGCCGCCGGCCCGTCACAATGAGCCCATCACCAACCCGGGAGACACAATGGCAAAAGATATCGGCGTAGGCGTCATCGGCCTCGGCATGGGCGCCAACATGCTGGCAATCAACGACGACCCCACCTCCCGCCTGCAGGTCCGCGCCCTCTGCGACAGCGACGAGACCCGCCTCCAACGCCTCGCCGCCGAACACGCCATCCCCCATGCTACCAACGACTACCGCGAGCTCGTCGCCCGCCCCGACGTCGACGTCGTCGGCGTCTACTCGCCCGACCACCTCCACATCGACCACATCGAGGCCGCCGTCGCCGCCGGCAAACACGTCATCTGCACCAAACCCATGGTTGTCTCCCTCGCCGAAGCCCGCCGCGTCGTCCACATCGTCCGGGCAGCCGGCCTCAAGTTCCTCACCGGCCAGACCTCCCGCTTCAAGCCCCCGTTTATGGCCGCCCATAAGCTCTTCGCAGATGGCGACCTCGGCCGCCCCCTCTTCGCCGAAGCCCACTATGTCCACGACATGCGCCCCGTTTTGGACCGCACGCCCTGGCGCCATGAGAACCCACAAGACTGGCTCTACGGCGGCGCCTGCCACCCCATCGATCTTCTGCGCTGGTTCTTCGGCGACGTCGATGAGGTCTTCACCTACGCCTCCTGCAGCAACATGGACGACCGCTATCCGGCCGACAAACACGACAACTTCCTGATAAACCTGCGCTTCCGCTCCGGCGTTATCGCCCGCATCCTGGCCGTCTACGGTCTGGTCGAGCCGCCGCTGCCCATGCAGGGGTTGAGCATCTTCGGCGACAAGGGCTCATTCGTCAACAACCGTCTCGTTCTCGACAAGATCCAGGGCCAGCCCGAGTTGGGCCTGGAGTTCAGGCGCGAGGCCGGGCACGGCCAGGAAGTGCTGCGCTACATGCGCCATTTCGAAGACTGTCTGCTGGAGGACAAGCGTCCGCTGATCGATGAAGTCGCGGGCGCCAAAGTGATTGCCACCGCATCCGCCTGCTGGGACTCGATCCGCACAGGCCTGCCCGCCAAGGTGCAACCCGTAGAATAAAGCCGCGCCGCCGCCGCGCCGCCGGAGGACCCTTCGCATGAGCCAGGAACGCAAGAAAGAACAGCTGAAGATGGTCTGGCCCGAGGAGCTGCTCAACTCGCCGCCCGCCGTCCACGTCCCAATCGGCTACACCCTGCGCACCTACCGACCCGGCGACGAGGAGGGCTTCTACCGCGTCATGGACCTCGCCGGCTTCACCGGCTGGAACATCGAGGTCCTCCGCCCCTGGTTCTCCCACATCCTGCCCGACGGCTGGTTCCTCATCACCCACCGCGCCACCGACACCATCGTCGCCAGCGCCATGTCCAGCCACCGCCCCCAGGAGATCCACCCCTTCGCCGGCGAGCTCGGCTGGGTCTGCGCCGACCCCGAACACAAGGGCCTCGGCCTCGGCATGGCCGTCTGCGCCTCCGTCGTCCGCCGCCTGCTCGAAAACCGTTACAAAAACATCTACCTCAATACAGACGACTGGCGCCTGCCCGCCCTCAGCATCTACCTCCGCCTCGGCTGGGTCCCCCTCCTCTACCTGCCCGACATGGAGGAGCGCTGGCGCGACGTCTGCGCCACGCTAAACTGGCCCTTCACGCCCCAAGACTGGCCCGAAAGCCAGCTATAGTCCGACCAGCCGCGGAGCCGTACCAGGCAAAAGGCCACAGGATCATGTAAGATGGAACTCTATCGCAGCCCAGACAATATCGATCTACGCGAGAGGGGAATTGATGAATCTCTGGCAGCCGAGATGCGAGCGCGCCTGGCAACCTTTGCCGAAGACTGGGACGCGCCCGAAATGGATCTTTATGATACCGAGTTCGAAAGCAAGCCAGAGGAGTCCGTGAAGCAGGCAGCGTCGGCTGACTCGACCGGCAAGGATTGCACGCTGAATCGTTGAATCAATCGCACCGCAAACCATGAAGAGCGTAGAGGAA
>DAOUHX010000376.1:0-8758 GCA_034428395.1 Caldilineaceae bacterium
AGCGTATGCCGTCTTGAGCCCCTCGTCGTAGTATTCGACGATACCGCCGCCCTCGGCAGCGGCCGCGAAGAGTTCCTCGACGACCCTGGTTCCACGTTCGTCCTCGACTGCGAAGAGGTTTTTGCTTTCTGCTTCACGATCGTTCCCGTGAATGAAGGCGTCTCCGTTCATGAGGAAAATGATGAGGAACGTTGAGCCGGACTTCCAGTAGCCCTCCGTTTTCAGCCCCTCCCTGAGCTTCGCGCCTTCGTTCATGTCTGTGATCGCCTCGATACGCGCCTTGGCTCCGAGGACGAAGGCCTCAAGGCTTTCGGCATCGGTCACTTGGGCGGCGGTTACTTCGCCCATCGGGGCTGGACCGTCGCTGACCGGCTGAATCGGCTGGCAGGCCGCCAGTCCAATGCCTAACGTCGCGACACCCGCCGCCTTGAGAATGGCTCGCCGGGAAACTGCACGGTCTGTCATCGTTCCTTTCCTTTCTCTAAAGTGTTGGGGTAGCAATCACCGTCTGGGTCGGCGTGAACTCGAGCAGAGATGATTGAAGAAATGTAGAAATCGAATCTGTAGGCCTCAACCTGCGCCGTCGAACGTACTACAGTTCGCTGCTTCGTCGAATCGCAACCGTCTCCAGATGAGAATACCCTTTACCAGCGGCGATTGCAAAGCCAATAAAGGGAACCGGATGCTGCCCCGGCACCCTAATTGTGTTAGACTGATGCGAGAAAGAATGAGCCTGGCCCAGGGCCGCGTCGAACAGGAGGGAAAAGAATGACAGAGCGTCAACAACCGGGTTGGGTTACCGACCACATTCAACGCTATCTCGCGTCCAACGGACAGGACGGCCACATCTGGAACGGCGTCCCGACCCTGCTGCTCACCACAACCGGAAGGCGCTCGGGCAAGCCCCGTACAACCCCGCTCATCTACGGCCAGAGCGGCCAACCGCCATTCTATATTGTGGTTGCTTCGCGCGGCGGCGCCCGCCATCACCCCTCTTGGTATCTCAACCTCGCGGATACGCCGGAGGTACGGCTGCAGGTAGGCGCCGACTGCATCGACGCAACCGCCCGCACGGCCTCGGATGCGGAGAAGCCGGCACTGTGGCATCTGATGGCGGAAATCTGGCCCGCGTACAACGACTACCAGGCCAAGACCGATCGCGTCATTCCCGTCGTCATCCTGGAACCGGCCTGATCTGCCGCTTCCAGTCGGCCTTCAGCCCATGTCAGCTGACGGATTGCGCCCGCACTCGCTGATAGACGACGACAACGTCTCCCCAGCCGGGCTTCACCCGAACGCGACCGTCAATCTTCCCACTCCGTTTCCCATTCGCTCGATCGAGACGGACAACTACCGCACAAAGACCTTCGTACTCGACGCAAGCCTGAACGCCGCACCCGGGCAATTCGTCATGGCCTGGCTGCCGCGCTTCGACGAAAAGCCCTTCTCCCTCGTCAACGCCGACCCCGTAACCGTGATGGTCACCGCGGTCGGCCCGTTCACCCGTTTGCTACACGAAATGGAACCGGGCGACCGGCTCTGGCTCCGAGGCGCCTACGGCAAGGGCTTCCACCTGTCGCGGCCAGGGCTGCGCGCCGCCTTTGTCGGCGGCGGATACGGCGTCGCCCCGCTCCTCTGGCTGGCGCGCGCCTGGAAGAACCACCTTGCCGCGCTCTCCGTCGTGATCGGCGCCGGTTCCGCCCGGGACCTGCTCTACGTCGACAATTTCTCCCAAATGGACCTCGACTATGCGAAGACGCGCAGCACGCTGCAAGTCCACACCTCTACTGAAGACGGCACTGCCGGCACCCAAGGCCGGGTAACTGACCTCCTTGATGACCGCCTGGCCGCAGGCGAATTCGACCTGATCTGCGCCTGCGGGCCCCACGGAATGCTGGCCGCGCTCGACAGGCTGGGCGACAAGTACGGCGTTCCCCGCCAGCTGTCCTGGGAGGCCTATATGCGCTGCGGCATCGGCATCTGCGGCTCTTGCGAGCACGAGGGCCGCGTCCTCTGCCTCGACGGCCCGGTCTTGCAAAACGGCGCGCAGGCAGTACGACCTGCCACCCACCGTTCGGGCTGAGTCGTCCCGATTTCCGCGCCCTTCCTGCAAAAAGCGATTCTCTCGCGTATACTGTTCCTACTGCCGGGCGAAAGAGAATCAACCCGGCCCGGACTGCTCTCTAACAGTCGAATATTTGGTGCCTTGATTTGAGGAGCAGATGGCTCTTGTTGCCGCCACAGCAGCTTCCCCTCGTTGCATTACCCTCCTTGTGCGCACAACTGAGAACAGGTCGGCGTTATATGCTTGTCACGTCCCGCATCCCTTCGGCCCGCAGCCGCTAATCCATGGCTGATGGGCGCCAGAGCTCTGGAAGAATCCGAACGAGCGGGTTGTTGAGGGAACCTGCATTCGGGCTCGGAGTCCCGTTCTCTCCCGAAGTCTCCTGGCTCCAACAGTAGCAGCTACTTAGAGCGCGCCGTCGCACAGAAAAAAAACGAAAAGTGCGCAAGAGTGCGCACTTTTGTGCACTTTCTGTCGAAATTGGCCCGTTCAGGCAGGCACCGGCGGCAAGCGGCAAGGCCTGCCCAATGCAACCGAACCTGCCGCTCCCTGGCGCGAGCAGGGATGTCTGGAACTGTGGATTTTGCAACTGGGGTCTACGCCAGGGGCTTCGGGGCCAGACTTGCCGCAGCCGGCACTCCGTGGGCCGGGATCGCGTTGAGAACTCCGTCCAGCACGGCTTCCACAACGACTTCGGCGGCCACCGCGCCCAGCAGACTCAACTCGACGGCAGCCTCCAACGCGCCGGTTGCCAGCGCAAAAATGCAGTCGCCGTCGTAAAGCGTATGCGCCGGACGGGTTGTGCGGCTGACGCCGGTCTGCGCCATCTGCGCCAGCTTTGTCACCTCGGGCTTGTTCAGAGCAAGGTTGGTCGCGACAACTCCGATGGTCGTATTGTCCCCGACCGCGTCAGAATCAGCCAAACCGGCTTCCATCGCCTGATTCGACGTCCTCCCCGCGTCCTGAGTCGCAGGCGGTCGGAAGAGGTAGGAATCCAACCGGGACGCGACCTCTGACAGGCTGTCGACCAGTTGACCCGTCTCCGGATCGCGCGCGCCCGCCACCAGTTCGCCGCGCTTTGGGTCCACCACGTCGCCGACCGCGTTGACCGCCACCAGCGCGGCCACGATCACCCCGCCCGGCAGCGCGGCCGACGCCTGTCCCAGGCCGCCGCGGCTGGCGCATTCCGCCCCCAGCAGTTTGCCGACCGTGCAGCCAACCCCTGCGCCGACAGAGCCCCGGCTGCTGTCTTCATCTGAAGCTGCCTCGCATGCCGCGTAGGCATTTTCGCCGGTCGGAAACGAGGGTGATCCGGCAAATCCCAGGTCATAGAGGATCGCGGCAGGGACAATCGGAACCGGCGCGGCAGGCGTCGGCCATCCGAAACCCCGCTCCGCCAGCCAGCGCACCACACCTTCAGCCGCTCCCAGCCCAAAGGCAGAGCCGCCGCTGAGGAGGACCGCGTGGACCCGGTCCACCCGGCCGACGGGATCGAGCAGCGCCGTCTCGCGCGTGCCGGGAGCCGAGCCGCGTACGTCAACGCCGCCGCAGGCGCCCTCCGGCGTCAAAACGACCGTGCAGCCAGTGCCATGGGCGCGATTGGACCAGTGACCGACTCGCAGTCCGGGCACGTCGGTCAGCGCCCTATTCACCGGTCGCCAGCTTCTCGGTCAACTGCCGCTTGAGATAGGCCATCAGAACGTGGAGGCCGCGCAGGCGTTGCGGGGAGATGGCCTCGTGAAGTCCAAGGAGGTAATGAATGTCGTCCGGCGTGCTCAGGACGGCGTCCGGGGTCGCGCGCTCAAGCCCTTCCTGCACGATCGCGGCGTAGCCGCGCACGGTGGGCGATTCCTTGGGCACGTCAATGTAGACGTCCACGCCGGCATCGACAATGTCGGCAAACACGAAGACCGGAGTCTGGCACTCGTGCACCTGCTCCATCCGGTCGCGGGCGTCATGGAGAAAGCCGGGCAGTTCCGGCATGCTCATGGCAAAATCGAGAAGTGACTCCAGCCGCTCTCGCGGCTCCATGCTGCGGAAATCCTCGATGATCGCACGCAGAGGCGGCGGAGTCCTTTCGATTTTCTCTTCGAGGGTGAGGTTGAATTCCATACTATCGCTAAGGCGCTGTGCTCCTTACCGAAAGAGAAGAACAAACTCGCTACTTGGAACGTTTCAGTACGGGCAGGCCGTTCTTGCTCTCGGATACCTCGTATCCCTCTGGCACCGCGTCCAGCGAGCCTTCCTTCGCCTCTTTGGCGAAAAAGTAGAGGGTCTGTTGGCGTCCGTTTCGCAACGTAGTTTCGCGTGAGTGCAAATAGTAGGTTCTTCCCTTTGAGTTCGTGTGCGCATACGCCATCTTATTGAGCTCCTTTCTTCTGTGTCCGTGCTCCCATGCACGCTGTGCTTACATCTCCCTTCGCGTTCGACCGCCCGAATGGGGAGAGCAATGGCCGGTCCCACGCAATGGGGTTCAACTTCCATTGTAAATCAGCACTGCAAAAGGACAAAAAACGGTTGCTGCATTTGTCTCGCTACTTGTAGCGGTCCGTTTTGACCGAGCGGGTGGCGATATATGTGTCGGTGTACTCGGCCGGAGGCTGGCCCTCCCAACGATCTTCATAGAAGCCTGTCAAGACAAGACCTGCTTCGAGCTGCCCAGCGATCTGGTCGGTGAGTGTGTGTCCGAACTCGAGCGCCTCCCCCGCACGCATGTAGGATTTGCGCTCGCTCTCCGATATGCTGAAAAGGTCCGAATAGGGCAGTTTGTGGCGTGCCACGGGCGCGGCGTCGCCGTCCGCGTCCTGGTCGAAAAGGTAGAGCACCGGGTTGACAAAGCCGGCCATCATAACCCCGCCCTCCGTCAGCACGCGCGCGCATTCCCGCCAGACCGGCCGCACGTCGGGGACAAACAGGTTTGAGCATGGATGCACGACCAGGTCGAAGCTGCCGTCGGCAAACGCGCCAAGGTCCTGCATGTCGCCTTCAACGGTCGCAAGGTCCAGGCCCTCCCTTTCGGCAACGCAACGGTCCTGCGCCAGTTGGCGAGGAGAGTTGTCAAATACTGTCACGCGCCCGCCTGCCCCCTCTGCGGCCGCGGCCAGTACCGGCCCCTGCTGCCCGCCCCCGGCGGCAAGACACAGAATATCAGCCCCCCGCAATTCGGGAAACCAGCGACGCGGCACCAACTTTGTCGGCGTCAGTGAGATCTGCCAGTCTCCGCCGCGCGCCGCGGCCACGGTCCCGGCATCGACCGGAACGGTCCATACGCTTTTGCGCTCGACCGCCAGGTCCCAGGCAAGGCGGTTGTAGGCTCGAATGTCTGCTGTTTGCTGCATCGGTTCAGCTCTTCCCACTGGGGTCGGCAGATTTCCGCTTGCGCTGTTAGCCCGTTTTCGCGGCCGGCTCCCTGTGCCCGCCGCGGCCTGCGATTTCCGCCGCCCGCGCCCTCCGCTGAAGCCGTTCCTGCTGGATCTGCTCGCTCATCCCGGGAAGCGTCCCGTCGCGCATTACGCAGATCATCTCGGCCATAATGCAGACCGCAATCTCCGCCGGCGTGATTGCCCCGATGTCGACGCCGATCGGCGCACGGACGTGGTCGAAACTGGAAGCCGGGATGTTCTGCTCCCGTTCAAGTAGCTCAAAGACGGCGCGAATCCGCCGGCGGCTGCCGATCATGCCGAGATAGGCAACCGGATCGTGCAGCACCTCCAGCAGGCAGTCGATGTCGTGCTGATGCCCGCGCGTAACCAGAACGAGGTAGGTGTCGCTGTCGAATACCTCATGTCCCCGCCGCAGTTCTGCCAGTGTTGGTCGAAACGGCCCGGCAACAACCCGGTCTGCGGTCGGAAAACGGGCCTTGTGCGCATACTGCGGCCGGTCATCCAGCACCGTCACCTCAAAGTCGCACGTCTTGGCAATCGAGGCCAGCGGGATCGCGATGTGCCCGGCCCCGGCGACGATCAGATGAGGAGGGCGTGCCTGCACCTCCACAAAGACCGAGACGTCACCCTCCGCAAACGCATACTGTAGCGGTCTGTGCTCCTTCTGAGCGACCGCCTCGCGCGCATCCGCCAGAATGTCGCCCTCGCGCGTTCCCAGCCCCAGCGTACCGATAACGCCGCGCTCCGACTCCGGCCACACAACAGCATGACGGCCGGCCGACCCGGCATACACACCGCCGGCCGCCGTCACAGTGACAAGCCCGACAGCCTGCCTTCGTTCAATTGATCCGATCAGCGCTTCCAAAGTCTCTCTCTGCATCACCTGCCTACCATGGCCCGGCGCCGCCGCAGCCCTTGACTTCCCATCTGGCCGCATCGAGCCGTCGCTATTCGCCGTCCCCTAGACATACCCAGCCCGAAATGCTAGAATCCTTCCCGCGCGTCAATCCCACAGCCGCACCGCGAGCAGCACACTGCGCTGCCTTGCCTTCCCGTATAGGCGCATCAATCTGAGGACGCCCCAATGGAACTGTTCCTTGCCGAAAACCTCGTCGCACTTCTCACCCTTGTCGTGCTCGAAGTCGTGCTCGGCATCGACAATGTGATCTTCATCGCCATCCTGAGCGCGAAACTGCCTGAACATCAGCAGGCGCGGGCCCGTTCTATCGGAATCGGGCTGGCAGTCATCGCCCGCATTGCTCTTCTCTTCAGCATTACCTGGATCATGCGCCTGACATTCCCGCTCTTCGCGGTCTTCTCCCATGAAGTATCTGGGCGCGACCTGATCCTTCTCGTCGGCGGCCTATTCCTAATCGGCAAGAGCACCTTTGAGATTCACGAGAAACTGGAGGCCGCCGAACATGACAATGTCACCAAAGGGGTTGCAACGCTCGCTGCCGTCCTTGCCCAAATCGTGATCATCGACATCGTTTTCTCGTTGGACTCGGTCATAACGGCAGTGGGGATCTCAGGCGACCTGTGGGTGATGGTGCCGGCGGTGCTCGTCGCAGCCGCCGTCATGCTCACCTTTGCCGGGCCCATCGCCGCCTATGTCGAACGGCATCCCACCATGAAAATTCTGGCCCTGGCGTTCCTGATCCTGATTGGATTTCTTCTTGTCCTCGAAGGCTGGCTGCACGAAACCGTGGAGGAGCTGCATCTCAAGAACTACGCCTACTTTGCGATGGCCTTCTCTCTTGCCGTTGAGATGATAAACATTCGCGTGCGGGCCAAGTCGCAACCGGTCCACCTACGAAGCCGCCTGCCCAAAACCAATCCGGAAGACAGTTGAACCGGTCGGTAATCGGGTGACGTACCCGCCAAGCTGCCGAGGCAAGATCCCGCTGATTCAAGCCAGTCGCGTTCGACTTGCGCCCTGTTCAACCGCGCCCCAGCGCTCGATAAACACATCCATCACCCCGCCGCAGACGCCCAGGCTTTCCATCGATATGTCTTCGGTCAGGTCCACGTGAACCGTGCGCGGCAGCCCGTCCTCGATCACGTCCAATCCGGCGCGGATTACGTCGGCCTCCCCGCATCCGCCGCCGACCGTTCCGACGTGCCGGCCCAGCGGATGTATGATCATCTTCGCGCCCACTTCACGCGGAACCGAGCCCTTGGCCTCGACGATTGTGGCCACGGCTACAGGCTGTTCTTCGTCAAGCATTCCCTGCAAATAGCGGTAAAATGTCGCGTTCAATTGCGTCTGACTCCTCGCTGTGACGGGAGACCGACCCGGTCTATCCCGTTCCTTCGAACTCCGCCCGCAGCGCCTCGTACTCCGCCGGCACATCCATGTCACGGCGCACGCTGTCGTCTTTCACCTCCACGTATTCGATATCTCCGGCGTGACCGTTCAACAGGTCCCGCAGCGACTGCCCTTCCGTCATGTTGAGCAACGCCGGGAAGAGTCGACGCGGCAGAAATACCGGGTGACCGCGCCGGAGATCGTGGCTGGGAACGACGATTGAGTCGATCCTTTCAGCCGCGCATCCTATGATCTGGCCAACCACGGCGGCGGGAATGTGCGGCTGGTCCCCCAACGCCAGCAGCGTGCCTTGCACCTGGCAGTGCTCGCTTATCAGCGCCCCGATTCCCACCTGGAAGGAACGCAGCATCTCATTGCGCGCATAGTCGGGGTTAAACACCACGCCGGCCGTTGCAGCCGCCAAGCGCTCGGCGATCTCGCCGCCCCTGTGCCCGACAACGACAAGCACGGGGGACGCTCCGCCGCTGGTCAGCGCGTCCGCCGCCGCTTCAATGACCGAGCCTTTTCCCCAGGGCAGCAGCGGCTTGAAACGGCCCATGCGACGGCTGAAACCGGCAGCCGCAACCACCGCAGCCACGCCCACGGCATGCGCAGTGGCCGTCCGCCCGCCCGCTTTCGAAAGTTGGGAAGCCTCCTTCAATTGGACCTCCGCAGCGGTCATTTCCAACCGCCCGGCCTCCGCCGGCTCCTCCCTCCATCTGCCGGACCCCTCTGTATCCTGGCAAGTATACCACAGGACGCCCGTGAAACTGCCTGAACCAAACGCCTCGTAGCGCAGTCCAAAACTGGAGTACAAATCCCCATTTCCCGGGCAGAAAGGGAGCCATACCCGCCCCCTGCAAAACCTGGCCGCTACCCACTATCCACTATCCACAATCCACTAACCACTACCCACTAACCACTACCCACTAACCACTACCCACTATCCACTACCCACTATCCACTACCCACTATCCACTACCCACTATCCACTACCCACTA
>DAOUHX010000377.1:0-3714 GCA_034428395.1 Caldilineaceae bacterium
CAGATACTCGCCGTTGCCCTCCCGCCGCATCCCGGGGATCTCGATGCTCTTCTCGCCGCGGATATACTGCGCCGTCAGACTATCCGGATGGCCGGCAAACGACGCCTGCGTATCCGAAACAACGACCTCACCCCCGTGTTCGCCCGCGCCCGGCCCCATGTCCACCACCCAGTCCGCCGCCCGAATCGTCTCCTCGTCATGCTCCACAACCAGCACGGTGTTGCCCAGGTCGCGCATCCCCTTCAGCGTGTTGATCAGCCGCACGTTGTCCCGCTGGTGCAGCCCGATGCTGGGCTCATCCAGGATATAGAGCACGCCCATCAGCTGGCTGCCGATCTGCGTCGCCAGCCGGATGCGCTGCGACTCACCGCCGGAAAGGGTGACCGCGGTGCGGTTGAGTGTCAGATAGTCCAGCCCAACATTGACCATGAAACCCAGCCGCGCCTCGATCTCCTTCAGAACCTGGCCGCCGATCGCAAGCTGCCGCGGCGAAAAAAGCGGTTCCGCGCTGTTCTGACCCATGGCCGCCCGCACCCACGCCAGCGACTCGTTGACCGACATCGCCGTAATCTCATGGATGCCCTTTCCCGCCACCGTAACCGCCAGCGCCATCGGCCGCAGCCGCCGCCCATCGCACTCCGGGCAGGGACTGACGCCCATATACTCCTCCAACTTGCTGCGAATCCATTCGCTGTCGGTCTCGCGAAAGCGCCGCTGCAGGTTCGGAAGCACGCCGCTGTACTGGGTCTCGTAGGTACGCTCATAGCCGCGGGCGTTGCGATAATTGACCAGCACCTTCTCACGGCCCGGCGGGCCGTACAGGATGATGTCGCGCTGTTTGCTGCTCAACTCCTTGACAGGCGCCCTGACAGGGATCGAGAACTGGCGGCAGACCGAGGCCAACAGCTGTTTGTAGTAGCCGGTGTCACCGTTGGTCCCGCTCGCGCCCTGCCAGGGACGCACCGCCCCTTCGGCGACGCTGAGCTCAACGTCCAGGATCAGCTCCGCATCAAACTCCTTCAGCACGCCGAGACCGTCGCACGCCGGGCACGCCCCGTGCGGACTGTTGAAGCTGAACGTACGCGGCTCAATCTCACTGAAGCTCAGACCGCAGCGCATACAGGCAAACTGCTCACTGAAAACGCGGTCCACGGTGACGGAGCGCAAGCTGCCGTTGCCCTCGGCAGGCACGCGCTGCACCTCCGAGACGATGACCGCGCCCTCCCCCAACTTGAGCGCGGTCTCGACCGAGTCGGTCAGGCGCGTGCGGTCGGTGCCGGGAAGGATACGGTCGGGGTCATCGGGGTCGGGACGCTCTCCACGCACGATAATGCGGTCGATCACCGCTTCAATCGTGTGCATCTTGTAGCGGTCCAGCTCGGGCGCCTCACCAATTTCGAACAGCTCGCCGTTGACGCGCACGCGCACATAGCCCTGCGCCTGCAAGTTTTCGAAAACGCTTTTGTGATGCCCTTTGCGGTCCTTGATGATCGGGGCCAGAATCAGCAGCCGCGCGCCTTCCTCCATCTCCAGAATCGAATTGACAATCTGTTGCGGCGTCTGCTGGCTGATCGGATCGCCGCACTCGGGGCAATGGGGCTGACCGACGCGGGCAAAGAGCAGACGCAGGTAGTCGTAGACCTCGGTGACGGTGCCGACCGTCGAACGCGGGTTGCGGCCTGAGCCCTTCTGGTCGATCGAAATCGCCGGGCTCAGCCCTTCGATCTGATCCACGTCCGGCTTTTCCATCAGCCCCAGAAACTGGCGCGCATAGGAGGAGAGCGACTCGACGTAGCGGCGCTGCCCTTCGGCGTAGATCGTATCGAAGGCCAGGCTGCTCTTGCCGCTGCCGCTCAGCCCGGTAATCACCACAAGTCTGTCGCGGGGGATCTCAAGATCGATGCTGCGCAGATTGTGCTCGCGCGCGCCCCGTATAATGAGCTTGTCCAGCGCCATGCCGCCTCCAGCCGTTCGCTGTCGTCAGACTCCCTTTGCCGGACACCTGTTCCGATGTGCCCGCCCTGACCAATCGCGCAGGTTTCTGAACAAATGTTCTCGACGCAGCTATCTTACCATCCGCGGCCGCATTCGTCCACAAGTAGAGTGACTATTCTACCAAAACGGCGTGTCAGTTGAGAAAGTATAGGGCCCCTGGCGGCGCCATGCAGCATGGGGAGGCTTCCAGCCGCTCAGCGGGGCGATTACTCTGGAGATGAAGCGCCTTTCGGCAGCGCGCGCGTGGAGGACGGACCCCTTCAAATCCCGGCATGAGCGGATCGTACCGAAATCGGTCAAACTGCCGGGCTGGGCAATTTGCCTACGATCCCCCTACGAACGGCCCCAGAGCGTTACAGGGAGCGCGAAAATCCGATTTACCCCGCCTCATTCCGCCCTTTCCACGCCTTCGCCGTGCTGCCACGTCGGCCCCGGCTCCTGTCGCGGCCAGTCATAGAAGGGCGTCAGCGCTGGGTCGTCCAGCCATCGAAACGCGAAGCGGATACGCGCCGGATGCGCCTCGTGCAGCGCATCCCAAGGCACTTCTTGCGCCGCAAACCAGCCCACGTCGAGCGTCTCCCGGGTGACGACGGCGGTCCCCTCGACGTACCGTGCGGCGAACAACAGGCAGTAGAGATGGTCCAGCCCTTGACCGCCATGGTAGTTGTTGTCGAAGATGCCAAGCAGGGCGGTCAATTCCACGCGGCAGCCGGTCTCCTCCCACACCTCTCGCACGGCTCCTTCGCCCGGCAGCTCGCCCACCTCGCACCAGCCGCCCGGCAGCGCCCAGCGCCCGTTGTCGCCGCGTTGAATCAGCAGAATGCGCCCTGCCCCGTCGAAGACCGCCGTATCCACCACCGCGTACGGCGTAAGATAGTGCCTTTCTTCCAGGAACCCGCGCCGTATCTCCGGTAGCGGACGCCCGTCCACCAGAGCGGTCAACGTCGCGCTCAACTCCAGCATCTGCTCGAGGTTCTCGACCTCATAGGGGTTCCGGGCGTAGCGAAGACCCCGGTTACAAATGGCCCGCAGCTTGCCGGCGGTGTGAAGGATCGTCTCTTCCGGGGACCTCTCATCTGCTGCGCTCACGCAGGCTGCTCCAGCTCGCGCCGCGATTGCAGCGGCTTGGCGGCAGCCTTTTCCGGCATCACGACTTCATAGGGCTGCCGGTTGTTGGCCGATTCGCGCGCCCAGAGGCAGGTCAGCGCGCTGAGGATTCCCGCTTCGATCGGGCTGCGCGAGGGTCGCCGGTCGCGCATCGCCATCAGAAAGTCGAAAGACAGCTCGCGGTCGCCGCCGAAATGGGGCATGGCGCCGCTGAAGTCGATCGTCTCTACCACCGGTGACGTGTGGCTGAAAATCTTGATCTGGTTCTGGTTCCAGTCGAATTCAATGATGCCGCGGTAGCCGTAGAGGCGGGCGCCGCGGCGCGCCGCGCGATAGCGCGTAAAAAAGTTCTGTGTGTAGCTGACCTGGACTCCGCCTTCATACTCCAACATGCAGCTGCCCATGTCCTGCAGCTCGATTCCCTCCGAAAAGACACAGAACTGGTCGTCGCGGTAGACCGCCTCCTCGGCAAAGCGGACGCGGCCGCCTTCAAAGCCGGTGCGAAAGCGCACGAACGGGCTCTCCGGGCAGCTCTCCTGCTCCGGGCAATCCTTGCACTGCAGGTCGAACGGTTTGTCGCCGCCGAAAACCCTGCGCGCGTTCATTGCGCTG
>DAOUHX010000378.1:0-2986 GCA_034428395.1 Caldilineaceae bacterium
GGCATAGTTCACAATGGGCGAGAGGAACAGGACATCGGGAACGACCGATTCGTCACCGCTTGCCCAAAGGGTCCGGATCTTGGTGAAGTAGTCGCCCCAGGGTTCGGCCAGAATCTCGATGACAATGTCGGACTGTTCTTCCATAAAGGCATCGGCCACCGACTGATGGGTCGCGACCTCCGCCGGGCTGCCCCACATGGCCCAGGTTATTGTGACCGGACCTTCGTCGGCCATCTCCATGCCGCTGTCAGCTGCGGGCGCGATGGGGGCGCAAGCAGAGAGCAGCAACGCGGCCAGAATGAACACGACCAGCGCTTTGAAGCTGTTACGGTTACGCCTTTGTCGGTCTTGCATTTCTTCCTCCCTGAAGAACTCTGAAACTGCCTGTAAAAGGGTCGAATGTGCCCCTGCGCGAGAGGGGCGTCTGCAGTGTCGTGAAAAGCCGGAATTCTGCTTTCACGCGGTTCCGCCATTGTACAGGATTCGGGGGCAGATCTCAAACGCCGCTTCCTGCTGCCAATGAACGAAAAAAATCTTGAACCACCGTCCGAACGCGGCAGTCTGTCCTCTTTCTACGCCGCGCGCGCGGCCAGTGTGCGGCGAATCTGGTCCAGGTGGGCCTCGCCGTGTGACACGTAGAGTTCAAGCTGCCGGGCGAGCGTGACCTCGCCGCTCTCCGGGTGATGACCGGTGCGCTGCCAGGCTTCGTCCGGCAACGTTTCCCAGAACTGCACCCAACGGGCGTGCAGGGCTTTGAGCAGCGCGAGTGAGTCGGACAGATCCGCGCTGCTGCCGTCTGCAAACCTGGCCCACGCGGCCTCGTCGTAGGGCTTGAGGGTGGGACTCTCTTCGGTCGCCATCAGCTTGCAGCGCACGTAGCTGTTGATGTGCGAATCGGCCAGGTGATGGACATTCTGGGCCACACTCCATTCGCCTGACATAGGCTTTGCCGTCAACGCCTCGGTCGACAGGCCGGCAACCAGCTCTTCCAGCTGTTGCGGCAGCCGGCGGATTCGCTCAATCGCTTCTCCACGGTCTGCGGATTCGGACATCCCTTGGTTCCTCGTCTTGCGGCTGGCGCCGTCCAGAACGCGAGCCCGCGCCCGGCCGCGGTTTATCGCTGTTCTGTGATAGTTCTGACAACAGTCAACCGCTGTCCCGCGGCCGGCGCCGCCACCGTCGACCAGTGTCCATCCGGCCAGCGGATCAGCAGCCACTGCAGCTCCGTACCGGCGGGAAAGCCGAAGTGCAGTTGACCCGGATCGCTTGAGAGGTAGCCGCGGGTGACGCGCACGTCGCGGCGCAGCCTGCCGACGGATGTCTCCAGGAGGGCCGTTGCGCCCACGGCCGCGGTATTGGCGCTGCCCGGCTGTCGCAGTTCGACCTGTAACGACGCGCCGCCGCACAGTCGATTCTCGAAAAGCTGCGCATCGCCGCGCAGATTGTTGACAACAATATCCAGGTCGCCATCGCCGTCGAGGTCGCCCTGGGCCGCGCCGCGGCCGCCGCGTTCGCTGCCCAACCCCCATGCCGGCATACGCGCGAATCTACCGCCGGTATTGCGCAGGACCTGGTTGCGCTCGACCAACTCGTGTCCGTCCAGGTGGGCGAAGGTGATCTCCTCGGCGAATCCGTTCACGATGTAAAGGTCGAGCTGCCCATCCCTGTCGAGGTCGCCGAATAGTCCGGACCAGCTCCAGCCGGTCGCGTCCAGCTGCCGCTCACGCCCGAGACTCTGGTAGGCGCCGGCCCGGTCCGCCACGAGCAGCATGTTCTCCATTCGTTGCGGGTCGCCTGCCGGCAGCGGGGGGTGCTCTTTTTCCATCAGCGGCGCCCACGCGCGGATTGTTTCTTCGCTCATGTCCGGCGGTTTCATATCGCTGGCGAAGAGCGCGGTCTTACCCGAGTTATCCACGTCTGCCAGATCGAAACTCATCGTACTGTGGGTCGTCTCGGGAAAGATCGTCGCAAGGCTCCAACCGTCCGAGTCATTGCGCCAGAACTCGTCGGGCAGGGCGAAATCGTTGCCCACGAGCAGGTCCGGGCGACCGTCGCCGTTCTCGTCCCAGATGGCGATGGCCAGGGCCTGGGCTTCGGTGGAGAGGCGCTGCGCGCGGAAAACAGTCTCCTCATTCCAATGAATATAGACGCCGCCCTCTTCATTGAGCAGATACTCGGTGCCCAGCTCGGTCGTCAGACCGATGTCGTAAGAGGCGGTCGCGGCGTCCAGGTCGCCGTCGCCGTCCAGATCGGCCCAGTCCATGGCGTAGGCAGGCTTGGCCAGGCCGGTCAGGAACTCCTGCACAAAGCGACCGGAGCCGTCCGCGGCGACGTCCGCGCCGCGATTGCGCCAGAAGTTGATCGCGCCGCCGATGCGTGTCAGCACAAGGTCGGTCCAGCCGTCCCCGTCGACGTCGACTGCGCTGACCGCACGCGTGCGCCCGACCGGCATCTCCTCCTGGCGGAAACGCAGGCCGCCTTCGTTCCAGAAGATCGAATTGGGGTTGTCGTAGTTGCCGAGAACCAGGTCGAGGTCGCCGTCGTTGTCCAGGTCGTTGATGGCGGCGCCGGCACCGTTGGCCTCGTACTGCCGGATAACGCCGTCCGCGGTTGTCGTGTTGTGGGGCAGGTCGTGGGTGATGAAACGGTCCTCGCACAGCTCGGTGGCCGCAACAACCGCTTCGGCGCGCGCGGTTACCGGTACTGTCAGCCCCAGCGGGTCGGAGCCGGGCGTGCAGCCGCTCAGCGCCAGACAGGCCAGCGCCAGCAGGAGAATGCAGGAAGCGAGCGGCCGTCCGCGGATGATCGACAGGGTTGTGCGCGGCCGGTTGCCCAATGTGTCAGCCCGCTTGCGTGAAAAAGCCGCGGAAATCCGCTGTCGTAGCTCTATCACATTCACTGGTCTGTCTCCCCGTTGAGATACAAAAAGGCGATGTAGACGGTCGAATCACACCCTTCCCGATGATGAGGGAAGTTGCTGCAGTGC
>DAOUHX010000379.1:0-12939 GCA_034428395.1 Caldilineaceae bacterium
CAACCGCCGACCAGTTGGTTGGCTGAGATGAAAGCATGACCCAACGTTCGACAGCCGAGGGCATCCTCTTTACCGATCAGTACCAGCTGACGATGGCGCAGCTCTATTTCGAACTGGGAATCCACGAGAACCAGGCCCAGTTTGATCACTTCTTCCGCCGCTACCCCGACTACGGCGACCACAGAGCCGGCTACTGCGTCAACGCCGGGCTGGCCTCGCTGCTGGACTGGATGGCAGCAGCCAGTTTCGGCGAATCTGAGATCGAGCTGATGCGGGCAATGCGCTCGCGCACCGGCCGCAGCCTCTTCTCCGAGCAGTTCTTGGCATGGCTGCGCACCTATGGAAACTTCAGCAGCATTTCGCTCAAGGCCATCCCCGAGGGACGCGTCGTTCACGCATTCGTTCCGCTTACCGTCGTGCGCGGCCCGCTCGCCATCGCCCAGATACTGGAAACCCCGCTGCTCAACATTCTCAACTTCCAGACGCTGATCGCCACCAAAGCTGCCCGCGTGCGCGAGAGCGCCGGCGATGCAACCGTTCTGGAGTTCGGCGTCCGCCGCGCGCACGATCGCGGCGGCAACGCAGGCACGCGCGCCGCCCTGATCGGCGGTGCAGATTTTAGCTCGAACGCAGGCATCTCCCATCTCCTGGGCTATCCGCCCAAGGGCACACACGCCCATTCGATGGTGCAGGCGTTCCTGGCGCTGGGCATGACCGAGCTGGACGCCTTTCAGGCCTACGCCGATCTCTATCCCGACGAATGTCTTCTGCTGGTGGACACCGTAGATACGCTCGAGAGCGGCGTGCCCAACGCGATCCGCGTCTTCGAAAGGCTAAAAGCGAAGGGTTACGAGCCCGTCGGCGTGCGCCTGGATTCGGGCGACCTGGCCTACCTGAGCACGCGCACGGCAAGAATGCTCGACGACGCCGGATTCACTGAGGCGTCGATCGTGCTGTCGAACGATCTGGACGAGATGAAGATTCTGCGAATCAAGGAAGGGATCGCACGCGAGGCGAGGCGCCTCGGGCTGGACGGCGATCGAATCGTGGGGCGGCTCGTCTACGGGGTCGGCACCCGTTTGATTACATCGGCCGGGCACAGCGCGCTCGGAGGCGTCTACAAGCTGGCCGCCCTCCAGACCGGCCGCACCTGGGAGCCGGTTACGAAACTCTCCGAAGACCCTGCCAAGACGCCGGTCCCTGGCTGCAAAAATGTCTGGCGCACATACGACTGCCGCGGACAGGCCTCTGCCGATATCTTGAGCCTGAAAGATGAGGCGCCGGACAGAATGTTGAACGGACCTGTGCAGGATGGGGCAGGCAATTCAGGATCTGCTCCCGGAGCCCTGCCGCTGCGGCATCCCTGGGATGCCGACATTCGCATTGAACTGAAGGCCGAAGAGATCGCACGCATCGAGCCTCTTTTCGCCGAAGTGCTTGCCGACGGCCGGCCGGTCGGCAGCAGCCCCGACATCGAGCAGATCCGGGCAGTTCGTCGTGATGACGTCGAAAGCCTGGAAGAAGGCGTGCGCGACCTGATCGATCCGCAACCCTACGGTGTTTGGGTCAGCGAAAGGCTTTGGGCGTTGAGAGATCGGCTCCTCAGCTCCATCCAGTCGGCTGGCGCCTGTCGGAATTCTTGACCAACCAGCCTCCGATCGATAGAATGTTCGTTGTATGGCCGTTGCGACCGCACTGCCCGCGCACGCCGGTTGTCGAATCTCAATCCGTCTACCCGCGGCAGCAACCTTTCGTGTGGATAGAGTGAAACGATGTCAGGGCGCAATCCCAATCCTGATCCTGAAATTTTCGAGTTGACAACAAGTCCCAAAGGGACTCGACCAGGCCTCGAACAGGGCGTGCCCCCGGAGTCGTCGCCAGTCTGGGCCGCGGCCGGCCAACTGTCCGCGGCCGAGAGTCGCGGCGCATACCACATCTGGACGATCGGTTGCCAGATGAATGTGGCCGACTCCAACCACGTCGCGGCGGAACTGGAAAGAATAGGCTACCATCCGACCGACAAGGTAGACGATGCCGACATTGTCGTGCTCAACACCTGTGTCGTGCGGCAGAGCGCGGAGAACAAGGGCGCCGGAAAGGCCAGTAGCCTCAAGCCTTGGAGGCAGGGACGGGCCGACCGTACGCTTGCGCTCATGGGCTGCATGGTCGGGATCAAGCCGGGCCGCCAACTGCGCGAGCGCTTTCCCCACGTAGACGTCTTCATGCCGCCCAGCGAACCGGCCCCGCTCATTTCCTTCCTGCGAGCGGAGGAGATTGCGGTTGAGTCCGCTCGCATCGAAAAAGACCTACTGGCGAAGCGCCACGCACTCCAGGACGGCGAGCCTCGCTACAGCGGGGGCCAATCGGTCCGGCATCTGGCGTTGAGCGGCGAGAGGGCAGTGAGCGCGCACGTTCCGGTCGTCTACGGTTGCAGCCACGCCTGTACATTTTGCATCATCCCTTTTCGTCGCGGCATCGAGCGCAGTCGTCCCATCGATGAGATTGTGCACGAAGTGCGCGGTCTCGTCGCGCAGGGAGTGCGCGAGGTTACACTTCTGGGACAGATCGTAGACCGCTACGGCCACGATTGGCGCAACGGCAGTTGCACCGCCGAAGCGTCCGGCAACGGGCCTGACCTGGCCGACCTGCTGCAGGCTGTCCACCAGGTTGAGGGGCTGTGGCGCATTCGCTTCCTGACCAGCCACCCCAATTACATGTCTGACCGCATCCTGGAAGCGGTGCGGGATCTGCCCAAGGTCTGCGAACATATCGAGGTGCCCGTCCAGGCGGGCAACGACGAAGTGCTGGCGCGCATGAAGCGGGGCTATTCGCAGGCGGATTACCGCGACCTGATTGCCAGGATCCGGGCAACAATACCTGGCGCCGCCATCAACACCGACATAATCGTCGGATTCTGCGGCGAGAGTGCCGCGCAGTTCGACGAGACCCATCAACTTCTCGCCGATCTCAAGTTGGACAAAGCACATCTGGCTCGTTACAGTCCCCGGCCCGGTACTGTCAGCGAGCGGCGCATGGCGGACGATGTGCCGGAAGAAGAGAAACTGCGCCGCCACAAGGCCTTGGAACGGTTGCAGGAGCAGGTGTGCGGCGAGCTCAACGCCCGTCTTCTGGGAGAAACCGTCGAGCTGCTGATCGAGAGCAAACACAAGGGCAAGTGGCGAGGCCGGACCCGTCAGAACAAGCTGGTCTTCGTTGAGGAAGGCAGCCCTGTTTCCGGGGCCCTCCGCGAGGATGCCGACCTGCGCGGGAGGCTCGTCGAAGCGCAGGTAACCTGGGCCGGACCGTGGAGTATGCAGGGGCGCTTTGTGCGGAATGTATCTCCCAGTTGAGAAAGAACGCGCCTGCCCTTAAGCGGAACCAAACTGACATGAAGCGAATAGGCCGTCTGCGGCCCGCCCGAACAGATCTTCTATGAACTCGATAGCCCTGAATATTCTTCTCTTTCTTGTCGGCTTCGCCTGTCTGACCGGTGGAGCCGATTTTCTTGTGCGAGGCGCCAGCCGGCTGGCCGTGCGCCTCAACGTCCCGCTGGTCGTTATCGGTTTGACGGTCGTGGCCTTCGGCACCAGCCTGCCCGAGTTGGTCGTAACCCTGATAGCTAATCTTCAAGGCGGCAGCACAGCCGAGCTGGCGATCGGCAACGTTGTCGGGAGCAACATCGCCAACCTCGCGCTGATCCTCGGCGTAGTCGCTCTGCTGCGTCCGCTCACGGTAGACCGCCAACTCCTGCAACGGGAGTATCCGCTGATGATAGTGGTGTCCCTGCTGTTCACCTGGATGGCGTGGAACGGGCAGGTGACCCAGCTGGAGGGTGTCGTCCTGTTTTTGGGGCTGCTTGGATTTGTCTATTGGAGCTATGCCGCCAGCCGTTCGCTCACAAAGGAGAAAGAGAGCGAGGCCCTCGAGTACATCGGCGGGGATGCTGCCATCAGGCAGGACCAGCCCCTCGCGGGGCATGGCGGCTCCGACGCCGACACGTCGGACGAGGCCCTCGCAGCCGCAAGAGCCCGCATCGCCGAGGCTGAGAAAAGGCCGCTCCTGCCCGGCGCACTCTCCGGGCTGTTTCACTCCCTCCTGCTGCGCGACATCGGGATGGTCGCGCTTGGGATCATTGTCCTGGTGCTCGGTGCCACCTGGCTTGTGCAGTCCGCGACCTTCATTGCCCTCTATTTCGGTGTCAGCGAGCTAATCATCGGCCTGAGCCTGGTGGCCCTGGGGACGAGCCTCCCGGAACTGGCGGCTTCGGTCGTGGCGATCATCTACCGCCGCGGCGAAATCGCCCTGGGCAATCTCGTAGGAAGCAATCTATTCAATATGCTGGCAATTATCGGCATTACCGCCGGCGTGAAAGCGCTGCCCGCGCCGCTGAGCATGCGCGCACGTGACTTTCCTGCCATGCTGCTGATCGCGATTCTGCCGCTCCTTCTGGTCCTCCCAGTTCCACACGTGATAAACCGCTGGAAAGGAGCCCTGATGCTAGTGCTGTACTTTGGTTACACGATCGGGATCTACATTGTCTCCGGGCCCAATGGCGGCGTCTGAAGCCCAACTCTTGTCAGCAGTCAGAGGCGCTGACCTCTGCCCAGCTCCACTCTCTGGCAACCCAGGATTCAACAACAGAATACAGCCGTTCTGACCGACCGGCCCACTGCTACCCTCGAAAGAGGTGCAGCCGGTCTGTTGGTTCGCGAGAAAGTCTTGACGCAGCGCAAAACGGACTGATCCGTAGGGACGGTTCGGTGGCGCTGGCAGGCAAGCCAACCGCGTCCCCGTCTAGTCCTCGGCCCGTTTGTGAGTCGCAATGAGGCGGTACAGCTCTGCACTGTCGGTACCGTCGGCACGATGAAACTGTCCCCCGCCGACACGGGCAAGGTCGCGCAAAAGCCTTTCGTTGGCGTCGCCGCCATAGGCGACTGTGTGGATCAGAACAGGGACCGCAGCGTCGTGCATCGCTCTCTGCAAGCGTCTGAGACGGTATTCGCTGTGATTGTCCCGCCCGTCGGACATGACCAGGATCACGTTGACGGCCTCTGCGTCGGCCGACCGCTGGAGCGCCCCATGAGCCTCCAATACGGTGTCCACCAGAGCGGTGTAGCCCCTTGCTTGCATGGTCTCGAACTGAACCCTGAACTGCTCCCGGCCTTCACCATCCAGCCGGCGCAGCTCGCCGCCGTTCGTCACGCCGGAACCGAGTCCGATCAGGCCCAGGCGGTCGTGGCCTTCCTGAAGCTGGTCGATGAATTCAAACAGCGTTTCCTTTGCCTGGGCCAGTTTCTCACCGATCATCGACTCGCTGGTGTCGACCACCAACAGAATATTCGCCGGCGGCCAGGCTTCGCGCCAGGCAGTGAGGAGCAACTGCATCACAGGCGCGGAGGGGTATGGCAGGAGGGCTTTGGGTTGCGATGGATCGACAGCGGAGTTCCCAACAAAGGGATTGGGCGAGAGGTCCAGGTCGATAGTCAGGTCGGCGGGGCGGAATCCGGCCCGCATCAACCCGACTTGGCTGTCCTCGTTCAGCAGGAATCGGGCGAAGGCACTGTAGGTCCGGTGTTGGTTGCCGGTCAATGGTTGGCTGCCGCTGCCGTCCAGATTGAGCAGAGCAAAAGGATGGTCCGCCCACAACGTCCCTTCGCGCGGATAGATTGCAACGAAACGCAGATCGGCTGCCGCCAGGCCGCCGCGAGCGGGCATGTTCAAGGCGATTACCGCCTGTTCCTGCGCGACGATCGCGTCGAAGGCGGCCGCGTCTGCCAACGCTGGCGCACCGTTCCGCCGCACCGTTTTCTCCACCTCGCGCACGAAAAAGCGGACCTGGTCGCGGGCTGCAATTTCCTCCGTCAGACGGCGCGTCGCCCCCGCGCCAATGTGGAACTCGGCCAAGGTTGCGGCAAGCCCTGCAGCGCTGTCAGCGCCTGGATGGCTCCATGCGAAATCAGGGTCGCTTAGGGCAAGGGCAAAAACCTCACGCCAGCCGACTTCCCGCGTCGGCCAGCCAAGCCGGCCGGCCTCATCCTCGCGGACCGCGACTACGATCGGGCTGAGCGCAAAACGAGTCGTAGCGCCAATCCGCTTTGGAAGCAGACTTTTCGGCCCCCCAGGAGTCTGGTCGGCCCAAAGCCGGTCGATCTGCCGCAGCCAGAGCGAGCTGTCGGGAGCAACCGCCTGAAACACCGGCTGCCCGAGCGACCGCTCGACAATCTCCTGCGAAGACATGGTCGTAAGGCTGACTCGCATAGGCTGGCCATCGGGCGCGCGGCGAATCCCGCTGTTGAATGCGTCCGCAAGCCGTTGCAGAGTCTCGGCCATAGACGGCGATACGGCGACCGTTAGCTCGGCGCTGTCCGCGGACCAGGCGGCCAGGGCAGCCCCGCCGGCGTTCGCATCGGTCCCACTAGGGTCCGTAACCGCGCGCTCGATCCAGCTGCCCAGCCCAAACGTCGCCAGGGCACACGAAGAGAAGAGCAAAAAGGCTCCGATAATGATTGCCAGTAGCACCGGGCGGGGCGAATCCCTCCTCTTTTCCGGTTCAGGCGTTTCGGATTGGCTGGCGTTGGCCGCTGCTGTCGGAGCTCTCATTGGGCTGCGATACTGTCGTACCATTGCAGGAGCGCAAGCAGGACCTCTGGCTTGGGAGAGGGCGAGGCGTCAGCAGACGGGAGTTCGAAGCGAACGCCAAGTTTCTGTGAGCCAACAAAGAGGCTGTCATCTGCGGCCGTGAGAGGGACAGCGGCGGAGACCGGCCGCAGTCCGAAGACCGTGGCCTCGCGCTGCTGCGGCTCGCTGAGCAGGAACTGCTGAAAACTGAGCGCGGCCATCTTCTGAAAGTCGGACGTCTCAGGATCCGCCCAAATCGCAAAGGGGAAGTCGAACCAGCTGGAAGTCTGGGGATAGCGAAAGAGGAGAGGATCCTTCCAGCGCTCCTTGATGCCTTGCGCTCGCAGCAGCAGTTCGCTTTCGATGAACAGGCCGCCGTCGCCGGTTGCAGGACCGAACAAAGCGAACTCTTCAACCGTATGAGCGTTTAGTCCGCCAGCGTCATTTGCCTGGCCCAGAATAGAGGCAAGCCAGGACTGGAACACCGGGTCCGCAACGTCGTCGACAGAGACAAGATTCCGGGCGTAATAGTCGCCGGCAGCTGCCGTCAGCGCAGCCAGGCCGGCAGCGCTGTCGCGCGGGTCGGGGACTGCGAGTTCGAAGTAGCCCCATGCGTGATCTCCGCCCAGCTCCTTCCAACCGGTCGGCGCGGCCGCGGCCACGCGCAGCGCTTCCCATGAGACTTCGCCCAGGCTCTCTTGCAGAGCGATTCCGCGGCTCCGGTAAAAGCCCCACGCCAAAGGGCTCGTCGCGACAGACCGCGTGAGGAAAGGGCCGTCAGCCTGAAACGGACTCCGGTCCTGCTGACGTCTGAAGATGACGTTGGCAAGATGGAGGGTAGAACTGGATTCAGGGACCCATGCGGCCGGGAGATGCACGCGGCCGGCGCGCCCGCGTCGGTCCAACTGTTCGCTGCCCTGATCCCCATTCAGGCCGCCAAAGTCGTCGCGTTCCCAGTTGCCCAGTGCGGTGAGGCTGGCCATGGGGACGATCTGGATTTCAAACGGAATGTCATTCTGCAGCGGTCGAGTCGCATTGAAATCTTCCGCTGCAGCGCGCAGCCACGGTTCCAGCGCCGGTGCCGCGATAACAATGATGGCTGTTTCCGGCGGGCCGGCCGCGGCGGGCGCGATGCCTGCAGATTGGCCGGTAAAAGTCCGCCCCACGAGCGCGCCGGCCAGAAGCAGCGCAAGAACGGATAGAATTACCGCAATGAGCAGACGCAGGCGTTTCATTCAGCCCGGTCCAGCTGGGTGCCGCAGAAACTGCAGAATCCAGCCTGTTGCGTGGCCGTGCCGACCTGGAGTTCCTGCGGAGTGGTCGCGCCGCATGAGGTACATTGCGAAGCGTAGCGCACTGGCTGAGGCGACTCCCCGTCCGGGTCGTCCACCCGCAGGGGGATGTCGTCTTCGTCGGGCGTGGAGCGCTCGACGTACGCGCCCAAAAGGCCGGTGATTCCCACCAGCACAAGGATTCCCGGCCAGATCCAGTCGGTGGCAAATAGAATAGCCAGGCCGATCATGAAGACCGCGCCGGTCACACCTTGGCGGGGTGCGGCAATGTTCAAAGGTTTCATGCTGATTGGCAATTTGGCGGAAGTAGGAGAATCCGTTCTCTCATACTTTCGTTATGCTGTCCAAGCAAATCTCGATGCTCATGCAATTGTGACAGATTCTACTACATTCCTATCACAGGCGACACTGAAGGAAACGAAGGACGACCAACCGCCCACTCTCTGGTCCGTAGCAAGAAAGCGCAGTTGCGGCCACGCGTCCAATTTCGGTTGTGTGTGCGCCCGATGAGGCAAGAGGTAAATTCGGCGCGGCAAAATGACGCTTTGCCGAGGTCAGTGTTGAGGCACCTGGTCGACGATTCTCCGCTGCTGATCGGCGAAGAACGCTCTGTTCTTCCCGTTACGCAGGAGAGCCTTCTGCCGGCCGTTTACATAGCCATTCCATGCAGTGCCATTCATTTCGGAAGACGCCGCTTGGACGAAATAGGCGAGTCTGCCCGATATTCTATTGTCACCGACCAACTGGCGCAGCGAGGCCCGGTCCAGCCGCCCGCTGAGAATCTCGTCAATGAGCCACAGTTCGTACTGTGCTGTCCGAGGGTCATGCAGCTTGTTATTCAAAATATGCTGTGAAAATGCAACATTTTCCTGTTCCACCTTTTTCGTATTTCTACGCTGCTCTTCCGCTCTCTCCAATTCGCTCTTTACGGATGCCAGCTCTATCCGAGATTGTTCAAGGTCTGTTTGAAGTGCCAGAGCTGTTTCTTCGGCCAGTTGCCGGCCTCTGGCCTCCTGCTGAGCAGTTTCTTCCGCTTCTCTCCTGGCCGCGGCTTCCTCTTGCAGCTCTTCTCTTACCCGGCAAAGGGAGGCCAGAGCACCTTGCTTTCTTTTGTCCGCTATCTTCCGGGCGGCTTTCTCCTTCTTCAGTATCGAACTCGTCTCCTCGAGTTCGTTCTCAGTTCTCGTCAGACGAGTTTCAGTCTTGTCAACCAGTTCCTCTTTGACTTTCCTGGCCGCGACTTCTCCTCTAAGTTCCTCACATATCCTGCGATGAGAGCCCTCAGCGTCTTCCGCCCTCTTTTCTGCTTCTATGCGGGCGGTTTCTTCCTTCTTCAGGTTTCCATTTGCCAGGTCACGTTCGGACCTATACTTCGCCGCAGATTCTCTAGTTTCACAATGGGCAACCACTTCCCTTTGGTGCAATTTCTTCACCCTTTCGTAGTCCTTCGTCACCTTCTTTTTCAGTGCTCCCGGACTTTCCAACTCTGCCTTTATGTTCGTGACGGCCGCTCTTTCTTCACAGGTCCCAACAATCCCAACCAGCTCCGCAATTGTGTCGAGGTATTCCCTCGTCACCATGCTATCTAGGTCTCGCCTGTAAGGGGGATGCGACACTTCATTGCGTGCAACTGCGACGCATTTCAGCATCTTGAAAGTCCCATTGCAATTGTAGAAATATGGAGCGAAGACTATCCTCCAATGATATCCAATTATGTGTTCGACATGACTCGCCTCTATCGCTGACTCTAGGTTGTCGGCCTTGGGTAAATCCCTAGTGAAAGAACTGGTTTTGTCAGGAGGCAGTGACTCTTTGATGGCTATACCTGCAGTGTTGCCTGACACTCTATTGAGATTGCGAGTCAGAAAGGGCCGAACTGCATCCAGGTAAATGTTGATTGCTCTCGAAAGGGCTTCCTGATTTGGTCGTTCTACGATAGACATCTGAGGTTTGCCTCCCTGGTATTCAATTCGCTGGATATCAGAGCCCACTTCCTTCAGTTGGAAACTTCACTCAATTATATGAGGTGCGAAGACTGTAAGCTCGACAACAGACAGACGCGAGCCTGACACCGACCAGTCAGCAAAGCCGCTACCTGACAGCGGGATTCCCTACCTGAAACCTTTTACGCAATCCGCCCAAATTCGACGCGTTCGTACAACTCCGCGCACGCTCATCTGAAACGTATTGTGGTATAATAGCAGCCGCCAGCCAGCGGCGAGAGGGTCGCCATGATTACTCGTATCGAGCTCGATGGATTCAAGACGTTTCAGGATTTCTCGCTGGACCTGGCCCCCCTCCAGGTAATCGTTGGAGCAAACGGGGCGGGCAAGAGCAACCTCTTCGACGCCCTCCGCCTGCTCGGGCGTTTGGCCCATTCAGACCTCACATCGGCCTACCAGGAGGTGCGCGACCAAGTAGGTGAACTCTTCACAGTCCGACCAGGCGGCCGCAGAGCAACCCAAATGCGGCTGGCCGTGGACATGCTGGTCGCTCGACGCGTTCAGGACAGCTGGGGAACCAGAAAAGAGCTCACATACCCCCGCCTGCGCTACGAGCTGGTCATCGAAAGGCACGATGAGGCCCCGGGACCGAATGGCATCGCACTCAAGCGCGAGGCATTGACGCCGATTCCGCGCCACGGAGACCGCTGGACGCGCGCCTACAACCTGAACACCGGCGGCGCGTGGGTACCGGCAATGACCGGAGGCCGCTCACCTCTCATTTCCACTGATGCTGAAGAAGCCAAGCCGGCCATCACCTTGCACCAGGATGGCCGCGGCGGCGGACTGCGCAGAGTCGCGGCTGAACAGGCAAAACGGACAGTTCTGAGCGGGATTCAGAGTACGGAGTTTCCGCACGCCCTTGCAGCGGCAGAGGAAATGCGCTCGTGGCGCTTCCTGAGTCTCCACGCCGACGCCCTGCGCAAGTCCAGCCACGGGTCGGCGCCCGACAGTTTGGCCGCCGATGGAGGCAATCTTCCCAATGCGCTGGCCCGCATCTGCGCCGCCGACCCGGATCACTTATCCGCGATTTCGCGCGACCTGGCAAGCCGTGTTCCCGGTGCGCTCAAGGTCGAAATAGATAAGAATCGGGAGCTTGGCCGCAACACTGTGTGGGTCGAGATGGAGGACGGACGCCGCTTCCCGTCGGGTGCGCTGTCCGAGGGTACGTTGCGCCTGCTCGCGCTGATTTCCCTGCGACATGATCCTGCCCACGAGGGTCTTCTCTGCATCGAGGAGCCGGAGCGGAGCATCCACCCATCGAGCCTGAAGGGGCTGACAGATCTGTTGCAAAACTTGGTTACCGACTTTTCGCAGCCAAGCGACTCGCATCTGCCTTTACGACAGGTGCTATGCAACACCCAATCGCCGGTCTTTGTCGGCCAACCGGAAATGCTCGCCAACCTGCTCTTCGCCCACCTGGTCGCACGTGCGGCATCCGACGATAGAGCCGGGACACAGTTGGTGACTCGCATCGTAAAGGTAGCCCCTGATCCCGTGCAGCCGCAGTTGCCCATTCCCGAGGATGAACGCAGCTTCACACTCAGCGAAGTACGCCACTACCTCGAAAGCGCCGATCTCGGCGAGGCCAGGCGCCAGCTCAGCTCCCATTTGGCGCAGGCTACCGAACAGCCGGCAACCGAACCGGACGCCAAAGAATCCGCGCCGCCGCCCGGAGATCAGGAAGCAGGCGAAGGGCAAACCGAAAGCTGAATTCAGCAGAACATTTTTCGCTCAGATGGCACAGATTGGAGTAAAATAGGGGCACTATGCCAAATATCCTGCCAGGTAAATTGCGCGCAGTCGGTTACCAACTTTTCGAGGCCTCCGGCTGCACAGCGGACGATGCCCGTGCCGTCGTTGACCATCTGGTCGAGTCGAACCTCTTCGGGCACGACTCGCACGGCGCAATCCGCTACTACGAATACACGCGCGCAATGCGCGAAGGACGCTTTCAGCCGCGTGCGACGCCGGAAATAGTGCGGGACTATCCGTCAACCGCCGTCGTCGACGCCGGCGGCGCGCTCGGTCAGGTCGGGGCAACCTTCGCCATGAACCTGGCAATCGAGAAGGCGCGCCAGAACGGCCTCGCCACCGTGACGCTGCGCAACACGAGCCACGTCGGCCGCGCCGGCGCCTATCCACTGATGGCCGCGCGCCAGAAGAACTTGATCGGGCTCGCGTTCGTCAACGCCGGCCGGCTTGGCTACCAGATTGCGCCGTTCGGCGGCCTGGAAGGACGGATCAGCACCAATCCGATCGCCTTTTCAGCGCCGCGGCCCGACACCGACCCCATACTGGTAGACATGACGACTTCGGTCGTGGCCGAGGGCAAAATTCGTGTAGCAATCAACCAGGGCGTCGAAGTGCCGGAGGGCTGGCTGATCGACGCCCAGGGAAACCCGACCACCGATCCGAACGATTTCAGAGCAGAACCGCCAGGCGCCATCCTACCCATGGGCGGAGTCGTGGCACATAAAGGCTATAGCCTGGGTCTTGTGGTAGAATTGCTTGGTGGCGCGCTCAGCGGCGAGGGTTGCGCGGACGGCTCGCGCACAATGCACAGCAACGGAGTGCTGTTCACCGTCTACAACATCGAGCACTTCACCGAGCTCTCCACTTACTACGAAGAAGTGGAGGCGCTGCTCGAACATGTCAAATCGAGCCGCCTGGCCCCGGGGTTCAGCGAAATCCTCGCGCCGGGCGAGCCGGAGTTTCGCAACGCGCAACGCAAAGAGCGCGATGGCATCGAGATAGACGAGACCACCTGGGAATACATCTGCCAGGAAGGGCACATCCTGGGCCTCGATCCCGGCAGCTGGTAACACCTCCGCCCGCACGCGGCCTGGGCACGAACGCACGGTCAACACCAAAGCCAGCGGAAGAAGGAGCAAGCTATGCCACAGATGACACCGAAGCAGCGGTTCCTTGCCGGGCTGAACGGCGACCCGGTCGACAGGCCGCCCGCGGCCAGCATCGTGTCCGTCATTACCTACGAGCTGATGGACATTACCGGCGCCCGCTTC
>DAOUHX010000380.1:0-4615 GCA_034428395.1 Caldilineaceae bacterium
GCTGCCGTAGACGCCGTACTGCATCATGGGCAGGGGCGGGTGTACGATGCCGTAGAGGCCGGAGACGCGGCCGATGACGCCGGATGTGAATTCGGCGTTGATGAAGAAGTTGTCCTGGATGGGGTAGCCGGGTGTGAGGCCGCCCTTGTTGGCGACGGCGTGGACGCGTGCAATGTCACCGCCGAAGGCGCGGATGATGTCGATGCTGTGGACGCAGCCGCCGAACATGAAGTCCTGGGGCATGTGGAGGCGCCAGGGTGTGAAGTCGTAAATGGGGCGCATGTCGTGGAGGTAGAAGCTTTCGACGGCGATGAGGGAGCCGAGCTGGCCGGAGTCGAAGCGGTTTTTGGCGTCGAGGAACTGGCGGTCGAAACGCATGGTCTGGCCGACGAGAAGTTTGAGGCCGGTGTCGCGGACGAGCTTTACCAGGGTCTTGGCGTCTTCGAGCTCGGTGACCATGGGTTTGGTGCAGACGACGTGTTTGCCGTTGCGCAGCGCGTCGATACAGGACTCGGCGTGGAGTGCGTCGGGTGAGTAGACGCAGACGACGTCAACGTCGTCGCGGCGGGTGATGTCGCGGTAGTCGGTGCTGTGGAAGGGGATGTTGAATTTCTGTGCGGCCTGTTCGAGCAAATCGGGCCTGCGGGCGCAGGCGGCGGTGACGGTGTAACGCAGGTCGGGTTCTTCGTTGAGCATGGTCATGGTGGAGGCCATATTGGCCGGGCCCATGCCGATGATGCCGAGGCGGATTGGTGCGTTGCTCATGGTGGATGCCTCCTCAGCGCGAGAGCGTGTGGTCTGGTTTTGTGAGCGGCCTGGGGGCCGGTTGCGGTGGTCTGCATGGGACTTGCGGCCGTGATGGGGCGCAAGGGTTGTGCCGGGTGAAGCGGACGGGGCGTATGGTACACCAGTTTGGCGGTCATTGCACATTGGCAGGGGTTGGGGATTTGGGGCGGTGGATTGTGATTCGTGTATAGGTTTGGCGGCGGCTGCGAATTGCACAGTTGGAGGTGTTCATGGTGGTCTCGTGCGTTGTGATCAGTAGAGATGTCTTCTCAAGTAGCTGCGCCGTTCTTCGAGGCCCATATTCTTGTACCTTCTTTGTTCCTCCTGGGCGCGTTCGAAGAGGACGGGGTGGGTGATTTCGAAAGTTTTGGGGGGCGCGGGTTTCTCGATAGGGGCCGCGTATCTGGTGGTCGCGGTGATGCCGTAGCGGAGTGCGTCGTAGGTGTCGTCGCCGCCTTCGCCGAATTCGTTGACGTTGGTTTTGAGGACGTCTTCGGGCCTGGCGGGGTCGTGCAGGAGGTTGGTGAGGCAATCGATGAGGCGGGGGCATTTCCTGGTGATGAAGAGTTTTGGCGGGATGCCGCTGTCTGGGTCGCCGAGTCGGTTGCGGACGGCGTCGGCGCCGTGGAGGCGGTTGGTTTCGGCCACTCTGAGATGGATGCCTTCGTCGGCATATTCTTCGGCGATCGTAAATTTGGACCTTTGGGAGAAGACATCAGGGCCGGCCCAGATTTCGAGGAGGACGTCGGCGGGGGCGTTGTTATCTTCGATCATTTGGCGGACGGCGGCGGCGTGCTGTTTAGGCAGCCAGCCGGAGCGTACGTGTTCGTCGAGGATGTAGATGTTACCGTCGCCGTCTTCGGAGAGAAGGAGGAAGGCGGTGGGGTGGTTATAGCCGAAGTCCATGGAGGCCCAATAGTACCAGTGGGGGGGTGTTGGGAAGGGGTCGATAACGTGGTGTTGGTATCGTAGGTTGTCGAAGTACTGTCCAGCGGCGATGTCCCAGTCACCGTAGCGGTGGGCGCGCAGTTTCCAGCCGGTGTTTTCTTCGAGTTTGCGGCGGTAGTCGGGGTCGATCATGGCGTTGTCGTCGATGGTGGCGGGGATGAAGCGTGTGTCGGTCTCGGACTGCTGGCGGTGGGGTTCGACGAAGCGTTTTTTGTACCAGGCGTGGCCGATGCCGCCGGGGTTGGCGGTGGAGTAGATGCGTGTGCGGAAGTTCTTGCTGGTGCGGTTGGCGTCGCGCAGGGCGCGGTATTTGGATTCGGTGAGGGTGGTGGTCTCTTCGATGAGGATGACGTCGTATTCGAGGCCGAGGAATTGGTCGATGTCTTTTACGGAGCGGATGTGGCCGACGAGGATGCGCGAGCCGTTGGGGAAGGTGAGCATGCCGGTGGAGGCGTTATATTGGTGAGGGATAAAGCGGAGGAGGTTGCGTCTTAGGTCGTCGAACTGTTCGCGGGCCTGTTTGGATTGGAGGCGGAGGTAGAGGCATTTGAGGCCTGGGAGGCGCCGGCAGTCGTCGAGGGCGAGCTGCGCGAGGGCGGCGTGGGACTTGCCGGGGCCGCGCGCGCCGCCGAAGCCGATTTGGGTGGGGCCGCCGGGGTGGTCGCAGGCGCGTGCGGCGGCGTGGAAGAGGAGTTGCTTGGGCTGAGGGATATAGCAGGCGCGGAGGAAGTTTTCGATCTGGTCGGGCGGGCAGTTGAATTCATCTGCGGCCCTGGCCAGGGGGAGTATTTCAGCTGCTGTCAGCATCGTTTTCTCCTGAGAGGCTATCATTTTCTTCTTGGGAATGGTTGGCATCGTCCTTCTCAGACGGGTAGGTGCTGAGGATTCTGCGTGCCTGCGCGTACGGGGGGACCAGTGTGATTCCTTTGGATTCGTCGGGCGGGGCGCCGAGGTCTGACTGTAGTTCGCGGCGTTCGTGTTCGACGAGTGAGTTAAAGAAGGGGCGCAGGTGTGGAAACATTGCGCGGGCCTCTTCTTGGGAGAGGTCGGCGAGGTTTGCGTTGCTGATGGCCGCGGAAACGTCTCCGAAATGGGTTTGGGCGTGGTGCAGGCGGCGTTCGCGGGCGAAGTTGAGGCGTGTTTGAGCAAAGGTGGCCTGTTCTTCGCGGCCGGCCTGGTCGTAGTCGAGGGCGCGTTCTTTCCAGCGCCATTTCCTGGCGCGCTCAATCAAGGCACCGGACGGTGTGCCGCGGCTTTTGGCCCAAGCGCGAAAGGCCGCTGTGAGGGTACGTGATGGGCCGAGCATGAGGTAGACGTGGAAGCGGTCGTACCAATCGGAGGGCTCGTCCGGCTGCTGTTTCCAGGGTTGGGGTGTTGTGTTTTCAGTCATGTTTGAAGTGTGGAATGGGCAGTTGTTCTGCGCTTCTGTGGTCGTATCCGGTCTTGTTGAGAGTCATGCCGACGTTTTGAGACGTTTTGAGACGATCTCAGACGATCTGAGACGATCTGAGACGATCTCAGACGTACGGATTTGCCTTTCCTGCTGTAAAGGGTCGGGCCAGGATTTGCTGATTCCGGGTGCGATATGGGTCGGTTGATTGGTCTGATACTCATGATGATTACAGAGTAGCAGGTTTTGAGACCATTTGCTTTTGGTGCGGCAATTGGCGGGTGGATGTATTGGAAAGTTTCTTGTTTTGAGTTTTCAGTTTCTAGTTGGCTCAGCATGTGGTTTGTGTGCATGCATTAGAGAGTAGCACGGCATTTGGTCATTTGCTTTGGCGGCCCGATTTGGGCGGGACTGAGAGTTTTCAGTTTTGAGTTCTTCGTTTTTGGTTGGTTCGGCATGTGCTTGGCGTCCATGCTTTTAGAGAGTAGCACAGTATTTGGTCATTTGCTTTGGCGGCCGGATTTGGGCGGGACTGAGAGTTTTCAGTTTTGAGTTTTTCGTTTTTGGTTGGTTCGACATGTGCTAGGTGTGCATGCTTTTAGAGAGTAGCACGGTTTTTGGCCATTTGCTCGGAAAATCGTGGAATCCATTTTTGCGTCTGGACTTGCGTATTGATGACAGCTAAGCAGGCTTTTGGAGTTCCCGCAGGAAAATTGGCGAAATTGGTGAAAATTGGGTCGGGGGAGGGGGCGAGATCCGCGTTGGGCAGGAATATATGCGAAGGCAGGCCGGCGGAGGGTGGGTGCGGGGTCCGGGCGTTAGGGGGTGCCGAGCTGGGCGTTGATTGTGCCGGTGAGCCAGGCGTCGCAGCCGGTTTGGGTGCGGTCGGCTTCTTCGAAAGTGCTGAGCATGAGCATGAGGGTTGCGCGGGCTTTGACTTGCTGGCGGGCGGACCAGCCGGCGTCGTCGAGGCGCTGGGCGTGGTGGTCGATCATGGCGGAGGCGTCGGGTACGGGGATGTCGCAGTATTCGGCAGTGGATTCGAGCAGTATCTTGCTGACGTGGATGAGGGCGTTCCGGTCGGCTTGTGTGAGGGCGTTCCATTCGAGGAAGAGGTCGGGTCTGGCTGCGTTGTCTTTTTCGATGATGAAGAGGGCGAAGTCGTCTTCGTTGAGGAATACGAAGGGTGTGGCTGTAGGCGGGGGGAGGGGCGCGGTGGGGGGCGCGGGTGTGGGCACGATGGTGACGGCGCCGGCGTCGGTTGCGATGACGTAAGGGGCGTAGATCCAGGCGTGCTGGCCGTTGTAGTCGATGCGCCACCAGTCGCCGAGGATGTTTCTGCCTGTGATTTCGAAGCGGTCGCCGTCGGTGGTGGAGGCGAGGACGGGGTAGTCGGTGCCGGGGCCGGAGCGGATGTTGACTTTGCGTGTGGCGGCGGCGAAGGCAGGGCCGGGTGTGGGTGCGGGGAGGGCGGCCTGGGCGGGCGTGGCG
>DAOUHX010000381.1:0-6826 GCA_034428395.1 Caldilineaceae bacterium
GAGGCGTGGAAGATCATGCACGAGCTGGAAACGATCGACAACAATGGTCCGGCTGCGATCGGCCGCGGCCTGAGGAGCGAGGCGATTACCGAAATCCTGGGCTACTATTCGACGTTTATCCCCAGAGAGACAGTGGATACAGAGGTGATCGTCAAGGAGGCCTAGGGTATGAAGAGGGTCCAGTTGCGTGAGATCTGCCACGCCCGCTCGGGCGACAAGGGCTTCCACGCCAACATTGGTCTGATCGTTTACGATAAGAAACACTATGAGCTGATAAGAGAACAGGTTACGCCGGAAAGGGTCAGAAGCCTGTTTCAGGACAGCGTGAAGGGCGAGGTGAAACGCTATGAGCTGCCGCGAATGGGCGCGCTGAACTTTGTGCTGCGCGACGCTTTGGATGGCGGCGCGACGCGCACGCTTACTCTGGACGGTTACGGCAAGGTCCTCAGTTCGGTGCTGTTGAGCCTTGAAGTGGAAGTCCCTGAAGAGTAACACCAGCAACAGTCGGGCAGCGGCTAGCCGCGGAGAGCGAGCATCGCGGCGACGGACCGTACGTCTGCATTAGGAGACTGGGGTACAACAAGAAAGCGGATGGACGAGCAAGTGTTCGACTACATTATCGTTGGCGCAGGTTCGGCGGGCGCTGTTCTGGCGGCCCGGCTTACCGAAGATCCTTTGGTTTCGGTGCTGTTGCTTGAAGCCGGTCCTGATTACCGCTCAATCGAGGCGCCGGCGGCAATGCGGAGCCACAATCACGGCGAAATTCTCTTATCAGAGGCGTACAAGCCGTTGTACCAGTGGCCTGACCTCGCGGCGCGGCGCAGCGAGGAGCAGGAGCAGAGAGAGTTCATCAGAGGACGCGGCGTAGGGGGCAGCTCGGCCATCAATGGTCTGATCGCGCTGCGGGGGGAGCCGGACGACTTCGACCGCTGGGAGAAGATGGGCTGTAGGGGATGGTCAGGCGAAGAGGTCCTGCCCTTCTTCATACGCCTGGAGGACGATTTCAATTATGGTGAACCTGCGTACCACGGTCGGGGAGGCCCAATACCGATTCACCGTATCCCCCTGGATGAGTGGGGGCCGGTTGACCGCGCGCTGCGCAGGGCCGCGCTCGACTTCGGACACGGCTGGTCGGAAGACTGCCATGCACCGGGCAGCACTGGTATTTCGCCGGTCGCTCTAACGATGAGAGATGACGCACGCGTCTCGACCAATGACGCCTACCTGGAGCCGGCGCGGGAGCGACCGAACCTAGAGATCATGGGCGATGCGCTTGTTGACCGGATAGAGTTTGATGCAGGCCGGGCAACGGGCGTGCGCCTACATATTGGGAGAGACAGAGCAGGGCAGAGTTCTGGCAACGGCGCGCCGACAGTCTTGAGGGGCAGGGAAGTGCTGATTTGCGCGGGGGCGGTCCACTCGCCTGCCCTTCTGATGCGCTCCGGCATCGGTCCGGCCCAGGGGCTGCAATCGCTGGGCATCGCTCCTCTCGTCGACCTGCCGGGCGTCGGCGAGAACGTCCTCGACCACCCGGCGGTCGGGCTTCACCTCTCATTGCGGCCTGAGGCACAGGCAGGCAACGCCCACGCCCGCCGCACCAACTGCTGCCTTCGCTATACATCGGGCCTGGCCGGGACCGGCTTCAACGACATGCTGATAGCCAGCTGCAACGTCTACGGCATCGAAGGGGAGGCGCTGATGCGCGGGGTCGTTGTGGTCTCGGTGTTTCAGGCGTTTTCCAAGGGCCGTCTGCGCATTTCGTCGCCCGACCCCGAAGTCAATCCCGTCATCGAGGAGCGGATGCTGTCCGACGAAAGAGACCTGGTCCGGTTGCGGGACGGCGTGCGGCGGCTGTTTGCGATTGGGAGGCATTCTGCATTGACCGAGATTGCCGAGGAGATGTGGGTCGGCGATCCTCTGAGCGACGACCGCCGCGGCATCGATAGTTTCGGGGATGACGCAGAACTCGATGCGTGGTTGCTGCAGGAGTGCGCAGATTGCTATCACATCGTCGGGACCTGCCGCATGGGCGCGGCCGACGATCCGCTGGCGGTGGTTGACCCAGACTGCCGCGTGATTGGGGTCGAGGGCCTGCGCGTCATTGACGCTTCAATCATGCCAGAAGTGCCGCGCGCCAACACGCACCTGACCACGGTTATGATTGGCGAGCATATGGCGGAGCGGCTCAGACGAAATTAGGGTTCACGAGCAGGAGTTTGACAGGAGCAGAGGACGATGACCAGATCTCTCGTTGTTGGCGGTTCAGGATACATTGGTCGTGAGCTTGTTCGTCAACTTGCATCGCGCGGTGACGAAGTCCTTGTATTGGGGCGCTCGCCGCAGCCTGAGGGCATGCCCGGCAGGTGGTTGCAGGGCGACATCACGTCTAGTGACTCGATTGGCGCCGTTCTCGGCGGTCTCGAATTGGATGTCATCTACCATGTGGCGTCTCTGCCCGGCGATACGGGCGACCCGTTGCAGATGGTCACGGTCAACCTGCTCGGGCTGACGCACCTGCTGGTGTACGCGCGCGATGCGGAGGTGAAGCGGTTCGTCCTTTCGAGCAGCATTTCCGCTTATGAGTGGTATCCGGCGACGCAGTTCGCGCCACCTGACTACATGCCGGTCGACGAGGAGCATCCTGCGCGGCCGAAGGACATGTACGCCTCGACGAAACTGATGCAGGAGGTGCTGGCGTTCACCTTTTACCACCAATACGGGCTGCCGGTCTCTGCATTGCGTTTGACGGCCGTGGTGGGACCGGGCGGCCGCGGCGGCGGGCGCGGTTGGCGAGAGTTCGCGGAGATGCTGGCGAAGGGTGAGTCGGTCCAGATTCCCCACTTCTCGCTCGACGAGCTGTGCCATTATGTTGACCTGCGGGACGTTGCCCGCATGCATATCGCGGCGGGCGAGCATCCGAATGCAGCGGGTGAGTTTTTCAACTGCTGCGGGCCCGGCCCGACGCGCGGTTCCGAGTTCGCCGCTATTCTCGAAGGCATCATTCCCGGAGTCCGGGTTGAGACTGGCTTTCCCTGGAGTATGGCGCAGGGTGGGGAGATCGAGTTTGACATGTCGAAGGCCAAGCGGCTGCTGGACTTCGAGCCGCGCTATTCGATGCGCGAGACGATTCTGAGCATCAAGGCGTGGGTTGACGCGGGCGGGCTGGAGGAAGACCGCGCGGAGGGTGACAGCGCCTACTCCAGCGGCGTGCAGGACTGACACCTGGCGGGCTGATGGCTGGCAAAGAGTCGCCTGCTCGAAGGCCAAACACCTCAGCGACAATCGACGATTCAGTCGCTGGAAAGGAAAAACGACGTTACTTCGACCCCGCCGCAGAGTTCGGCTCTGAGTCCGGCGCAGGTGCGAATGGAGCCACTGAGGATCCGGTACGAGGGCAACGCCGAGCCGATTGAACAGCAGGGGACTCCGGGTCCGGCGTTGCCATAGCGGTTAGATTTTCCCCTTTGCTTTCATCTCCTCGGCAAGCTGCTTCTGATATGCGGCGTGCCTTTCTTCGTCCTCCTTGGCGCGTATCGAATAGTAGACGAATCCGAGGGCTTGGCGCGTGCGCGTCTTGCTGCTGTTGCCGTCGGCGCGGTGGATGGTCATGGCATTGTGGATGAGCAGGTCGCCGGCCTGGGCGGGGAAGGCGACTTCGTCGGCCTGGTCCTGCGGTGTGCCGTAGTCAGTTACGCCTTGCGAGAAGCCGAGGGTTTGGGTGCGGCCGTGTGGGCGTATGCCGCGGCGGTGGGAGCCGCGCACATAGCGAACGCAGCCGTTTTCCTCGTCGACCGTTTCCAGGGGCAGCCACATCGTGACCGCTTCGCACGGATCGAGCATGAAATAGAAGCCGTCCTGGTGGGGCGGTGTCGCCTTGCCGATCCGGGGCGGCTTGTTGAAGTACTGCATGTTCTTGCCGACGACCGGACCCTGCAGGAGCAGTTCGGCCAGCTGCTCGAATTTGCTGTCGAACATGAGCCGCTCGAAGTAGCTTTCGTGTTGGTACAGGTACACGATCTGCTTCAGGGTATCGGGCTCGCCAAGGGTTTCATAGAAGACCTGCTCGCGGGGAAGATGAGGTACGCGATCGCGGATAAAGCGCGCGACCTCGGCACGCGTCTCGGCCACCTCATCGGGCGTGAGGAAGGCGGTCAGGGCGAGGAAGCCGTCGCGGGTAAAGGAGTCCAATGCGATCTGCGGTTGTCGGCGCGCGGTCTGTGCTTCTACTGTGTTGTCCATTTGGCTCTCGCTTGCATCTCTTCCTGGCGGATCTGCCTTTGGTTGGCGGTCCACAGTGCCGGGCGATCAGTTCTGCGCGGCAGTAAGGGTTCGCAGGTAGTTAAGTGCGGCCTGGGCTGAGCCGGCGGGATCGTCGAACTTTCCGGTTTCAAGGACAATGTAGTCATCGTAGCCTACCTGGAGGAGGGCATCGAGGACGGCGGCGACGGGCACGTCGCCCTGGCCGAAGGGCTTGCGGTTGAGGCCGTCGAAGTGGAGCGCGTACCTTGAGCCGGGCGGGTCGCCGCCCTGGTGGTACTCCTTGGCGTGGACGCGGGCGATGCGGGGCCCGAGGTGGGCTATTTCTTCGAGGGGGTCGGCGCCGAGCGCCATGCTGTTTCCCATGTCCCAGTAGTTGCCGACGTTGGGGGAGCTGACGTTGTCGAGCACCTCGGCGGTGAGCTCGGCGGGCATTGTGTGCTCGATGGCGAGAACGATGCCGGCGGCTTCGGCGTCGGGTGCAAGTTGCTGCAGGTTCTTGACGAGGCGGGAAACAGTTGAAATGCCCTTGATTTCGGCGGCGGCGAAAAAGGGCACGAGCAGGTAGTGGGCTCCGAGATCTGTACAGATCTGGATGCCGGTGCGGACTGCTTCGAGACCGAAGGCCTCTGTTTCCGCCAGGGAGATGCCGCCCTTGCTGAGGAAGTGGGCGGCGACGGAGGGGATTTCAACGCCGGCTTCAGCGGCGGCGCGGCGGATGGCTGATCGGGCGTCGGGCGCGAGCCGGCCGCCGGGCTGGGCCCAGTCGGGGTCGCTCCAGTCGAGCTCGACACCGTCGAAGCCGAGCTGGGCGGCGACGGTACAGAGGGAGTCGAGCGGCTGTTCGATTACGTTTTGCAGCGTTCCTATCTTCACGAGCTACTCCACGGTTTCGACGCGGCCGGAGTTGAGCGAGCGGTTGGCGGCCAGAGTGGCGGAGAGCGACTTGACTGCGTCGGCGTAGGATGAGCGGACCAGGCTTTGGTCGTTTGCCTCGACGGCGGCGATGAAGTGCTCGACCTGGCGGAAATAGCCGCGCTCCTCTCCTTGAAAGGCAATCTCGTCGACGCCGACGTAGCCGGTGAGGCCGGTGTCCATATTCAGGCGCAGGTAGAATTCCCGGCCAAATAGCTCGCCTACGAAGGTATCGTGGACACGGGCGGAGCAGGTGCTGATGACGCTGCCGACTGCGCCGCCGGCGAAGCGCAGGTTGACGGTTGTGCAGTCCTCGAAGTCGGCGATCTCGTCGTCGGGCCCGTCGTGACCGAGGGCGTGAACGGTCTCGATGTCGCCGAGAAAGTAGCGCAGCCAATCGAAGAGGTGGGTGCTCTGTTCGACGATCTGGCCGGCGCTGACGGCGAAGGTGCCCCACCAGGGATGGGAGGAGGGCATGCGCGCCATGAAGCGGCCGAGGCCCATGCCGAGCTCGCGTCCCCGCACGAGCTCTTTGGCGCGGTCGGTTATGTCGGAGTAGCGGGCCATGTAGCCGACCTGGTTGATGCATCCGGCGCGGGCGACGGCGGCCTCGGTGCGGCGGGCGGTGTCGAGGTCCATGGCGACGGGCTTGGCGGCGAAGAGGTGGGCGCCGGCTTCGACGACGTCGAGGGTCTGGGTATCGTGGGCGGCAGGGGGGATTGCGACGAAGACGGCGTCGAGCGATTCGCGGGCGAGCATCTCGCGGTGGTCGGTGTAACTGATGCAGTCCTGTTCGGCGGCGACGCGTGCGGCGGTCTCGGGGTTGATGTCGCAGACGGCCGTGACGGGGCGGCAGAGCTTGTTGAGGCTTTCCAGGTAGCTGCGGGTGATCCCGCCTACACCGATGAAACCGATTCGCATTCTATGCGTTCCTCGCTAGCAAAACAGCATGCCGAATGGGACCGAAAAGTTCAGTTTTCCCAAACTCTTTAATCGATCCACGAAGTTACACGAATTTTCACGAAGAAAAACTCTTGAGGATTTGCTCATCCTGAGTTGCTACCGGGCCACCGGAGGGCGCTGCCGGCAGATGGGAGGGGTCAAGACCCCGGCGCTCGCGGCGCTGCCTCTTGTCAGAATCGTGGTTTGCCATGCGATCCATTTTCGTTCAAGGCCGGGACGGAGGTGCTTGGGTCGCCGCCGCGGCGGGTTGGTTCATTCGACGCGGAGGTAGAGCGTGTTGCCGCGGCGTTCGACCGGGTAGGTCTGAAGATGGTCGCAGGCGGGGGCGCGCAGGGCGCGGCCGGTGGCGACGTCGAAGCGGCCGTTGTGGAGCGGGCATTCGATGACGCCGTCGATGACGAGTCCGTCGGCGAGGTATGCGAACTCGTGTGTGCAGAGTCCGTCGGTGGCGTAGAAGCGGTCGTCCTTGAGGCGGTAGACGGCGAAGGTGCGGCTGCCGTGGTCGATGCGGATGACGTCCTCTTCCTCGATGTCCTCGACGGGGCCGACTTCGATCCACTCGCCGGCGGCCTCGGGGGCGCTGGCGACTTCGGCATCCTCGGTCTCGGGGTCCTTTGGAATGGGCCGCGGGATGACGTAGTCGGGTTGGCCGGTGGCCTGCTTGATGAGGGCGGGGATCATCTCCTTGTAG
>DAOUHX010000382.1:0-11208 GCA_034428395.1 Caldilineaceae bacterium
GTACGAGCAGAACAGGGGCAAAGATTTCGCTGCCTGAATCCAAACCAACCGTTTCGGCCCTGTCAGGAGAACCGGATCGATGCTATCTGATATCTCAACTTTGACCACAGCGCGTAGCGGTCGCGCATCTTCCTGGGACACCAGCGGGCGCAACGCCGACGCCTGGATCATTCCGGCAGGGCAGAGCCGCGTGCTGGCCGACCTCAACGGACCGGGCGTTATCACCCACATCTGGATGACGCAGCGCAGCCACTACCGTGACTGTCTGCTGAAGATCAGCTGGGATAACGCCGCACATCCCAGCGTGCTCGTCCCCTTGGGGGACTTCTTCGGCCTCGGAAACGGGATCGTCAACTCCTACCAGTCGCAGCTCTTCACCGCGTCCACGCGCTGGAACAACGAGTTTGAGGCCGGCTGCGCGCTCAACTGTTACGCCCCGATGCCTTTCCGCGAGCGGGCGCTGGTGGAGTTGATAAACGAGAGCGCCGAAGATCATCGTCAGTATTTCTACGTGGACTACGAGCTTTTGGATGAATTGCCCCGCGCGCGCGGCTACTTCCACGCCGAGTTCCGCCGCGCCAACCCGTTCGGCGGCTGGGGACACGAGATCACCGTAAACAGGCCGGAGGCCAATATTGTAAACAAGGAGAGGCAGGCCTGGGAGGACAATTACGTCATTCTCGAGACGAAGGGCCGCGGCCATTACATCGGCTGTACGCTCTCCGTCACAAACTTTCAGGGCACCTGGTGGGGCGAGGGCGATGATATGATCTGGGTGGACGGTTACAAGTGGCCGCCCGATCTGCACGGCACCGGCAGCGAGGACTATCTGAACCAGGCCTGGGGCATGCAGCGGAACGCCTTCCTGCGCAACGGCTCTTCGATCTTCGAGGAGGATACCGGCGGCTACCAATCCTCATACGTGCTGCACCTGGAAAACCCGGTGCGCTTTGAGCAGGAGGTGAAGGTAACGATTGAGCACGGCCATGGCAATCACCTGGCCAACGAGATGTCGTCGGTGGCCTACTGGTATGCGGCCGCGCCGACAAAGCCGGTCGATCCGCCGCCTGCGGCGCGGCGCCGACCGGTATTGCGGGACAACTTGGGCAACTGGCTATACGATGAAGGCCGCCGGACTCCGGGGAGGCCGGTTCCCGTCAACGAAGAGATGCTGGAGATGAAAAAGCGCTGGGCCGAAGGAAACGCCGACTAATTTGAACTACCCCGTGTCCGGCGGCGCCATCTGCCGGTACTTCCCGCCGTAAAAGAGCACCGGCTCGCCAGCGTCATACTCCAGATAATCGACCTGCCCGATGTAGAGCGTGTGATCGCCGGCGGGGTGAGCGTCGACCACCCTGCACACGAAGTAGGCCAAGCCGTCCGGCAGGACCGGATAGTCTTGGCGGCGTTCGAACTCCACTTCAAGCCCTTCGACCGGCCAGCCGGCAAAGTGGCTGCTGTAGTCCTCCTGGTCGTGGCGCAGGATGCTGATCGCATAGCGTTCGGTCTGCTTCAGCAGCTCATGCAGCCTCGCCTTGTGCCCGACAGAGATGACTAGGAGGGGCGGGTCCAGGGAGACCGACATGAACGCGTTGGCGGTCATGCCGTGTACTTCGCCATCCAGCTCGGTGGTGACAACGGTGATTCCGGTGGCGAAGAGGCCGCAGGCGTTGCGGAGCTCTCGGGGGTCGATGGATGAGGCGTTGTTGGCGGTCATGGGCAGGTCCGTGTGGCGTTCTACCGGATAAAGGCTGTGTCAGCGGGATGACTCGTTCGGAACGCAAGTCAGCTTGCGAGGCGTATCATAGGCGCGATGAAGGCGATTCTCAAATCATGGTCAGAATTGACAAATAGGCTGTCAATGATAGGATACCACGAAATCGACCGTGAATCACATGAGGTCTTACGGTGGGGCGAGTTCGCAGTGTGTCCGAGTCTGCGCTCAGCCCCATCCGTGCGGCCAAACAACGGGCTCAATTGATGTCTGACGAACGTTTCTTTGTGACCGGAGCGCTGGGTTGTTTGGGCGCGTGGGTTGTGCGCAATCTCATCGACGAAGGGGTTGGCATTACCGTCTACGACCTCGGTTCCAGCCTGCACCGGCTCGAACTGTTGATGGAGCCGGAAGAGATCGCCCGGATTCAGTTTGTCAAGGACGACATTACCGACACCGAGGCGGTCGCTCGCGCTGTCGAGGAGAGCGGGGCCAACCACATCGTGCATCTTGCCGCGTTGCAGGTGCCCTTCTGTAAAGCAAATCCTCCGCTTGGCGCCGCCGTCAACGTCGTCGGCACGGTAAATGTGTTCGAGGCTGCCAAACGGGTGGGCATTTCACCGGTCGTCTATGCCAGCAGCATGGCCGTCTACGGCGGCGCCGACCTTTACGGGCCGGAGGTGCAGGATGACGATCCGCTGCACCCGCTGAATCTTTACGGTGTATACAAGAGCGCCAACGAGGGCACGGCACGTATCTACTGGCAGGATGACGGCATTGCAAGCCTGGCCCTGCGGCCCTATACGGTCTACGGACCGGCGCGCGATCAAGGCATGACCTCCACGCCCACGCAGGCGATGCTGGCCGCGGCCAAAGGCGAGCCGTATCATATCTCTTTCGGCGGCACCTGCGGCTACCAGTACGCTGACGATGTGGCGCGTACCTTCATCGCACTCGCGCGCCAGCCCTACCAAGGCGCGGCGGTCTTTAACATCCGCGGCAGTGTCGCCCACATGTCGCAGGTCGTGGATGCTATCGTCGCGGCCGAGCCGGGCGCGGCCGGCCGCATTACTTACGAAGAAACGCCCCTGCCCTTCGCCGAGGCGCAGGATGAACGGCCACTGCAGGGCCTGTTGCGCGATGTGCCGTACACGCCCTTGACTGACGGCGTGGCACGCACAGTGACCCATTTCCGGCAGGCGCTTGCTACCGGCAAGATCGAATAGGAAACTCTCCCTGCACTCGCGCCCAAAGCGTCCTCTTTGCGCGGGGCGCATTCAACAACACCCTAACCTTCAACGAGGAGCGGATCAATGAGATGGCTGCGGTTTGAGCACAATGGGAAAACGGTGTACGGCGCGGCCAGCGGCGACACCATCGAAGTCACCGACGCTAACTGGTGCGACATTCTGGCCGGCAAGACCGGTACGGTAACGGACTCGGTCGACAGGCGCAGCGTTAAGATGCTTTGCCCGATGGATAGGCCGGGTAAGGTCGTCGCTATCGGACTGAACTACCTGGACCACTGCCGCGAGACCAATACGCCTCCCCCGGACCGCCCGGTGATCTTCACCAAGTTTACGACCAGCATCGTCGGCCCCGGCGATGAGATCGTCTGGGACCCGGCGCTGACCGGCCAAGTGGACTACGAGGCCGAACTGTGCGCGGTGATCGGCAAGACAGCGCGCCATGTGAGCCGCGACGACGCGCTCGACTATGTGGCCGGTTACACCTGCTCCAACGACGTCAGCGCACGCGATCTGCAGCTCGGCGACCCCCAATGGATCCGGGGCAAGAGCCTGGACACCTTCTGCCCCATCGGTCCCGCCTTCGTCACGGCCGATGAGATTCCGGATCCGCAGGTCCTCGACATTCGCTGTCTCCTCAACGGCGAAGTGATGCAGGAGAGCAACACGCGCGAGATGATTTTCGGCGTGGCCGAGCTGATCGAGTTCAGCTCAACCGCCTTCACGCTCGAGCCGGGCGACGTCATTCTCACCGGCACGCCGCACGGTGTCGGTCTCGGCCGCGACCCGCAGGTCTGGATGCAGGACGGCGACACGGTCGTCATCGAGATCGAGAAGTTGGGCCGGCTGGAGAACACCTGCCGCATGGTCTGAACCCGCGTGAGTCGGTCAGCAGTGCTTCCGGGCATTGCAGCCCTGTTTGAATGTGTCTTCCCTTGGGGCCTCGGCGACTGCCGGGGCCTCGCGTTTATGTGGCCGTGTTCTTGAGCTTGAGTCGCCCCTCCAGCTCTGCAAACAGCTGACACGCCCCTGGAGGACCGTTCTTTCCGTCTGGTTTTCTCCCTCTCCGTTGCCCTGCTCTTTGCTGCAGGCGAGAGCGACCGGCTGCCAGTTTGTCATTGCTTGCGAGGACTACGACACTCCAGCGTGACACTTAACTGTAGTAGGTTTTTATGGTAGAGTAGACCGCTGACGGGACGATCACCATAAAGCCCGTTTCCGCGACCAGAGTCATTCACTCCGATCGGGAACTCTCGGTGAATCGACGTTTCTGTTTTTTGCCTTGGTTCGTTTTATTCATCTCATCCGTCGCCGTATTCGTCCTCGGCGCCTGCTTCGCGTCGCAACGGGGGGCCAACGCTGACAATGACGCAGCCATGGCAGGCTCCAATCGCGGCGGGAATGAGCAGGACGGGCCGGTAATCGAGACCGTCCTGACCGGTCTGGCCAACCCGCGCGGCGTCGTTGTCCTGCCGGATGGTTCGCTGATGGTGGCGGAGGCCGGTACCGGCAACGACGCGCCCCAGGAGTGGAGTGGCAGACTCACGCACTTCCAGGACACCAACAGAGACGGTGATTTTGGCGATGAGGGCGAGCGGATCATCTGGTTAGACCACCTGCCCACCTACAACGCGCTCCAGGTGTACACCTCGCGGCGAGATGAGGTCGGAGGGCCCGGGGACCTGTTGCGGCACACCGATGGCCACCTCTACCTCAGCGTTGACGGCGGCCATGAACGCGTCGGTCTCTACGAGATTAGCCCCTATAAGCACATGGGACGCAGTCTCTCCGCGCGCGGCAACATGAACGGCATCACTTTCGCGCGCGATCACTCCCAGATCTATCTGGCAGAGAGCACTGCCAATGCCCTCTCCATCGTAAGAATCGAGGACGGCGAGCACCGCCAGATTACGCACTTTGGCGCGCTCGCCAGCGGCCAGCAGTCGGTGCCCGCCGGCGTGGCCGTGGACCCGCGCAACGGCGATCTGCTCGTAGCTCTCTTCTCCGGCATGGTCTGGCTGGAGGATGGGGCAATCCCATTCATTCCCGGCGACAGCGTGGTCGTGCGCGTCGATCCCGAAACAGGGGCGATTGAAGATGTGGTCTTGGGACTGACAACCGCGATCGACGTGGCCGTAGACCGGGACGGCAACATCTACGTCGTCGAGATGTCCAGCGACCACGCCGATCCGCTCGAGCCCTCTCACGACCTCTTCGACCCGGACCAGCCACCCCTCCACGGCGGCTATCTTCGCTTCAGCGGGCGGGTCACCCGCTACGCGCCTGACGGCAGCGACCAGCTGGTCCTGGCCGACGGCCTCGACATGCCCACGAACATCACCCTCGCGCCTGATGGGTCGCTCTACGTTTCGACCGGCCAAGGCACGCCCAACCGCCCGATACCCGGGCCGGACGGACCCACGCGCATCGTCGGCGAAGTCATCCGAATTCGCCTGCCTGGCGCGGATTCGCGCTGAATTGCCGTCGGCTTTGGCTCTTCAAACAATAGGATGCGCGTGCAGCACCTCTTCCACGATCTCGACGCCCCAGCCGGGCCCCGACGGGACGGTCATGTAGCCGTCAATGATTTCGGGCGGGTCCGCCACCATCTCATCCTTCCACGGTACGTCGTCGATGTCGATCTCCATGATCTTCACATTGGGCAGGACCGCACACAGGCTGGCGCTGATAAAGGAGGACAGGTGGCTGTAGTAGTTGTGCGGCGCGATGTTCATCTGGAAGGTCTGCGCAAGTTCTCCCACCCGCTTCGAAGGGCCGAAGCCGTTCCAGGGCACGTCGATCATCAGATAGTCTGAGGCGCGAGCCTGGAGATACGGCAGATACTGCCGCTCATAATAGAGTGTTTCTCCAGTACAGATGCGCGTGCTGGTCTTGCGCCGCACTTCTGCCAGGGCTTCCGGTTCGTACATGTCGATCTCCAGCCACATCAGGTGCAGCGGCTCCAGGGCGCGGGCGATCTCCAGGCAGCTTTCCGGCTTGAAGTTGAAGTTGAGGTCCAGGAGAAGGTCGAACTGCGGGCCAACCGCGTCGCGGAATGTGCCCATCTGGGTGACGATATGATCGATCAGCTGGTTTGACGCGACCTGGTCCGTCGTGGAGCCGGGTTGGCGTCCCGGAAAGTAGACATGGCCCGGATTGCCGGGAAAGAGGATATTTGTCTTGAGCGCGCTGAAGCCCTTGGAAACGACCTCCCGTCCCAGCGCGGCCACGTCCTCCATCGTGCGCAGCGGCGGCGTGCCCATCAGCTCGTACATGCGGATACGGCTCGTACCGCAGTGGGACCAGTAGACCCGCACCTTGTCGCGCAGCGGGCCGCCGAACAGCTCGGCCACCGAACAGCCGCGCGCCCGCGCGGCAATGTCAACCAGCGCCAGCTCGATGCCGGCAGCTGCCTTGGCGCCGATGCCGCCTGGGCTGGACTGCAGCGCGCGGTACATGTCCCACCAGCGCTGTTCATAGGCTCTCGGGTCGCGGCCCAGCACCAGCGGTGTCAGGTCGCGGACAGTGCCGGCCACACCATACGCCGCCTGGTCGCTGCACTCGCCCCAGCCGGTGACGCCTTCGTCCGTTTCCACCTTGACGAAAATCCAGTTACGCCAACCCGCGTCGACGACAATCGGTGTTACTGCTGTGATCTGCATAGAGGATTCCTCCTATGGAACGGGCGCAGACGGCAATCGACAGTGCGAGTTCAGGTGAACTCACGAGAAGTAAAGACGCAGTTGCCTGAAAGCGCAAGGATTGGATAGTTTGCCCGCCCGCGTTCTGCTATACTGCCCGCCATGATGACCCAGAAGGCGAGGCAGACGCGAGAGGAGACGATCCTCCACCATCGGGAACGGCTCAACGCGGTGCTCCTGCATATCCAGGAAAACCTCGATGCCACACTGACGATCGAGGCCTTGTCCGCGGTGGCGGGGTTTTCGCCTTTTCACTTTCATCGTATCTTCGCCGCCTATCTGCAGGAGACGGTGAGCGACTACGTACGCCGCATCCGCCTCGAGTGGGCGGCCCGCCGCCTGATATTCGGCGACGAGCCGGTCACACAGATCGGGCTGGCGGCTGGCTATGAGACACCGGCAGCCTTTGGCAGGGCTTTCAGAAGGCGTTTTGACGAGAGCCCGCGCAGCTTCCGCGCACAGCGGCGATCGGCCCTTTACGTCAGCAATTGGGAACCACTCTTCCTGCAGCCTGAAATCGTTCGACGACCCGACCGAATGCTCGCCTATATCAGTTGCACCGGTGCTGAAGCCGACAGCGTGGCCGTCTGGCGCACCCTGCAACATCACGCAGCCACGGCGGCAGGGAACTCTGAATCGGTCTCCCAACCTGACAATGGGCCTTCCTATGTTCAAGTCTGTCACGACCGTCCAGGCGAAGGTATCACGTCCGCTGAGAAGATGCGTGTGGACGCTGGCATCGTATTGGAAGAGGGCGCCGCGTTCCGGCCGCATGGGCCGGTCGGGCTGCAAGACCTGGCAGGCGGCGTTTATGCCGTCTTCCGTCATCAGGGCCGCCGTCGCGAAGCCCTGTGGCAGGCGATCTTCAAACGCTGGCTGCCGCAAACCGAAGTGCGCCTGCGCGACGCGCCTCCCTACCAGGAAAGCGGGGCCGCGCCCGTCCCCGGTCGCGGTGGCGACGATGCCGTCGCGATCCATATTCCAGTTTTCGGCTCCCTATATGAATTGCAGCACAAGCTAAAGGTCAAGGAGAAAGCGATGGCCCCGGAAGTGAGAGCAACAGAACTGCCGCACCGGCGCATGATCAGCATCACTCGCTACGTTTACATCGATGAGCTGCACAGGCATCTGAATGATTCATTCGAGAAGCTGGCCCGGATTGTCGACGAAGAGGGCGTGGAACGCGATGGCCACCCTGTTGCCATCTATCATGGTCATGTAAACGAAGATAACAACGGGCCGGTTGAGGTCGGCATCCCCGTTAAGGAGGTACCTCCCATCGGCGCTGACGTAGAAAGCGGCGTCCTGACCGGGGGTTGCGTAGCATACACGACGCTTACGCTGCGACAGGCCCATTTTCCCGAAATTCTGGGGTACTACGATGCAGTTTATCGCTGGATGGAGGAAAACGGCCACAAGGCCGCCAATTCCCCAAGAGAGGTCTACCTGACGCGGCCGATGGATGACGACGCGGAGATGGAACAGCCCTTCATGCAGATCGTCTGGCCCTACCAATAGGTCATGCCCGAGAAAGAGGAGTGGAAAGGAACGCGTGAGAAGCGCTCATACTCTTCACTCCTCACACCTGACAGTCTGCCTAGTCCGCCTCCGCGGGGCTGTGCTCTCGCAGCCACGTGCGCAGCGGTACGTCCTCATCAGTCGGCGAAAAGTGGCCGTTGGCGTTGACGCTCCAGCCCAGCAGCTGGCGGCGGACAGGGCTGCTTCCTTCCCACAGATGCTCGACCGTCATGTCATCTTTGGTGCGTAGCCAGCGGTAGCCGAAACCGTAAAACAGCACGCGACGTGTGATATCGGACCAGTTGGGGCTGGCCGCGTGCCACAGGCGGCGGTCGAAGAAAACGGCGTCACCGGGCCTGGCCAGCACAGGCGTCGCTCCATTCGGCTGCCCCACGCCGTCTTCGGGCCTGTCGATCTCATCCCGCAGATGGCTGCGCGGCACCACCCAGAAGTTGCCCCTGCCCGGCTCACTCGTGTCGGAGAGAAAGTAGGCCACCTTCAGCGAAAGGCGCGGCCTCGGATGGCTCTCCATCTCGAAATTGACGCGCCCGCTGTCCTGGTGCCATCTGAAAGTCCGGTCGTCCGGCGCCTCACCATTTGGTGGCGTTACGATCAAATGGGCGTGGTAGAGGTAGATATTCCAGCCCAGAATTCCCCATACTTTTGGCAGGATGCGTTCGTAATCGACCAGATCGACGAAGTAGGGATCGTCTGGAATGAAGTTCGGGTAGAACAGCGCCGTGCGCTCGTCATGACCCTCGGCTAATTTGGCCTTGTGGATGCGTTTCGTCAGGGCGGTTCCCAATTCAACCTGCTCCGGCGAGAGGGCGTTGCGAACGTAGATCAGGCCGGTCTCGTCGAATGTACGGCGTTCCTCATCTGTCAGGCTGTGCTGGAGGCAGGCGGTGCTGAGGGCTTGCATGATCCGGTCTCCTGGATGTTGCTGTCTTATGCTAGCGGGCTGCCGTCGCGTCAATGTTCTTCGCTCAGGCCGCGTAGTCCGTTTGCCACTTACGCGGCGTGATCGGCTGCACGATTTCGCGCTGCGCGGGCGTCAGGCGCGCCATCAATTCGGCCGACGGCACATAGCCGAAGCGGTGACCGTAAATCTCCGGCACGTAGCGGAAAATAACCATGCGCCTTTCACCTGCATTGGTGCGTTCGGCAGACCCGTGGCAGAGAAAATCGTTGATCAGGAGTGCGTCGCCGGCATTCAGGTACACTTCAATTGCGCCCTCCAACGACTCGCCCGGCCCCTCGGAGATGCCGGCCCGGCTGTCCTGCTGAGGGTGCGGAAAATCTGAGTTGTGGCTGCCCGGGACGACCACTGTACCGCCATCGCCGGGTCCTACGTCGGTCAAGGCGACCAGCAGCGAGAGGTAGCTGCAGCACCAATGGCCCCGGTCACGGCCTTTGCGTTTGCGTGAATCGGTCACGTGGCCGCCGGAGTGGACGCCGATGTAGCCCCCCGCCTCGCGAATGTTCAGAAACGCTTCGTGAACGTAGGGCCGGTGCCGCGTGCCGATGAAATGGCGCACCAGATCGATCCAGGCCGGATGGTCGATCAGTTGCTCGAAAAGTTCGCCCCCTTCGATGATATCCTGCAGGTTGGTGCCGTCGATGCCGCCGTAGGAATGCACGACGATATTGCCAAACAGCTGTCCCGGTTCCAGCGGCGGCAGGTCATCGATCCAGCCGTTGGCCGCCCGCAGGTAGTCGGCGCTCAATGCGTCCCTGATAATCATGTATCCGTACAGGTCGAACTTGTACTCCTCCATCTGTGAGAGCATCGTCTGTCTCCTGTTGTCCGCACGTTGGCAGGTTTCTTTCGTCAGTCGAGTTGCGCCCGGTTGAACTTGGGTTTTTCCTGCCTGGCAAGTTTCGCCCGTGCCAGGCGCCACGTTTCCGCCCAGGCTTGGCTGTCGCGCAACTCATTCTCCGGCCTTAGCCAACTTCTGGCGATGAATCCGGGGAAGAACGGCCGCCCGGATGGCCGGCCAATCGGCATGTATCGGGCGTCTACGCTCCAGCGGATGCCGTCGCTCACGTTTGGAAGCGACCTGTGAATTGTGCGCGAGTTCAGAAAGATCGCCCCGCCGCGCGCAATTGGCAGGGGAACAAACGCCTCGGCCGGCAGGTGCTCCTCCGGGATGCCCGCGCCGCCGTGCGGCAATGGACCGTGCGGAAGAAGCTCGCCGCGATGGCTGCCGGGTATCACCATCAGGCAGCCGTTGGCTTCGGTGGCGTCGTTTATCGCCATCCAGGAAGTGACAATCCTGGAATCGTCCGCTTCCGGAAGCGTTCCCGCCTGGTCCTGATGCCCCGTCACCGTACCTGTAAGGTCGTTGATGCCATTCTTCACAGCCTCAACAGGCACCTTGATGCGAACATGGTGCGCCGGATGACAGTAGATCTCAGGACCGATCAGCGATTGCACGGCGTCCAGAACGCGGGGACTGCGCAACAGATTGAAGGCCGCCGGGCCGAGGTGGATCGGCGTATCGTCGGTGATCTTGTCGAATGGCAGCGAGATCTCGAAATGGTAGAAACAGGAGTCTCCCAGTTCGCGGATTACCTGCGTCAGTCTCTGTGCGAAATCCAGTTCGGCGTAGCTTGCGGCCAACATGTCCTCAGAGAACCATTGTGTTGCCTTCTGGTCGAGCAATGCCTCGTACTCAGCCACCAGAGGCCGGATGTCACGTGCCTCGTCGAGCAGCTCTTCGACGACCAGGTAGCCCTCTTCTTCAAATTTGCGGACGCTTGCATGATCGAGCGTCGCCATGGTCATCTCCTCCAGTCAGACGAGAAGGCCTCTTAGACCTCTACGATCTGGTAGCACAGGTCCTCCTGTGGCAAGACGGATGTGTACAGCGATATCCTTTCCCCCATGCCGCCGTTTCCAATGAACAGAGCCAGGCCCCCTCCGCCGCTGGGCCCGTTGCAGGACAGTTCGTGCACCAGCGTGCGCAGCATCTCGGCGTCGGACAGCTGCGGGAATATCCCCATCGCGCGTAGGCGAATTTCAGCC
>DAOUHX010000383.1:0-4129 GCA_034428395.1 Caldilineaceae bacterium
CTACATCACCGGCTTCGGCTTCGGCGCCAGCTCGATCGCCCTCTTCGCCCGTGTCGGCGGCGGTATCTACACCAAGGCCGCCGACGTCGGCGCCGACCTCGTCGGCAAGGTCGAGCAGGGCATCCCCGAAGACGACCCGCGCAACCCCGCGGTCATTGCCGACAACGTGGGCGACAACGTCGGCGATGTCGCCGGTATGGGCGCCGACCTCTTCGAGAGCTACAGCGGCTCGATCATCGCCGCGGCCACGCTCGGCGCGGTCGTCGCCAACGGCGCCGGCATCATCCTGCCCTTCCTCGTCGCCGGCGTCGGCGTCATTGCCGCCCTCGTCGGCACCTTCCTCGTGCGCGCCCAGGAGGGCGCGTCGCAGGAGGACCTGCTCGGCGTGCTGCGCCGCGCCATCTACAGCGCCTCCGTGCTCGTCCTCATCCTCACCGCCGGCGTGGTCCTCTATACCGGCGTCAGCTGGAGCCTTTTCGCCGTCGTGCTCGTCGGCCTCGTCGCCGGCAACGGCATCGGCTGGTTCACCGAATATTTCACCAGCTACACCGAAAAGCCGACCCAGGGCATCGCCCAGAAGGCCGAGACGGGCTCCGCCACCCTCATCATCGAAGGGCTGGCCGTCGGCATGAACAGCACCCTCCCGCCCGTCCTGATCGTCGCCGTCGCCATCATGCTCGCGCTCTGGCTCGGCGGCGACAACGGCCTCTTCGCCGTCGCTCTCGCCGGCGTCGGCATGCTCAGCACGCTCGGCATCACGCTCGCGACAGATGCCTACGGCCCCGTCGCCGACAACGCCGGCGGCATCGCCGAGATGAGCGACCTGCCCGACGAAGTGCGCGACCGCACCGACGCGCTCGACAGCCTCGGTAACACGACCGCGGCCACCGGCAAAGGCTTCGCCATCGGTTCGGCCGTCCTCACCGCGCTCGCGCTCATGGCCGCCTACGTCCAGGCCGCCGACATTGATTCGCTCGACCTGCTGGGCTCCTCGATGATCCCCGGCATGCTGGTCGGCGCCATGCTGCCCTACCTCTTCGCCTCGCTGACGATGACGGCGGTCGGCAAGGCCGCCTATGAAATTGTGCTGGAAGTACGGCGCCAGTTCGCCGAGATCCCCGGCATCATGGAGCGCACGACCAAGCCGGACTACAAGGCCTGTGTCGCCATCAGCACGCAGAGCGCGCTGCGCGAGATGATCATCCCCGGCGCGCTCGCGGTTGTCGTGCCGCTGCTCATCGGCTTTCTCCTCGGCGCGCAGGCCCTCGCCGGCATGTTGATCGGCGCCATCGTCTCCGGCTTCATGCTCGCCGTGATGATGGCCAACTCCGGCGGCGCCTGGGACAACGCCAAAAAGTGGATCGAGACCGGCGTCATGGGCGGCAAAGGCTCCGACGCGCACAAGGCCGCGGTCGTCGGCGACACCGTCGGCGACCCCTTCAAGGACACCAGCGGCCCCTCCCTCAACATCCTGATCAAGCTGATGAGTATCGTCAGCCTCGTCTTTGCCAGCGAGTTCGGCGCAGGGCTGATAAATATCTTCTGAGTCAAAACAAAGAGCCGGCGGCCTTCCTGGCCGCCGGCCACTGGCAACTGGCCACTGCAGTTAGGCCGCCGGCGTAACTGCCCCTCAACAGACGGTTCTTCGTCACAGCAGGAACTGGACCAGCAGCGCCACGCCCAGCAAAATCAGCCCACCGGCCAGCAGCGCCATCCCTCCCTTCTGCAGCCACAGCGCCCGCGCCGTGACCCGTCCATGCGACGCGTGCTCCTGCTCGCCCCAATCCAGCTGCTGCGGGCGTTCATGCGCCGCCTTCTGCACACGCGCCAGCCACCACGCGCGCTGACAAAAGCTCCAGGCGGCGATATCGCTGGCACGGACGTAGGAACGGTCTTTGGGCATCAGGCGTGTCAAAACCTTCGCTTCTAAGTGTCGGTCCCCTATGATATCATGCCTCTTCAGGCAGCCTGCTCGCCGGGGTCACGCGCGCGGTCTCGGCATGAGGAAGCGCTTGATATCATAAGCGAATTACGATTCATACAGTTGAATCTTCCCGGATATTGCGGTAAAGGGGACAGTTACAGTTGGACTTCGGTCAGTTCGGTCTTTCGTTGGCCCATTCGGAGGGAACGCCTGAATCTCGCAAAGACAAGGAGGAGTACCGTGAAGAAAGCACTGGGAATCGCACTGCAACTCCTGGCTATGGTGGTCTGGGTCCTGTTCATTGCCACACAGCTGTACGACCCCCAATTGGAGGGCGCGGGTCTGGTAATCTGGCGCGTGCTGGCCCCGATAATGGTCTTGGGTGTGCTCGTAGCGGTATATGTTGCCTTCGATAGGAAGCGACGCCATGATAGCTCTGCCGCCACCGGCCTGACCAGGGACTACTTCGAAGCGAATGTCATTCTGTACGGAGGAATTGCCCTGCTCCATGCCATTCTCTGGAATTGGATCGGGTTCCAGTTTTCCGACCCGGCGACGATGCATCTATGGCTCTGGGCTACCATTGCTATCTCTCTCCCTCTGCTCCTGGGTCCCACCGGGCGGCGCCTGATCGTGGGTAGCTCACCAGCTTGATCCTGAAGTGAATTCAGTTTGTCGTCAGCCTTTACGCGCGTAAATCGCGAAACAGTGGCGCATTGGGAATTCATGTGGTCTGCGCTCCGGCGGCCCGAGGGAAACGCCAAACCTGTCGTCTCTCTACGCAAGGCGCACTGTGAGCAAGAGCCGATTCGCAATGAAAGTCGGCTTGGGCCTGCAATAACACGATAGTAGAGACGGCGCTCGGCTCCTGAAATCTCAGGCTATCCGAGCCGCTCCTCCACCCGCCGCAGCGCCGCCTGCATCTTCTCTTGCCGCACCGCCGTCGTCAGATCGCCGCGCGTCCGCTCCAGAACGCCGCGCAGCACGTCCGTCTGCCGCCGCAGCCCCTTGGTGATTGCGTCGGGAAAGTCGACCGTAACCAGCAACGAGTAGATCTCGTCCATCTTCTCCAGGTAGGTCGCCGCCTCCTCGACCCGGTCCTGCCGCATCAGGTCCAGCGCAAAACGGCGCATCTCCGTCGCCGCCTCGGTCAGTCCCTTCAGATAGGTTGCCCCCGTCACCTCCAACTCCTCCGGGGTCAGCAGCGGGCCGCCGGTGATAAAGGCGTACAGCAGATGCGCTTCCACCAGCTCCTTCAGCGCGTCCTGCGTAGAGCCGCTATGGTACAGATCGGGGTGAGCAGCCAGCGGCTCGACCATCGCCCGCGCGTCCTGCCGCGCCGCCGCCAGCATCCTCTCCGCCCCGGCCAGCTCATGCCGGTGCATCGCCCGGATACTGTGCGCGCAGTCCCGGATCAGGCTGCGGCTGCGCACAAGCATGTCGTCGCGCACCCCGCTGAACGTTTCCATCTCCTGCGTGATCGCATCGACCACCCCCGCCAGCGCCTCTCCCGCTCGATCTACCATGAACACAGTCCTCACAATTGCATACTCGCAGAGCTCTGAAGTTACCCGCCACTGACCACTGGCTACTGACTACTGCCCACTGCCTTTTCACTGGCCGCTCAGCGCGGCGCGGCTGCTGTAGGAGTTCACCGGCACATAGTTCGGCGGCGGCGACAGGGTCAGCGGTGGGGGCGCTTCGATTCCTTCATGCACTGCCTTGAAAGCAAAAAAGTTCCACACAATGCGGCTGACCGCCTTCATTGTCCTGTTGCTTATATGCCAGTTCATCCAGCCCGGGCTCCACAGGTAGACCGCCAGCACATACGGCCCGCTCGGCCCCCAGATGAGCGCCAGGTCGCTGTGCGCCTCATTCACAAAGCCGTGCTTGTGGATGATCCAGGTCTCCTCCGGCCGCGGCAGCCCGCCCCACACCATCTCTGTGAACTCGTCATGGCTCACGTAGAACAGGATCGCCCCGCACTCCTCCGGCGTGATCTCGCCGCCGAAGGTCTCGATCAGCAGCCCTTCTCCTGACTGGCAGCGGTAGATCGCCGCCAGCAGCCGCCCCAGCTCGGCCGGCGTCGACTGCAGATGCGTGTCCGGGTTCGTATTCCAGTCCGTGCGGCTGTTCGCCTCAGTCGGGATCTTGCTGATGATCGACTTGTCGTCGAAGCCCGTCTGGATATAGGAGTTCGTAAAG
>DAOUHX010000384.1:0-3383 GCA_034428395.1 Caldilineaceae bacterium
CAGCGAGAGTGTGCTTTCCGCCACGTGGGACTTTGAGGAGCTGGCCGACTTGTGGGAATCGTCGGACACGCCGCTGCGCAGCCATCTGCCCCTGGAGGCGGTCGGCCCGACGCTGGCGCGGCTCTACCAGAGGATGAAAAAGCTGCCAAAGGGATCAGACGCCCTCCTGGAAGCGCCCGACGACCAGGAGCCCGAAACCGTACCGGCCCCCGAAGAAATCGTGAAGAGAACGCCATTGACCACCAAATCCAAGACGACTCTGGGCCTGCATGAACTGCCGGTGCTTTCATCGGTCAGCGCCTTTTGGGGCTCGGCGGCACCCGAAGAAATCGAGGCCGCTTTGCCCGCCCATGTTCCCGTAGCCCTTCCCTTTGATCCAGACGACGGAGAGGATGGCGACACGGCCGAATACGACGAGCAGCAGGCGCCAGCCCAAGCGGCAGTGGACGCGGAGGCATTGGCGTCCTCCAATGCTGACATCGCGAACTCTGCAGAGAGCGCCGCCAGCCTAACCGACGAGAATCAAACGCGGGATCAGGAGAGTGGGTCGGAAGGGGAAGAGGAAACGCAGGAGATGGACGCACTCCTCGAACCTACAGCGGAAGAGGAGAAGAACGAAGGGGTCTGAGGACGGCACTACTAGGGTGCAACCCCTTCTTGGGTAGTCCGGATCAGGCGCAGCATTTCTTCCACGTCGGTGACTTTCACACGCGGCCGTCCCCGCTGCGCACCGCGTTCATTCTCAATCTGCTCAAGAATTCGCCAGTCGGCGAAGGAAACGAAGTCCGCGCCCCTATCGCGCAGAAGGGCAACGATGTCGTTGACGCGGGCGTCGTGTGCATCAGGCTGCGGACTTTGCTGACCATTGGCGGCGGATGCGACCGCGCTCGTGGCGGCACCGGTCGTAATCGCCGCTGATTTCACATCCTCCATCATCATTTTCACCGTTTCGACCGCATCCGGCTTGTTGGTGCCGATCACGCCTGTTGGGCCTCGTTTGGCCCAGCCGACCGTGTACTCACCGGGCACGACCGAGCCGCCGTGCTCGGCGGTCACGCGCCCCTTTTCGTTCGGGATGATCCCCCAGCGATCGTAGAAGGGGACACCGGGAATGGGCACACCCCGGTAGCCGATCGAACGAAAGACCAGGCCCACGTCAAACTCCTTGTAGGCACCGGTGCCGCGGCACGAGAGATAGCCCGTCTCGGTCGCGTAAAGCGCGTTCTTTTCGGTCATCATCGCACTGACTGCTCCACCCGAGCCGGATATCGCGGTGGGTGAACGCAGGAAGTGGAAGACGATCTGCTTTGGCTTGCCGGTCGAGCCGCGCTCGGCCAGTTCGTGCAGCGTCTCCATATTTCGCTGGGCCGTGCGGTCCTCGGCCAGCTCAGCCCGGCTGGCCTCGTCCAGCGCCAGGTCGGCCGGATTGACGATTACATCGGCGACCTCCAGCTCGCCCAACTCCTTAATCTCCGGGTTTGTGAATTTGGCCTGTACCGGGCCCCGGCGCGCAAAAATGTGAATGCGCCGGACTTTGCTCTCGCGCAGCTCTTCAAGGGCATAGTCGGTGATGTCGGTGGTCTTCAGTTCGTCGACCGATTTGGCGAGAATACGCGTCACGTCCATCGCCACATTGCCTACGCCGATCACTGCGACGCTCTCGACCGTCAGGTCGAACTCGTAGTGACGAAAGTCGGGATGGCCGTTGTACCAGGCCACAAACTCAGTGGCTGAAAAACTCCCCTCAAGGTCCTCGCCGGGAATGTCGAGCTTCCTGTCCGATTGTGCGCCGACGGCGTAGATAATCTGGTCGTAGTGCGCTTTGAGGTCAACGTGGGAGATATCGGTGCCGAGATTGACGTTGCCGAAGTAGCGCACGCGGCTGTCCTTCATCGTGCGCTCATAAATGCGGGTAACAGACTTGATCTTCTGGTGATCCGGGGCCACGCCGTAGCGCACGAGACCATAGGGCGTGGGAAGTCGGTCAAACACATCGATAGTGACATGGGCGTCTTTCTGCTGCAGGAGCGCGCCGGCAGCGTAGAAGCCGGAGGGCCCGGCGCCGATGATGGCGACGCGCACGGGTCTGCTGCTGCTTCCGAGTTCGCCTGTTGGAATCACGGCTGCATTCCTTTTTGAATCGGTCTGACGTTAGACGAATAGTGCAGCAACGCGCCTCAAACTTTGCGCTGGAGCAAGGATTGAAACTGGCGGGCCAGGGTCAGGATGCCGATCCCGAGCTGGAAATACTCTGTCGGGCCAATCGGTTCTCTTTCTGTCTCGTCGCCCTCTTCGGCGCGGGCGCTGGACAGCCAAGCGAACAGACCGCCCAGCAGCGCGCCCCCGATAACGCCCGCCACGACAATGCCAGTCCGGCTGCTTTCCCTCATTGCCCGTCTCCGCTGCGCCGCGCTCGCAGCTACTCCAGCTGCCGCGCGCTATCGTTCAAGGTAAAGTCTTCGAACGAAGACGGACCGCGGCGCCATCAGCGGCGCCATCAGCAGCGCCGCGGTGACCGTCAAAGAGCAAAAAAGTCGGGAGTGGTTCACGTTGCGTTCTCCACCCCCCGCGAGGTTTTATGTTTCGGCTAATTGGCCGTCATCTCCTTGACGATGATTCGGTGGTCGAGCTTGGGCGCCCAGTTGAGGCTGCCGCCGACGCCGTAGGAGAGGTCAACGTGGCCGATATAGCCGATCGCGACGTCCTCGTGCACGATCCGGTTCAACTCCTGCAGCTTCATTTCGCGCTCGTCGCCCGACAACGGCAGCGCTTCCATCCAGACTGCATCGGCTTCCTCGTTGCAGTACACGGAGAGAATGCCCTCGCAAGAGTAGTAGAAGCGGAAGGAGGAGGCGTAGTCCATAATTTCGTTGCCATGCAGATGGATGGCGACGAAGTTACGGTCCTCGGGCACGTCTTTGATGTTGACGAGCATCACCTGGCCGAAGCCTTCCGGATCGTAGAAGGTGGTCGTAACGCTAAAACCGACCTCTTCGAGCATCGCTTCCACCGCCTGCAGCACCTCATCGGACCTGGGGAAGACCGCGTGGCGGGCGCCCAGTGTTATCTCCATGTCGGTCGGCACACCGTCGGCCGCCGCGGCGGCCAAGAGCTCGCGCGCCTGGTCCGGATCGTAGGGATACGGTTCCAGGCTGGGGTCATGACCGGTAGCCGATGAGTTTACGATCTGTCCGGCGACAGTGGCTGCACCGCCCAGGATGTTGTCGACGATCGACGCCTTATCGATTGCCATCTGGAAGGCGAGCCGCGCACGCCTGTCGGACAGAAGCGGGCTGTTGGTATCCATGCGGATGAAGATGGTCTCTACGCTGGGAGCCGACTCGCAGCTGGTGTCATCGCCGGCGTCGAGCGCCTGGCACTGC
>DAOUHX010000385.1:0-5528 GCA_034428395.1 Caldilineaceae bacterium
AGACGCGTGCCCACGCCGAGTGGCGTTCCCCGTCGAGCTTGCCGTGCCGTCGCGCGTCGCCGTGTAATGATCATGCAGCGCCGTCTGCAGTACCCCTTCATCGATCAGCCGCGTCGCCGCTGTCGGCACCCCCTCATCGTCGAACGGCCGCGTCGCGATCCCGCCCGGCAGCCGCCCGTTGTCCAGCACGGTGACCGTATCCGCCGCCACCGTCTCACCGATCTTACCCTCCAGAAACGACCGGTTGCGCTGCATTGCGTCTGCCCCCAACGCCCGCGATAGCGCGCCAAGAACGCTGGTGGCAGCCATCGGTGAGTAGACCACCGACGCCCGCTGCGTCGGCACCGGCCTGCCCCCCAACATCCCCACCGCCTTGCGCGCCGCATCCTTACCGATTGCCGTCGGCTTGAAGTCCGCCAGCCGCGACCCAAAGTCGAACCCAAACGCCACCGACCTGTCATTCTCGTCCGCAGCCATCGCCATCACGAAGCCGCCGATAAAGCTCTTGTCGTAACTGCCCGCGACCTCCTTCGAGTTGGCGATCGCCACCGTCCCGTGCTGGCTTATCAGCGTGCAGCGGTTCGTCAGCACGACGCGCTCATCATAGCGCAAGGCAGCCTTCTCAATCCGCCTGGCCATCTCGACTTTGCGTCCGATCGGCAACCCCACGACCGCCTGGTCGTAGATATCCAAGTCCTCCTCCAGCAGCGGCTGCGGCGCCGGCAGCGAGCGGTATTCGTCGCCGTCCGCCACGTCAGCCAGACTGACCGCCGCCTCAATCGTCTTCCCGACGCTGCCCGCCCCGAAGTCCGACGTGTAGGCATAGCCCATCTTCCCTTCCCGGATCACCCGCACCCCCAGCCCCTTCGAGCCCGCCTGCGAAAGCTTCTCCACCTCGCCCCGGTCCACATTGACCGACGTATTCTGCCCCACACTAATATAGGCCTCCGCCTCCACACCCCGCTCAACCGCCCGCGCAACCACGTCCTTAGCAAATTCAAGATAATCCACGTCTATACTCCCCATCCCACCCCCAAAAGGGCAGGCATATTTGATGACTCAAACCACAAACCACAAACCACTGACCACTGACCTCTCACTCGGTGCCGCCGACCGTCAGCTTCGGAACGCGCACCGTCGGCTGTCCGACACTCACCCGCGCCCACTGCCCCTTGCCGCACATCCCCCGGCCGGGATCCAGCGCCATGTCTGTGCCGATCATGTCCATCTGGCGCAGCGTCTCCGGACCATTGCCCACCAGCGTCGCACCCCGCACCGGCGCCGTGAGCTTGCCATCCTCGATCAGCCACCCTTCGGTAACGGTGAAGACGTAGTCACCGCGCCCGATCTCCACCTGGCCGCCGCCCAGCCGCTTCGCGTACAGTCCCTTCTTCACCGAGGCAATGATCTCCTCGGGGTCGTGCGGCCCGGCATCGATATAGGTGTTTGTCATGCGCGGCATCGGCATGTCCCGGAACGTCTGGCGGCGCCCATTGCCCGTCGACTCGCGTCCGGCCCGCCGCGCTTCGGTCAGGTCCCACATATACTCTTTCAGAATGCCGTTCTCAATCAGTACAGTCCGGTTGGTCGGTACACCCTCGTCATCGAAGCGCATCGTTCCCCGCCGGCCCGGGATCGTGCCGTCGTCGTATGCGGTCAGGAAATCCGGCCCCACCTTCTCGCCCACCAGCCCGGTGTAGGCCGACGCGCCCTTGGTGATAAAGTCGGCCTCCATACAGTGGCCGCAGGCCTCGTGAAAGAGCACGCCCCCCCAACCGTTGGTGATTACGACCGGCATCTCGCCGGCAGGCGCCGGTCTCGCGTCCAACATCAGCAGCGCCGTGTCAGCCGCTTCCGGCATCATCTGCACCGGGTCGCGGTCGTCGAAGAACTCCAACCCGACCTGGCCGCCGATCCCGGTGGCGCTGGACTGGCGCACCTCCCCCTTCTGCGCCGCCACCTGCCCCTGAAATTCGAGAAAGGAGCGGTCATCCTCCGCCCAAACGCCCTCGGAATTGTAGACCCAGACCCGGCGCCGCGTCTCCGTGTAGCCGCACTGCACGCTGACGATATGCGGGCTGTGCTGTCGCGTGACCGCGTCCATCTTCCGCAGAATCCCGGCCTTGTCCTGCGTGGACATCTGCTCGAAAGGGCGCTCAATCAGGAACTCGACCCGGCTTTCACCCTTTGTCAGGTCGGCGCACACCTGTGCATTGTTTGCGTTCTCGGCCGCGGCCGCCGCAACCCCTGCCGCCTCGATCAGCGACTCCTGCGTGAGATCATCGGTGTAGGCGTAGGCCGCGTTGTTCCCGTAAAAGACACGCACGCCCCCTCCAATGTCGTTGCCCTGCGTCGCCTTCTCCAGACGGCCCTCGTCCAGCGTCAGTGAAAGACTCTCCTTGTTCTCCAGGTAGACCTCTGCCAGGTCCGCGCCCTTCGCGAGCCCGGCATCCAACACCCGGCGGATCGATTCAGTTGGAAGCATAATATCCCCTCTACCTAATTGCCCGTGGCCTCGTTCAATCGTCGCACGTCATCTTCATCCAGCTCCAGTTGCAGTGCCTCCAGATTCTCCCGCAGTCGCGTCCGCTTACTCGATTTCGGGATCGTCACCACATTCGGCTTGAGCGTCAGCCAGCGAATCGCCACCTGCGCGGCCGTGGCGCCGTGCTTGCTCGCCACCGCCTGTATCGTCCCGTTCTGCAACACCCCGTCCTTCAACGGCGAATAGGCGGTAAGCACGACGTCGTTCTCCTGGCAATAGCGCAACAGCCCGTTTTGCTCTGGCGCGCGCGTGTGCAGATTGTAGCGCACCTGGTCGTTCACCACCGGCGTCGCACACAGCTCCTGTGCCTGCCGCAGCAGCGGCACATCGAAGTTGCTTACGCCAACCCGCCGGATCCTGCCGTCGGCAGCGGCCCTGTTTAGCGCCCTGAACGACTCCTCCAGCGGTACGTCCGGATCCGGCCAGTGAATCAGATAGAGGTCGGCGTAGTCGGTCTGCAGCCGCTCCAGGCTGCCATCCAGCGCCCTTAACAGATCGTCGTAGCGCAGGTTATCCGGCAGCACCTTCGTCGTAACGAAGATCTCCTCCCGGTTGAAATCCTGCAGTGCGCGGCCGACAAGGTCCTCGCAATGGCCGGCGCCGTACATCTCCGCCGTGTCGATGTGGGTATATCCCATCTCGATAGCGTCCCGGATCAGCGCAGTCATTTCGTCATCACGCGAATGGTCGGAAGTCCGGCCGCCCCCAATGTCCCACGTGCCCAGCCCAATCACCGGCAGCCGACCGCCGTCGCTTAGTTTAAGAGTCTCCATTACACGCATTTCTCCTCTCGCCTCAAGTTCAGCCGTTCCCCCAAAGTGCACGAACTGCCGCGCTTGACTGGTTTCAGTGGCTCCAATGCAGAGTATACGTCACAGAGGTGGATTCCAGAACTTGCCAACCTTCGCCGCGCACGGGAAGCCTGTGCCTACCTTCTCATATCCATGGTCCTTCCCCCCGAATCGGAACACGTGAATTGCGTTACAACCTGCACGGTCAGTGTTTCTCTCATTTGTCAGGGAACTGTCAGCTCGTTCTGTTTGTTCGGTATTGACAGAACAAACAGAACAGGCTACAATTGACGACATCACCTGCCGAGACTATGATTCGCAAACGATCGGCAGTTACGGCAGGATGCAAGGAGCAAAAGCATGGCACAACCCGCCATCTCAGTGAAGGACCTGAGTTTCAGCTACGGCAACAACCTCGCCGTCGACGATATCTCCTTCGACGTTGCCGCAGGCGAAGTGATCGGCTTCCTCGGCCCCAATGGCGCCGGTAAGTCCACCGTCGTAAAGATGCTGACCGGCCAGCTAACGCCCCAGACTGGCTCAGCCACCCTCCTTGGCATGGACATCGTTAAGGAGCGCAAAAAGGTTCAACAGGAAATTGGCATCTCCTTTGAATTCACCAACCTCTACGAGCAGATGAGCGCCGTCGAAAACCTCGTACTCTTCGCTAAACTCTACAAAGTACACGGCTTCGACGCCATGGGCCTGCTCGAAAAGGTCGGCCTCGGCGGCCGCGAAAAGGAACATGTCGCTAGCTACTCTAAGGGCATGAAGCAGCGCCTCATGATGGCGCGTGCCCTCGTCAGCGACCCCAAGATGCTCTTCCTCGACGAACCGACCGACGGCCTTGATCCCGTCTCCACCGAAACGATTCACGCCCTGATTCGCAACGCCACCCAGCAAGGAACCACCGTCTTCCTGACAACGCACGATATGGTCGAGGCCGATAAGCTCTCGGACCGCGTCGTCTTTATTAACCAAGGCAAAATCGTCGCTCTCGACACGCCGGCCCGCCTCAAGCAGCGATTCGGCATGCGCGCACTTAAAGTTGAGGTCGCACAGTCCAACGGCGATATTGAAGTGCGCGAAGTGACGCTCGACGAAGACCAGACCCCGCAGACAGTCTTCGATCTCTTCAAGAACGAACGTATTCTCACCGTTCACAGTGAAGAAGCAACGCTGGAAGATATCTTCTTCGATATCACCGGCAGAGGGTTGCAAGGATGATCGGCACACTTGTCGTCAACGATATCAAACTCTTCTTCCGCCACCGCTTCTTTGCCATTGTCACCGCGATAGGCGTGGTCTTCTACCTAATCATATACTTCCTTCTCCCTAGCCAGGTAGACGAAAGCCTGGGCATGGCCTTTTTCATCGAAGATCGGGAGATTCCCCTCTACCAGCGCCTAGTTGATAGCCCGGGCAACTATACAATCTTCGACTCCGAGGCCGAGATGCTGACCGCGCTCGAAGAGACCGGCGATTTCTTCGTCGGCCTGTCCCTTCCTGCAGACCTGGCCGCCGCCGCGGCCAGAGGGGAGCAGGTAGAGCTAAACGCCTACTATGCACCCGGCGTGCCCGCCGAGGCAAAGCGGATTTTCCACGACGTGCTGGTGCTCGTCGCCAACGCGGTGAATCCTGAAACGCTGGCTAGCCTGGCCCGTTTCAATGAGACCGAGATCGTGCTCGGCAACGACATGACCGGCGCGCCTCTCTCAATGCGCGATCGGTTCGCGCCCCTTCTCCTGATGATGATTGTGATTATAGAGGTATTTGGTCTGGCGACTCTCCTCAACCGCGACGTCGACAATGGAACCGCGCGCGCCCTCGTCACCGGACCCCTGCGCTTGCATCAATTCTTTGTTGGCAAGGCCCTGATGGGATTGATCCTGGCCTTCGGCCAGGTACTGCTCCTGAGTGCCGTAATGGGTATCCTGGGCACCGCGCCGCTCCTGCTGTTGGCAACGCTGTTGCTGGGCAGTTTCCTGATGGTCGGACTGGGCTTTTTTATCGCCGCAATCTCCAGGGACAATACGTCGGTGATGGGATGGACGATTGTCTTTATCATACCCATGGTGTTCCCCGGCTTTTCGGTTGTCCTGCCCGGCCTCTCTACCGGCTGGATGGAACTCATCCCTTCCCATTTCTTCGTCGACTCTCTGCACCGAATCATCAACTTCGGCGCCGGTTGG
>DAOUHX010000386.1:0-20607 GCA_034428395.1 Caldilineaceae bacterium
GTCAGCCCGGATGATCCGAGGCGGGACCGGGAGACAAAACGCAGCGAGTACGCGCAGGGGGGCATCCCGGAGTACTGGATCGTAGATCCCGCGCAGAGATCGGTTACCGTACTGACGCTTGACGAGGAATACTATGCCGTCCACGGCGAGTTCGACGAGGACGCGGAGGCGACCTCCGTCCTCCTGGACGGATTCACCGTTTCGGTGCGCGATCTCTTCTCTGAAATCGGTTGACAGGGGGCTGCAACCATTGCAGACCCGCCTGATGCGGCCGTTTCGGCAGAGCAATCTTACGTAAGCATTTCGTTTTCCACCCTTTGCGGAGTTCTCTCTTGTCGAAGAAAGCGCCGATCATCCAGGTTTCCCTGGACGTGACATCAATTGACGAAGCATTGGACATGGCCGGCGCGGCGGTGCGCGCCGGTGTCGACTGGCTGGAGGCCGGCACACCGCTGATCCTTGCCGAAGGGCTGCACAGCGTGCGCGCCATGCACGACACCTTCCCCGATCATCCAATTGTGGCCGATCTCAAGACCATGGACGGCGCCGGCCTCGAAGCGGAAATGATGTTCCAGGCCGGCGCCGACTATGTCGTCGTCATGGGCGTCGCCCACGATGCCAGCATCATCGAACAGGTGAAGATGGCACGGCGCTACGGCGGCAAAGTGATGTGCGATGTGATGCTCTGCCCCGACAAAGTAGGCCGGGCCAAAGAGGCACAGCAGATGGGTGTCGATGTGATCATCGTCCACACCGGCTTCGATGAGCGCAACATGGTCCCCGGCCTCAGCCCCCTCGACGATCTGCCCGCCATCCTCGAAGCCGTCGACATTCCCGTGCAGGCCGTCGGCGGACTCACGGTCGAGCAGGCGATAGAGACGCTGGAAATGGGCGCCGAAATCGTCGTCTTCGGCGCGCCGCTGGTGATCGCATCCGATGCATTCACCGCGGCAACCGACGATTTCGAGGGCCTCCTGCGGGAGATCGTGTCAAAGGTGAAGTCATCTTAAGAACTGTTGAAGCTCTTTGCATTCTACGTGCCGCCATAGCTTCTTGGGAGAACCGATATGAACTTGCTTGAAGAGATCCAGGACATTCGCTTCCCGGCCGCGCTGCCCGAAACGCTGCTGGCCGTTCACCAGACTTTTGACACACCCCAGGTCGACGACATTCACGCCGCCGTGGGCAAGGCGTTGACTGAGAGCGGCATCATGGCCCCGATGCAGCCGGGCGATTCGGTCGCGATTGGCGCAGGCAGCCGCGGCATCGCCAACCTCGCCCGCATCGTGCGCGCCGCCGCCGACCACCTCAAGGCCGCCGGCATGAAGCCGTACGTCGTGCCGGCGATGGGCAGCCACGGCGGCGCCACCGTAGAAGGCCAAAGAGAGATCCTTGCCGGTATGGGCGTGACCGAAGAGGCGATCGGCGTCGAAATCCGCGCCACGATGGAGGTGGTGGAAATCGGTCGCATCCCCAACGGACCGGCAGTCTGCCAGGGCAAAGACTCGATCACCGCCGACCATTCGATCCTGGTCAGCCGCATTAAGCCGCACACCGATTTCCGCAGCCATCTTGAGAGTGGACCCTCCAAAATGTGCGTCATCGGCTGGGGCAAGCAGCACGGCGCCTCAATGATGCACAGCGGCGGCGGCAGGAATTTTCAGATCTACCTGGAGCCGGCCGCGCGCGTCTACGAGGCCAATACGAACTTTCGCGGCGCCATCTGCCCGGTCGAAAACGCCTACGAAGATACCGGGCTGATCGCCGGTCTGACCGCTGCCGAGGTCGGCACGCAACGGGAGGCCGACCTGCTGGTCAAGGCCAAGGACTATCTGGCGCAGATCCCCTTCGCAGCGGTGGACGTACTGGTCGTACGCGACCTGGGCAAGAACATCTCCGGCACCGGCATGGACACAAATGTCATCAGCCGCCTGAGCATCCCCCGCCAGCCCGAAAACTTCGGCAAAGTGGACGTTGCCATCATCACCGTCCTCGACCTGACCGAAGAGACCCACGGCAATGTCTCCGGCCTTGGACTGGCCAACGTTACCACGGCCCGCGTTTTCCGCAAGATCGACTGGCAGGCGACCTATATGAACGCGGTGACGTCCGGCATCTTCAGCGCCACCCGCTCCCATCTGCCGCTCACCTTCGCCGACGACGAACGCGCGCTGCAGGTCGCCCTGCGCATCTGCGCCGAGCCGCAGGACGCGGCCAAAATGGTCTTTGTCCGCGACACGCTGAGCCTGGAGGATTTCTATGTCAGCCCCAGCCTGCGCGAAGAGGTCGAAGCGCATCCACGCCTCACCATCACCGGTGAAGCCCCCCTCTCCTTCACGCACGGTGTCATGCAGGCACCGTGGCAGTTGGAACCGGTGCTCGAGTACGCATGAGCCTGCCGAACGGCAAATGCCGTCTCGCGCTTCTGCTCGGTGACCCTAGCGGGATCGGGCCCGAGGTCGCGGCCCGCGTTCTTGCCGAAGCAGCCGCCAGCGATAGCTGTTCCGCGCCGTTCGGCAACGTAGAGATCGTCGTCATCGGCGATCCCTGGGTGTTGGAATGGGGCGCACAGTGCGCCGCTGTCTCGCTTGATCTGCCGCACTGCAGCGCAACGCCGGACTTGGGCCGAGCGGCCCAGGGACCACTGCTCCTGGCCGGCCCTTCATTCTCGCCTGATGCGCATACACCGGGCCGTGTGAGCGAGGACGCGGGCCGCTACGTTCTGCAGACGCTGGACTTCGCGGCGCAGCTGGCACGGTCCGGGGTCATCGACGGCATCTGCTACGCCTCCCTGAACAAACAGGCAATGCATGCAGCCGGCAGCCGCCACGAGGATGAGCTTCGCTACTTCGCCGAGCGTCTCGGCGTCAGCGGCTATGTCGGCGAGGTCAATACGCTGGACGGTCTGTGGACTGCGCGCGTCAGTTCCCACATACCCCTGCGCGTCGCGTGCGAGCGCATCTCTGTAGATGAGATCCTGCCCGCCATCCGCCTACTCCATCACACCATCCGCAGCAGCGGCGTGCCGGCGCCGCGCATCGCGGTCGCCGGTCTCAATCCCCACGCCGGCGAGGGCGGCCTCTTCGGCAGCGAAGAGATCGAGACGATCCGCCCTGCGGTCGAAGCCGCCCAGGAAGAGGACATCGCCGCGGCCGGGCCATTCCCTCCCGATACCGTATTTGTGCGGGCGCACCGCGGCGAGTTCGACGGCGTCGTAACCATGTACCACGACCAGGGGCAGATCGCGATGAAACTCCTCGGCTTTGAGCGAGGCGTAACCGTCCACGGCGGCCTGCCTACACCGGTTACAACCCCGGCGCACGGAACAGCCTTCGACATTGTAGGACAGGGCACGGCCAATCCGCAGGCGCTGAAGCGCGCATTGGAACTGTGCGCGCAGATGGCCGCTTCCCAGGGCCCGGTAGGCTCGCCCACTCAGGAGTCTGCGCGATGAGCAGCACACTGGCGATTCATGGCGGCGAACCCGTGCGCACTCGGCCCTGGCCGGGCTGGCCGCAGTGGGATGAGACCGAACAATCCGGGCTGATGGCGGTGCTCGAACGGGGCGAATGGGGCGGCTACGACGCGGCTGTGGCCGAATTTGAGAGCGCCTTCGCCGCCCGCCACGCCGCCCGCTTCTGTGTCACCGCGGCAAACGGCACGACCACGCTGGAGACTGCCCTGCGAGCCCTCGACATCGGACGCGGCGATGAAGTGATTGTGCCGCCCTACACCTTTATCTCGACCGCGGCGGCTGTGCGGATCGTCGGCGCAGTCCCCGTCTTTGCCGACGTGGACCTGGATACGTGGAATCTCTCCGTTTCAGCCGTAGAATCTGCAATAAGCTCGCGCACGAAGGCCGTTGTACCCGTGCACTTCGGCGGCCTTGCGGTCGATTTCGACGGTCTGCTGCCCCTGGCCCGGCGGCACAATCTGGTCGTGTTAGAAGACGCGGCCCACGCTCACGGCAGCAGCTGGCGGGGTCAGCCGGTCGGCGCGCTGGGCACGGTCGGCTCCTTCAGCTTCCAGACCAGCAAGAATCTGACCGCCGGCGAAGGCGGCGCGCTTCTTACAAACGACGATGACCTGGCGGAGCGGTTGTGGAGCATCGTCAACTGCGGCCGGCGGCGCAGCGGCGACGGCTATGAGCATCCCAATCTGGGCACAAACCTGCGTCTGAGCGGCTGGCACGCGGCGGTCCTGTCCGCGGGTTTGACCCGCCTGGATGACCAGCTACAGCGCCGCATGCGCAGCGCCCGCCGTCTTCGCAGCTTTCTGGCGGAGATCGACGGGCTGACGCCCCAGCGCTGGGATCCCCGTGCCGACGCCCACGCCCACCATCTCTTTCTGTTCCGATATGAAGCCGAGCGTTTCGGCGGTCTGCCGCGCCGCGATTTCATCGCCGCGCTGCGCGCCGAGAACATTCCCGCCTCTCCGGTCTATCCCTACCCCCTCTACCGCCAACCCCCGTTAGTTGAGCCCTTCAGCCGGGTAACCCCCTGCCCGAACAGCGAACTGCTATGCGAGCAAACGGTCTCTCTGAGCCAGAATCTCCTCCTGGCCGAGCCCGACGAGATGGACGACATCGCCGGCGCAATTCTGAAGGTGCGGGAGAATATCAACGCGCTGAGATAGTGCGGGCTTCACGGCGTACATTTTCCTCAGCACGGAGCATCGTGCCCGGCTTTCAAATTGGAAACCTGCGCTCAGCCGGCTACGGCCAGCAGCTCCAATAACGTATCTTTTCCACCGAAGTTTCCCGGTTTGATCGAGACAAGCGCAGGCCGGCCGTCAATCATGGCGCTGCATAAAGGCATGCCCGGCAACAGCTCGCGCGTGACCGTGAGGCGCTTCACGCCCAATCGCTCCAGGATCTGCATCGCCGTGTCCCCGCCTACCAGTACGAAAAGATCGGGTCGCCGCCGTTCAAAGGCGGCCGCGCCGATGCGGGCAAGATGATCGGCGCGCCGACGCGCGTTATCGCCTTCCAGCACTGCGCCCGGATTCGGTGCCGGCTGATGCAGTAGCCAGACGGTCTTCGCCGGGTCCAGGGCGTCGACGGCATCCAGGTCGGTCTTCGGGGACACCAGCATCCTGCTCACTGAGAGGTGCTGGGCAACGCGACGGGACTGCTCACCCGGTTGCGAAGTCGACCCGGAATCGAGCAGAAAGGCGATCTGTTCGTGGGCGGGCCGGCTGCCGCTGCCCATCACCAGCAGGACCGTCCGAATTCTGGGCGGCATCTCCTGCGTTTCGGACAGCTCTGCAACGCCCGCTTGCGGTCCGATGCGACTTGCCAGGGAACCCGCCAATCCGGCGCTACCGCACAGCAGCGCGTCCGGCAGCGCCTCCTGCTGCGCCCGTACCACGTTGTCCAGGTCATCGTCGGTCAGCGCGTCCACAACCAGGAGGAACCGCCGCGAACGTACGCCACCGGCCATCTCCTGTTGCGCACGCTTCATGTGCGCAGCCAACTCTCCTCCCTTTACATCCGGCAACGCGATCGCGCCAACACGATGACGGCTCTGCCGGCACAGCAGCGAGGGAAGGTGAACATCCCGCCGCGCGAATCCAGGAGCCGCGAGATAACCGTCGCGCAGGCCTCGATCGTGGGCCGGAAAGGCCGGACAAACGACGGCAGCGGGCTCGTCCAACAGGTCCAGCAGGGCGTCGACTTCGCTGCCGATGTTGCCGCGCACAGTTGAATCGATCTTCTTATACCAGCGCGCGTCCGATGCCGGGATCGACGCAGCCACATCGCGTGACCGCCGCGCCGCCTCCTCGGGAGAAAGATGGCGTGAGTCCGAGGTGAAGGCGAGCGCACCGGGTGGCAGCGGCGATGCTGGAACGTCAAGAAAAATGGTCGCCAGCAGCCCGAACTGCCGGCACCGTGCCGCTGTATCGGCGGCTCCGGTCACATCGTCGGCCAGGATTTTCAGGTGTTTCAAGGCGTCAGTTCCTGTTATACTTAACCAGAAGTCGGCGCCGGCCGCGTCATGCCCCGCCAACAGAACCTTTCAAAGCATAAACTTGCCTGCCCGGGCACGCAAGCGACCAATCCAGAGGGTTGCCATGGCCGGTTTGCTAGCATCGTACCGGCCGCGAGCTATGAACCAGTGGCTCAAATCTATGACCCAAATCGACCTCTTTGAGCCGGACACGCCGCTGCGTTTCGAGCGGATTCTAATCTATCCTTACCCGGACCTGCGCCGCCTATGGGTACGAATCTGGCTACCCGCACGCCTCGAGGACGAGACGCCCAACGTAGAACTGATCGTCTACAACCCCGACGGCAGCGAAAATAACAGCCTCATGCTATTGGCGCAGACCGATACGCGCCTCAACAACACGCTTCATCTGAAGGCGCCCGTCTTGCCTGACCAGACCTACCGGGTGGAGGCCGTGCTCTCGCTCGGGCTCACCAGGGAGGCGCAACCGGTAGACCATCGAAGCTTCGACCTGACGCTGACTTTTCGCGACCCAGAGGCCGGAGAGCCCGGCTTCGGCTTCGGCAATGCCTGAGACTCACCGACTGCATGAGTTCATCAGCTGCTATCTCTTTCTACCATGACCTCCTCCGCCGACCCGGCCTCGCCGATGACAGCTGGGCGTTGCTGACCGCCCGAATGGCGGAAAGGGGCATGGTCTTCGGCGAGCGCCTGATCTGTACGGTCATGCGGCCGCTGTTATACACGCCGCCGGAGTGGCGCTACCTGGCTGCGCGCACGGAGTTGATTGCCCGCATATTTAACCGGCTGGCCCGGCTGATGCTCGAAGATGCCAAGTTGCGGGCTCAGATTCATGCGACGCCGGAAGAAGAGCAGCTGTTCCAAATCGAGCAGGGCTACGAAGGGGCGATTCCCACCGCGCGTTTGGATAGCTTCTACGCCCGCAACGAAGACGGTACGCGCAACTTGAGTTTTGTCGAGATCAACGGCGAAAGTCCGGCCTCAATGGCCTATTCGGATGTGCTAGGCGGGCTGTTCCTGGAGTTGCCCGTCATGCGGGCGTTCGGTCAACGATATGCGGTGCGAACACTGCCCAGCAGAAGACCCGCTGTCGATGAACTTCTGCGCGTCTACCACGAATGGCGGGGCAGTCGCGGCAAGCTGCCCGACGTTGCAATCGTCGACTGGCAAGGCGTGCCAACCGCCAGCGAGTTCGAGCTGTTTGCGGAGCTTTTCGCTGAGAACGGCGTCGCTTCGGTCACCTGCACGCCGGATGAAATGGAATTCCGGCACGGGCAACTGTACGCCAACGGCGTGCAAGTCGATTTCGTATACAAGCGTGTGCTGACGAGTGAGCTGCTGCTGCGCTACGGGTTGGACCACCCGATCGTCGAAGCGTTGCGCGCTGGCGCCGTCTGTGTCGTGAATCCGTTCAGCTGCAAACTGCTGCACAAGAAGGCGAGCTTCGCAGTTGCCAGCGACGAGCGCAACGCCCATCTGCTGACCGAAGCCGAGCAACGGGCGGTCCGCGCCCACATTCCCTGGACGCGCACAGTGGAGGCGCGCGCCACGCTTGACCCCGCCGGGAACCCGATCGATCTGCTGCCCTGGGTCAGCGCCAACCGTGAACGGCTGGTGCTTAAGCCCAACGACGAATACGGTGGCAAAGGAGTTCGCATCGGCTGGGAGACGGAGCAGCGCGCGTGGGACGCGGCCCTTGCCGGCGCCGTCGACGAACCGATGGTCGTCCAGGAGCGTGTGCAGATTGCATTCGAGGCCTTTCCAGCGCTGAATGAAGACGGTGCTGTGGAAATCGACCGCCGACTGGTTGATTCGGACCCGTTCCTGTTCCGAGGCGCGCACGTACACGGCTGTCTGTGTCGGCTGAGCAGTGAGACACTCCTGAACGTTACGGCCGGCGGCGGCTCAATCGTGCCGGTCTTTGTGATCGAAGATAAAGGCAATTGACAGGACGCCCACCTGCGGCGCTTCACTCCCGGACCAATACCTGACGAAGTGCCGAACCGCGCTGGGATGGAAGACAGAGAGCGAGCCATGACCGACTACAGCCAGCCATCATTCAACATCAGCGTTGAGGAAGAGTACCAATTTGTCGATCCGGACAGCCGCGAGCTGCGCGGTTTCGCCACGGCGCAAGGGCTGACGCTTCACGAAGAGAGCGGCGAGTCCTCCAGCGCCTCCGACCTGGCGTTCGTCGTCCCCGTCGTGGGAACGCCGGTCTGCCGTGATGTGAAGCAGATACGCCGCGAGCTGTTGCGCCGCCGCCGCTCGATGCGGGAGCTGGCCGCCTCGCACGGCCTCAAACTGATGGCAGCCGGGGCCCATCCCTTCAGCCTTTGGGAGCGCGTCCATGAGGAGGAGTCGCCCCGCTATCGGGCTCTGATTGAAGACACGCAATTCGTTGCCCGGCGGCTGCTAGCATTCGGCATGACCGTCCGCGTCAGCCTTGGCGACCGCAACCTGACCATTGACGTCATGAACGCGATCCGGTATCTGTTGCCCCACATCCTCTGCCTTGCCAACTCCTCACCCTTCTGGCAAGGCCGCGACACGGGGCTGGCAAGCCATCGCTCGGTTCTGCTCGACGCATTGCCCCGCACAGGGATCCCGAACGCGTTCCGTAGCTACAACCACTATTTGAGCTACGTCGATACGCTCCTGCGGACAAACAGCATCTCCGACCCCGATGCGATCTGGTGGGATATTCGCCCCCGCGAACACCGCACAGGAAACGAAGAGCAGACAGGCGAGCGAAGCAGCCCCACTAACGCCGCGGGTCGGCCGGCTCTGGAGATACGCGTCTGTGACGCGTTGCCGGAAATCGATGATGTACTGGCCGTCGCCGCCCTTATCCAGTCTACCGTCGCCTGGATGGTCGAGTTACGCCACCGCAACATGTCGTTCCGTCTCTACGAACGCACGTTGATCGCCGAAAACAAATGGCGGGCGGTACGCTACGGTTTGCAGGGGAAGCTGCTCGATTTCGGCATCGAGCAGGAGGTCCCCATCGCTGATCTGTTGCACGAACTGCTTGAGCGTGTCGACCCGGTGCTGGACCGGCTCAACTGCCGTGCTGAAGTTGACCATGTTGAAACGATCATCGCGCGCGGGGCCAGTTCCGACCAGCAACGCCGGGTTTGGCGCGAGAGCGGGGAGGACGGCAAGGCCGTGGTTGATTTTCTTGTTTCGCAGACGGAGAACGCCCTATGATAGCACGTCCCCAATTGACGCTCGGAATCGAGGAGGAGTACCAGGTCGTCGATCCGGAGAGCGGGCTGCTGCGTTCGTTCATCACCCAGTTGATCGAAGACGATAAGATGGTGATGGTGGAACGGGAGATCAAGCCTGAGCTGCACCAATCCATGGTGGAGCTCGGCACACCGGTCTGCGCCACGGCTGCCGAAGCCAAAGAGGAGTTGCTGCGCCAGCGCGCCTTCATCAGCCGCCTGGCGCATGAGAAAGGCGTCGATATCGTCGCCGCCTCCACGCACCCCATGAGCAACTGGTCGGATCAGGAAATAACGCCCTTCCCGCGTTACCAGGGCGCGCTTGAGCGGATGCAGCTGCTCGCCCAGCGTATGCTCATCTTTGGCATGCACGTGCACGTCGGTCTGGACGACCCCGATTTCGCCATCGATACGATGAACGTCCTGCGCTATATGCTCCCGCATCTCCTCGCGCTCAGCGCCAGCAGCCCTTTCTGGGCCGGTCGTCGCACCGGGTTGAAGAGCTACCGCCCCGTCGTCTTCGAGGACATGCCCCGCAGCGGCATTCCCGACGTCTTTCCCAACCGGGCCGCGTACGAGGGGCTGGTCCGCTCACTGGTCAATACGGGCTGTATCCCCGACTCCAGCATGATCTGGTGGGACATCCGGCCCCACCACATCTATCCAACCATAGAGTTCCGCATCTGCGACCTCTGCCCGCGCGTGGACGAGGCAATCGCAATCGCCGCACTATGCCAGGCGCTTGTGTTGTGGCATTGGAAGCTACGCCAGCGCAACGTAACGTTCCGCGTCTACGGCAAGGAATTGATCGACGAGAACAAATGGCGCGCCGCCCGCTACGGGCTGGACGGCAAGATGATCGATTTCGGCAAACAGGTCGAACTGCCTGCACGCGATCTGGCGCGTGAACTGCTGGAGTTGGTGGGCGAGGAGATCGCCGAACTAGGCAGCGAAAAGGAGATCGCGCCCATCGAGCAGATCATCGAGAACGGCTCCAGCGCGGACCGTCAGCTGCGCGTCTATGAAGACACGGGCGGAGATTTGAAGGCGGTCGTGGACCATCTGATGGCCGAGACGGTCGAGGGGTTGTAAAGGGTCGCAGAAGCTTCCGCCGAGGAAAGGTGCAGGGCAGAATCCGCAAATAAACTTCGCTTTCACTACGCCCACAATTTCACAATCTCATCGGCATCGAAGCGCGGCAGCGGCACTCTCCTGCCGCCGCGCAGGCCGTAGACACCTTCATCCGCCGCCAGCACCCGTCCGATGCGCCGACCCTCGCGGCCGGTACTCCTCCACAGCTCAAGCAACGGCTCCACATCCTGCGCCGCGGCGGTCGCCAACAGCCCGCCCGACGCAATCGTGCCCAACGGATCCAGCCCGAAAGCGGCGCACGCGGCCGCGGTCACGCGCGCTACCGGAATCTTGTCCAGCTCCACCTCCAGCCCGCAGCCGGACGCATCGGCCAGCTCCCACAGACCGGTCGCAACTCCGCCCTCGGTCGGGTCGTGCATCGCCGTTACCAGCTCCGCCTCCGCCGCAGCCAGCGCCGGCACCAGGACGCTGATGCCCGGTTCATATAGATAGTTAGCCCCTTCATCCAGCTGCGCGGGCTCCCAACCCTGGGCCAGCAGCGCATCGCGCATCTCGCGCGCGATGATCGACGTGCCCTCAACCGCCGCGCTGCCGGCCAGCAGGACCAGGTCGCCGGGGCGGCAACCTCCGGTTCGCACGATCTTGCGCCGCGCGACCTCCCCCAGCAGCGTCCCGGCTATCACCGGCTGATTCACAGCCTCGGTTACTTCAGTATGTCCGCCCGCCACTGTGATGTCCAGCGCGCGACAAGCGGCTCCGACCTGATCGCAAATCCGTCGTACCTCCTCCACGGTCGTCGCTACGGGCAGCAGAACCGTGGGGAGGTAGAAGCTGGGACGGGCGCCGCACACCGCCAGATCGTTGGCGCAAACATTGACGGCGTAGTAGCCGATCTCATCTGTGGCAAAGGTAATCGGATCGCTCTTGGCCGCGAGCAGCATATCTGCGCTGCCCAGCTCGATGACGGCCGCATCTTCGCCCACGCCGGGTCCCAAAACGAGATGACGGTCCTCGGTCGGCAGCGAGGCGATCAAGTTCGCCAGCAGTTCCGCCGGCAGTTTACCGGTAGGTAGGGAGGGCATTGAACAAGGCGTATTTCGTATTGATGAGCGCAGCAGCATTTGGCCGTAAACCCCGAGACGAAGCGCTCGGCTGCGGTGAGTTTCCCCAGAATATCACGCGCACTAGGCTCGATCAATCCTGGCGAAGTGCTGGAAGAGCCGGGTGGCGCTCCATCTTCCGCTCCGGTCGCGATTTTCGAGCGAAGGTCATTCCTGTGCTATGATTGTGGACGCTCAGACAGCATTCAACGCTTGCCGGCTTCGCAGCGCTCGTGTGGCGAACTGGTCGTACGGCTGTCAGCTTCGAATCCAGCCCAACTCTCAACTTGAAGAATTCAGCGCCGCCGGCGTGAAATGAACGTCTGCGACGACTCTTCAAACATACGGAGCATTCCCGCAGCCGCAAGGCGCATTGCAGCCGGATGTTACAACCAAAGAACTACCCGCGCTTTGTCGGGCAGGCACTCTGCCTTGAGCCCGATCCTTTCGTTGAAATTGTCGACGACGACAATCCGTGGATAGAAGGACTTTTCCTCTGCGCCTGCGTTGGCATACTGGTCGCGGTCGCCAGAGTCGCCGGCGGCCTGCTGCTGACGGCCTCCCTGCCTTCCTCCGACGCGCTCCTGAACATCGTGTTGTGGCTCCTGCGGCAGAGCTCTGCCAATGGTGAAACGATCTACGAAATCGAGCTCTCGTTGCGCGGCGTCTGGCCTCTCCTGCGGTTTTCCAGCGGCTACGACAGCGGCTGGTTCCGCTTTCTGACCCTTGCCACAACACCCCTGAGCATTGTCGGCCAGTGGCTGCTCTTCGGCCTCATCGGACATCTGCTCGCGCGCGCGTTTGGCGGCCGGGGCTCTTTGGGCCAGACTCTCGGCGCGATGTCTCTGAGTACTGCGCCCCGCCTGCTGTACCTGCTCACCGCGTTTCCATTCGTCTCCGTCGTTGCTTTTCTGGTCCACGTCTGGGGCATATTGATTGCCTATCGCGGCATGGAAGTCGCCCATGAACTGTCTCCGGGGCCGGCCGCGCTGGCGGCTTTAGGCAGTTGGATTCTCCTGATGGCGGTCAGCTTCGCGGGCGCCGCATTGGCTGCCTTACTGATTCTTGCCGGGAGCGGGCTGTGAGGTTATCCGACTGGGTCCCCCCTCCTCAGAAAATGAGCGATGCGGTGCAGCTGCGCGCCTCGGGCTTTACCGGGATCACCATGCGCCAGTCCCTGGGCATGGTCGTCTTTTGCGGGCTCTTGGCGGGTCTGGTGCCCTTCATAGTCAACTGGCAGCTAGCCGCCTCAACAGGCAACGCCCTACCCCTGGCGCGGGTCGGCGCACAAGCGTCCCGACTGGACCTGGCGCTGTCCGAAAGCGGCTCCTTGTTCGCAGTGAAGAGCCTCCTCGTGCCGTCGAATCAGGCCCTGCTTGGTGACCTTATGCTGATGCTCGCCGGCCTTGATCAGCCCTTCCCCGGCTGGCTGGCGGCCTTTCTCAGCGCGCTCGGTGAGTGGATCAACTGGCCGCTGCGCTGGGTAACGGTCTGGATCGTTTACGGCGCGATGGTGATGGTCTGCAACAAGGCCTTCGGCGCGGCCGTTCGTCTGCAGCCTTTCTTTGCCGCCACCGGCTTTGCCGCTGCTCCACTCCTGCTGATCGGCCTCGCGCCGGTCCCTTGTCTGGGCGGAGTTAGCAGCGTGGTCGGAGCCGTCTGGTCGGCAACTGTCTATGCCAGGGCCAACGAGCAGGTAACGTCCCTGACGCGCGGCCGGTCGTTGGCGGCTGTCCTGCTGCCGTTGATCCTTATACTGTTTATTAGTCTACTGATCCTTGGACTATCGCTACTGTTGGCCCTCCAAATCGCGCCAATGTCGTGAGTCCAGGACCGTCGGACCGGGTCGTAGAAAAGGCTTGGCGCAGATTGCATTCGAAAGCCGTCGTCGGATCACACAAAGCAATGCGTTCACCCGTAGAGAGGAGTCGTCATGTATCCCAAGAGTGAAATACTCTTTCCCCATCGTGCCATCCGACCGCTCAGCCTCGAGCGAGGCACCGCCTGGAGAGAACTGGTAGACCAGGTGGCAGGCCAGCGCGACGGAAACGAGGACACCCTTGCCTTCTCTCTCATGATGATCCGCATGTGCGACTGTCTGAATTGCGACCAGAGCAGCTACAAGGCATCGCTCGGCTGTGTAACCTGCGCGCAGCGAGTCGTCAGCGGCCAGAAGTCGTCAGACCTGATGTTACTGCAGACATTTGAGGAGACGCGCCAGGAGGTCAGACAGCGGCTGGCCCACAGGCCGGGCTGAGCGATTGCAGGAGAAGATGCCGTCCGGGCGCGCATCGCGAGCACGGTGCACGGTCTGGCGACTGAAAGAGAAAGGGCGCGAACCTTGCGGCTCGCGCCCTTTGTCGTCCAAGATTATCAGTTTCAGCCGCCGCACACTCCCGCAGTAGCCGCGCCTTGCCCCTCTACGCGCTCTCTGAACATGACCTCTTGTTGACTTGCCGAGATGCCCCGTTCAGATTCCGTTCAGCACGCGCTGGGCCAGTACGGTTCCCTCGGCCAATAGCGTCGCGACAGCTTCATGGGAGTGGGCTTCCGCGTAAATGCGCAATACAGGCTCGGTGCCGCTGGGGCGAATCAGCAGCCAGCTGTTGTTTGTCAGTGTGAACTTTACGCCGTCCCGGTTGCTCACCTGGGCGACGGATGAGCCTGTCAGCGCGCTGGGCCGGTTGGCAATCAACCGCTCTACCAGGTCCGCTTTGGCGAACGGTTTCACCTCCCTGTCGTTGCGGCCATAGAAGAATCTTCCCATGTAAGGCCGCCCCATCAACTCGTCAATCAACGCGCCCAGAGGTTTGCGCCGTTTGGCAACCACCTCGGTCAGCAGCAATCCCATCAGCAGGCCGTCCGCTTCGGGGATGTGGCCGAGGATGCTGATACCTCCGCTCTCCTCCCCACCCAGGAGCACCGGCTCCTGCAGCATCAGATCGCTGATGTAGTGGAAGCCCACCGGCGTTTCGTGTACATGCAGCCCATAGTGTGCGGCCAGGCGATTCAGCATCTGCGTCGTGCTGACCGTCTTGGCAATGCTCCCCCGCAGCGAACGCTCCTGGATCAGATAGTCGACCAGCAATGCCATGATCTGGTGCGGGTCGATAAAGCGTCCGTCAGGGTCAATTGCACCGATGCGGTCGGCGTCGCCGTCTGTCGCCAACCCCAACTGGTACTTGCCGGTCGCCATCTCGGCCACCAGCGGCTGCAGATGCCTGGCGATCGGTTCAGGGTGAATGCCGTTGAAGCCGGGATTCATCTCGTTGCGAAGCTCGGTCACCAGACAGTCGGCCCCTTCCAGCAACCGCCGCAGGTAGATCCGCCCCGCACCGTACATCGCATCGACGGCAACCGCGAGACCGGCCTGCTGGATCGCATCGAAGTCGACCAGCTTGCGCATCTGCGTTCGGAAGGCGGGCAGCGGGTTGAAGCGTTCGATAATACCGGCTTCGAGGGCCTGCTCGTAGGCGATTCGCTTGGGGGGCGTCCCCTGCCGCTCACGCAGGTGGATGCGGCGCTCGACCTCCTTGTGCGTGTTGTCGCTGGCCGAGCCGCCGTAAGAAGCCTTCAGTTTTATTCCATTGTAGCGGGGCGGATTGTGGCTGGCGGTGATCATCACGCCGCCGTCCGCCCATTTGTCGACGATGGCGTAGGAGATCATCGGTGTTGGCGCATCGGCCTGGCTCAGCCAGACGCGGATGCCGTTTCCAGCCAGCACCTCCGCCACGGCAACCGCGTAGCGGTCACTCAAAAAACGGGTGTCGAAGCCTACGACCAGAGATGGCTGCAGGCGCGGCAATCCCTTGAACTGATCATTCGTTACGTCGGCAATCGCCTGCGCAACCTTGCGCACATTCTCGAACGTGAAATCTTCGCTGATGACGGCCCGCCAACCATCGGTGCCAAATTTGATCGTCAACTCGCAACCTCCGCCGCACAGAGAGAAGTGGAGTCCTCCACCAGACCCTCACATCTCGAAATATCGAGTGCGCATCCGCCGTAGGAATTCGATACTTTCCCGCATCTCCTCCATTCCATTGACGCCGTCTTCGATGCTGACCCAACCGTCGAAGCCGTTGTCCCTCAGGATGGAGAAGATGGCGTCGTAGTCATTGCTGCCCTGGCCGGTCACGCCGTGCTGGAGCTTGTCAGGATAGCCAATCAGCCCGTTGGGCAGGAGCACCTCTTCCAGCGAGGCGCCCTCGACCAGATAGCGGTCGCTGGCATGCATCGTCACAACGCGATCCGCGACCCGGCGCAGCAGCGCCACCGGATCGTCCCCCGCCACGAGCGCGTTGGACGGATCATACTGTACGCCGAAATGTCTCCGCTCTGAAATGGTATCCAGCAACTGTACAAAGACGTCAGCTCTTTGGGCAAATTCCGGGTACTTCCAGTAGCCGTCTTTGTAATGGTTCTCCAGCCCCAATACGATGTCATGCTCTCTGGCGATGTCGATACATTCCTGTATGCACGCCGTCACCCACTCCAGGCCCTGCTCGAGCGATACACCGGGCCGGCGCTGGCCGGACAGCACACGGCAGACTGCGCCCGCCCCGCCCAGACGTCGCGTAATCCCGATCATGCGCGCTTCCTGCTCCACGGCGCGTTTGCGGTTATCCGGGTCGGGGTCGGTGAAGTCAGGTGAGCAGCAGAGCATCGGCATGGCAAAGCCGGCCGCGTCGATCGCCTCTCCAATCGAATCGATATAGGCGTCGTCCAGGCTCCAGAAAAAGCCCTCGTACATCTCCAATCCCTCCGCGCCCAACGCCCGCGCCTGCTCGATCCAGTCAAAGACCGACATCGTGCGGTGCAGCGAGATTTCATCCAAATAACACTTCGGGAAGGCCGAGATTTTCATCGGTTCGGATCTGTGTTGATCGTTGCATTCAGTCAAACACAAGGTTCAACGTTCAGACAAGCGCATTGCCCGATTTAGACTCAATGACAGGCGTCCGAAATGGCTACGGCTTGAGTATGATTTTTGCCAGTTCGCACTCACCGGCGGCCAGGCTGCGAAAGAGCTCCGGCCCTTCCTCCAAAGGAGCTACCTTTTCCACCAGCGGATCTACATTCAGACGGCCCGAGGCGAGGACCTCGAGCGCGGCCGCAAAATCGGCCTCGTCGAAGCCATACGAGCCGCGCACGCTCATCTCGCGCGTGACGATACTCTGCATGTCCACCTCGATCATGCGCGCATTGTTGCCGATCCAGGTAATGTTGCCGCCGTTGCGCGTCGCGTCAACCGATTGCTGCGCGGTTGGGCTGATGCCAACGGCCTCAAAAGCCGCGTCTACGCCGCCGTCGGTCATATCTCGGATGGCCGCCGCAGCGTCTACAGGCGTGTCTTCGGGTCCTACGTTGATGACAGCGTCGGCACCCAACTCCTCGGCCAGCTCCAGCCGGTGCGCGGAGCGGTCGGTGACAATTATCGTTCCCGCCCCCTTCAGACGGGCGCAGAGCATTGCCAGCAGGCCGATCGGGCCGGCGCCGATGACCGCTACCTTGTCCATCGGGTTGACCGGCGTAATGCGTGCGGCGTGCAGCGTGACGGCCAGCGGTTCGCACAGAGCAGCCCGCTGCCAGTTGAGGGCCTCGGGCTTGCGGAACAGCTGCGACGCACGCACCGTGACGCGTTCCGCATACGCGCCGTGCTCGTTCATCCCCGTCAACCGCCGGTGCGGAGACATGTTGATCGGATACGGGTCCGCGCCTTCGGCCACCGAGAACAGCGGCATGACGACCACTTCGTCGCCGACCTGGTACCCCTCGGTCTCCGCGCCCACTTCGCTGATCGTGCCGGCGAACTCGTGGCCCATCACAATGCCGGGCGTGCGCCGGCCGCTCTTGCCTGTGAAGCCATGAACGTCCGAGCCGCAGATGCCGGCCGCCTGCACCTCCACGACAACCTGGCCCTCTGCTGGCTTGGGCTCCTCAAGCGCCTCCAAGGGCATCTTCCACGGTCCGCGGTAGATCATTGCTTGCATCAAGGAAAGTCCTTTACAGCTGCAGGATGGTCAAACTGTTACATTTCGTACAGCACGCGCGAGCGGCAACAGGCAAGGGGCTCGGCCGATCAGCGACCTGTACCGTTAGTGCTTCCACGTGCTACGGGAGGCATCGCGTAAGTCGTTCGTAGACAACAGGTTTTTCCGTTTCCTTGCAAGAACTAATCCATTTTGACTGCCTCTGCACTCGCAAGGCGACCAGCCGCGGAGAATGTAGCCGGAACTGTCGAATAGCCCGAATCGCGTTTTGCTTCCCAACAGTCTCCAAAGGCCTGTTGCTGAGCGAGTCCTCGTCAATATTCCCCTTGACGGGGGCGACAGAACATAGACAGACTCGCCCGGTCCGGCTTGGCATTTCGATCTTGGCACGTCCTTCCGCCTTTTGTCAACACCTGATTGGGTAAGGCTCGATCGAAAACGCAGCCGCTGCTCCCATTGCAATTCAGCCTCGCGCGGGTATGATTAGGTAGAGATGCCTGGACCGCCAAAGCGTCGAGGGGGCCCGCCGCCCGCCGCCGCGCTGTTCCGAAAGGGTTCTGCATGGAAGGATCCACAACCCCGATCCTCCTTCGCGTATTCTTACGAAGAAAAAACGAGACCAAGGACAAAGCGGTTCCAACGTCTGAGCGCGCCTTGCCGTCGCACGAAGCCTGGATGATTCTCTACGCGCTGATGATCCCCTCTACAATCATGCCCCTCAGCTCATCTATGAGCCGGGTCGCCCTGCCCGTACTGCGCGATACATTCTCCATGAGCGCCGACGTCGTCGCTTGGACGTCAAGCGCATTCACACTGCCCTATATGATACTGATGCCCGTGTACGGACGTCTGAGCGACGGCGTGGGCCGCCGGCGACTCATTCTGGCCGGCATCGCTATCTTTTCGGCTGGGTCGGCCATGACTCTCTTCGCCACAAATCTGACATGGCTGATGATCGGCCGCGCTGTGCAGGGTTTCGGCATCGCCGGCATGATGCCTCTCGGCATGGCTTTCATCGCCACCGTCTTTCGCGAAGGGGAACGGGGCAAGGCGCTCGGCACCTGGGGCTCAATCGGGCCGTTGATGGCGGCTATCGGCCCCTTCTTTGCCGGATTTCTCGTCGATGCCTGGGGATGGAGGGCCGCCTTCGCGCCGGCGCTGCTCCTCGGTCTCGCCGGCCTCTACGCAGTGCGCAAGTGGGTTCCTGCCGGTCTCAGCGACGTGCGGCCGCACTTCTTGCGCAGTTTCGACTGGACCGGCGTGCTCCTCCTGTCGGGCACGCTGACCTTAGGCCTGTTCTACCTTTCAAGCCGCCCCATTACAGGTGTCGAGCCACTGCGCGACTGGCGGCTCTTGGCCGCGTTGGCGCTGCTGCTAGTCTCTTTTCTCGTCTGGGAGAGACGCCGCGCCAATCCTTTTGTCCCTTTGAATCTCTTCAACCACCGTAATTTCCGTTTCGCGTCTCTGTGCGCGGCCCTCCGCATGTTTGTGATGGGTGGGGCCAGCTTTCTCGTCCCCCTCTATCTCGTTGACATTCACAACTTCAGCCCTGGAATACTGGGCCTGATGCTGACTATCAACCCTGGCGCGATGGCGCTGATGGTGCGTTTCGGGGGTCAGGCTGCCGATCGCTGGGGCAGTCGCTGGCCGGTACTCGCCGGTCTGAGCGGGCAGGCGCTGGCAGTCTTCTTCCTCTCCCAGCTCCCGGCCTCCGCGAATATCGGCGTGGTCATTTTCCTGTTGGCGCTGCAGGGATTGAGCGTAGGCACAATGCTCGCCGCACTGCATCAGGCCGCCATGTCAGAAACGGAAGAGGATGAGATGGGTACGGCTGCAGGTGTCTATAGTATGATTCGTTTCGTCGGCGTCGCCAGCGGCACTGCGCTCGCAGGCGTTCTTCTGCATACTGGCCTGGAACGCGGCCTTCCCGTCATCGAGGCCTATCAGCAGGTATTTCTCTATGTGGCGCTGGCCGGTCTGGTGGGCATTACCGCCAGCCTGGGCCTGCGGAACAGGCCTGTATGATAAGAACCGATCGCACCGCCAACTAACTTCCGCCCCTCGCGGCGTCCACCGGAGAGAACCATGTTTCCCAATTTCAGTCCCAGGGCCTTGGGCATCGAACTGTCGTTTGACGAGTCCGTACAGCTCGCGCGCCGCTTCCACTATGGCGGCATCGACGTCTCGATCGCCGAACTGCAGCAGATCGCAGCGCGGCGGGGCAATTCCGCCATCAGTGAACAGATGGCCTCTGCCGGCCTGCGCTTCGGTGCCTGGAGCATGCCGGTCGCCTATGCGGCCGCTGAAGATGCATGGCGGCGAGAGCTGGCCGAACTGCCGGCACAAGCCGAGCTGGCCGGTTCGCTGGGCGCGGACCGCACCTCCACACCCGTATCTCCTATCAGCGGCGAACGCGCCTGGGATGAGAACTACCGGTTTCACCTCGAGCGTCTCGGGCCCATCGCCGAAATCCTGGCGGCGCACGGAATTCGTTTTGGCCTGGAATGGATCGGGCCCAAGACGTTGCGTGACGGAGCGCGATATTCCTTTATCCACACGATGGAGGATATGCTGCAGCTGGCCGCCGATCTTGGCCAGAATGTCGGTCTGCTCGTCGATATCTTTCATCTCTTCACAAGCCACACCGACGTCTCAGCCGTGCGCGGCCTGACCAACGCCCAGATCGTGAACGTCCATGTCAACGACGCCGTCGCCGGTCGCAGCGCGGATGAGCAGATGGACCTGGAACGCGCGCTGCCGGCCGAGACAGGTCTCACCGATGTAGCCGGTTTTCTGCAGGCGCTGCACGCGATCGGATACGACGGCCCGGTGACCGTCGAGCCGTTCAGTCGACGCGTAAGCACGCTTGCCCCCGCCGACGCGGCACAGGCTGCCGCAGACTCTTTGACCCGCTCCTGGCAACTAGCAGGACTGAAATGACCTCTATCTGCTGACCGATAGAATCGAAAACTGACGAAAACTCAATCCCCCGGAGGTTTCGATGTTAGCGAGAGTGCGAAGCTGCGCGATCGTCGGCCTGGACGCCGAACCGATCGAAGTCGAAGTCGATATTGCAAGCGGACTGGAAAGACTAACTGTTGTCGGACTGCCCAGCGCCGCTGTGCGCGAAAGCGGGGAACGGGTTCGTTCCGCCATCGCCAACAGCGGCTTCTTCTACCCCCAGCACCGCCTGACCGTCAACCTGGCCCCGGCGGACCTCCGCAAA
>DAOUHX010000387.1:0-2158 GCA_034428395.1 Caldilineaceae bacterium
AACTTCATCCCCGACCGCAGCCCGTGGACGCTGGCCGGCGACCCGACACCCCCGCCAACCGCCCGCTCCCGCACCGAAATCGGCACCTACAACCATGCCCTTGTCGTCGGCCTCGGCCGCGCCGTCGAAATCTTGGAAAGTATCGGCCTCGACGTCATCCAGGCCCGGATCGCCGACCTGACCAGCCGGCTGCGGCGCGGCGTCGGGCAGATCGACCGTGCCCGCATCATCACCCCGCTCGAACCGGAAAAGTCCGCCGGAATCACCTCGGTGATGTTCGATGGCTACACCAAGACCGACATGGACGGCCTGGCTGCACAGCTACAGGACCGCCATCACGCACTCGTCAAGTCCCAATGGTTGACCGCCCCACCCGACCCGGTCAAAATCGCCATGCGCATCTCCGTCGCCGCCTTCAACGACGAAGGTGAGGTGGATCGCCTGCTGGAGGGAATCGACGAAGAACTGTAGCGGGAGCCGCAGAAGATGACTGCCCGGACCTGCAACCCATAACTTCCCACCGTCACAAGGATAAACAAAATGCCTGAACGTCTGGTACTCTGGGGGCCGCCCGTTGTGGAGAGAGTTCCCGCCGACCCCGACTATGCCGAATTCCTGCCCGGCTGGGTGCAGAAGTGCGCCGATGTCGGGGTGGCCAAAATCATCGGCGGGGATAAAACGCTCGCGCTGACCGAGGCCGCCCACGCCGTCGGAATCAAGGTCGATCCCTATGTCAACTACAACTCTTTTCCCCGCCACGGCAGCGCCCGCGTGCGCTACGGCTGGTCGCTCGACTTCCTGCGCCCACCCGTGACCGCCGACGAGGCGCGCGCCATCATGGACCGGCACCGCCCCATCTTCGACAACCCGCAGGTGGGCACCTCCATGACCGACTTCGCCCGCCAGAATCCGCAGTACCGCAGCTTCACGCGTGACCGGTCCTATACGCTCCAACCCGGCGAGGACCTCTACCTCAGCCCCGCCTTCCCTGAAGTGCGCGCCGAACAGACTCAGCTCTTCGTTGAGACACTGGCCCAGACCCAGGGCGATGGCATCCAGGTAGAATTCGTACTCGGCAACGAAGACGAAAACGGCGCCGTGACCTACGGCTACGAAGACCGCACCGTCGCCGAATTCCAGGCCAAACACGGCAAGGACCCCTTCGACCTGCCCAACGACGACCCCGACTGGCTGCAGTTCCGCGCCGACTATGTCACGCTCGCTTTGACCGAGATGCGCGCCGCAGTCAAACAGGAGAAACCGGACGCCGTCTTCTCAACCACCCTGATCGCCGGCGAAAAAGAGGACTACCTCAAACTCCTGCACGACTGGCCATCCTGGATCGAACAGGGTCTGATCGACGAGTTCTACATCTGGTTCCGCACCAACTCGGACCTGGACGCGCTCGAACGCCAGCTGGGCTACGCCGTCGACGTCGCCGCCGGACGCACGCCCGTCATCGCCGAGTTCTCCTGCTACCATCCCGGCAGCTTCCAGGAGCCCGACCTTATGCTGCGCGCGGCCGAGGTGGCCATGGGCTGCGGCGCCGATGGCGTCGGCATCTACCGCAGCCACGCAGTGGAGCAACTCAATTTCTGGCCTGTTTTGGAGAAAATGGCGAAACTGTGAGGGAGGCCGCTGCGGAAACAGGAACTTAGCGCCTGTGAAGCTCCGCGCGCGTCCAACCGGGCGATCCATTGGTACCCAAATCCGTATCCTGGTCCAGCAAAGCAATATACTTTCGCTTTGCGACGGCATATTTATTGTCCCGCTCAACCAAGTCGGTCAAGAGGTCAACCATCAATGCCGACAGAGAACGATCCTGATCTATCGCTATCTTCTTTGCCTTGCGCAGTTTTGAGCGAGGAAGCGAGAGCGTAACGTTTTGTTTGTCCATGCGCAGTTGTCCTATCGCCAATTGGCACAAGAAAATGTGCCACACGCTTTTGCGTGCTCATTCTACGTTGTGCCGCTTCTGATTGCCATGCTACGTTCTGAGAAATGAGACCCTCTTCAATCGCTACCCATCCTATAGGAGGCACAAAGTGTCCTACTATGTAGCCGCCTATGACACCGAGGCCGTATACCCCTGGTGGGATGGACGCCAAAGGGGTTTCAGCTACACGCCCGCGCACATCACCGAGTTTCTGGAAGGCGT
>DAOUHX010000388.1:0-2033 GCA_034428395.1 Caldilineaceae bacterium
GGGCAGGGTGTCACCGTGCGGTCCGTTTCGAAGGAGGGCAGGAAGTGGGCCTTCGGCACCGCGTAGTCCAGCATTGTGCCGCTTAGCAGGTTGGCGCCCTCGTCGTAAACAGCCGTTTCAAACAAGGACTGCCCCACGCCCTGCGCGATTCCACCGTGCACCTGTCCATCCACGATCATCGGGTTGATCACGTTGCCCACGTCGTCTACCGCCAGGTAGCGCTGCAGCTCCACGTGACCCGTATCGGCGCAGACTTCGACGACGGCGATGTGTGTGCCGAACGGAAAAACGAAGTTGGCCGGGTCGTAGAAGCTGGTCGCCTCCAGCGCCGGCTCGATCCCCTTGGGCAGGTTGTGGGCCAGATAGGCCTGCAATGCCACGTCGGGAAGCGACTGCGCCTGGTCCGGCGAGCCTTTGACGTAGAAATTCCCGTCATCAAACTCGAGGTCCTCCTCGGCGGCCTCCAGCAGATGCGCGGCGATCGTGCGCGCCTTGTCGACGACTTTCTCCGCGGCCGAGGCGATCGCGCTGCCGCCGGTTGCGGCGCTGCGACTGCCGTAGGTGCCCCATCCGTGCGGCATGACGCCTGAATCACCTTCGATTACGTCGATATCATCGTAGGGTACGCCCAGGGCGCTGGCGACGATCTGCGCGTACGTCGTTTCATGGCCCTGTCCGTGTCCGGAGCAGCCGCTGTAGACCGTCACCTTGCCGGTCGCGTGGACGCGCACCACTGCGCTCTCCCACTGGCCCGCCTGCGCACCGAGCGAGCCGACCACGGCCGACGGCGCCAGGCCACAGGCTTCGATGTAGGTGGAGAGGCCGAGTCCCAGGTACTTGCCATTGTCCCTGGCAGCGGCCTGGTCCCGGCGAAAGTCGTCGTAGCCAATCGCGGCCAGCGCTTTGTCGAGAGCGCCTTCGTAATTGCCGCTGTCGTATTCGAGCGCGACCTGCGTGGGGTATGGGAAGTTGTCGGGCGACACAAAATTCCTGCGCCGGATCTCTGCCGGGTCGATGCCGGAGACACGCGCGGCCTCATCGACTATCCGCTCGACGACGAATGTCGCTTCAGGCCGGCCCGCGCCGCGATAGGCGTCGACCGGAACCGTATGCGTGAAGACGCCGTAGACATGGCAGTGAATTGCGGGAAGGTCGTATTCGCCGGACATCAACGTGCCGTAGAGATAGGTTGGCACGGCCGGCGCAAAGGTCGAGAGATAGGCCCCCATCGCCGCGTAGGTATCGACCCTGAGGCCGATGAACTTCCCGTCGGCGTCTACCGCCATTTCGGCGTGCGTCACATGGTCGCGGCCATGTGCATCGGTAACGTAGGTCTCGGTGCGCGTCGCCGTCCACTTAACGGGACGCCCGACCTGCATCGAGGCCCACGCCGTGATCGCCTCGTCGGGATAGTGATGAATCTTGCTTCCAAACCCTCCGCCAACCTCAGGGGCGATGACCCTGATCTTGTGCTCCGGTAGGCCCAGGGAGGCCAGGCTCATGAGCAGGCGGTGGATGTGGGGGTTCTGCGTCGTCATGTAGAGTGTCAACTCGCCGGTGATGCTGTTGTAGTCGGCCAGCGCGGAACGCGGTTCCATCGCATTCGGAATCAGCCTGTTGTTGACGATGTCAAGGCTGGCGACATGGGCGGCCTCGGCAAAAGCGGCGTCCGTCTTCTCTTTGTCGCCGATTTCCCAGTCGAAGGCGATATTGTTGGGCGCCATCTCGTGCACGAGGGGGGCGCCGTCCGCGGTCGCCTTCTGCGGGTCGGCGATCCCGTCGAGCGCTTCGTAGTCGACCCAGATCAGTTCGAGCGCGTCGTGCGCGGTGTACTGGTCTTCGGCAACAACTATCGCCACGCCGTCGCCTACATGGCGGGCCGTGTCTTTTGCCAGCATTGTGTGATCGGGGATCTTCATGTCGGGCAGCAGCCAGCCGACGGGGATCGCGCCCGGTGTACCGCTCTCTTCGATATCCGCGGCCGTATAGACGCCAATCACGCCATCCAATGCCGCGGCTTCGCTGGTATCGAT
>DAOUHX010000389.1:0-4251 GCA_034428395.1 Caldilineaceae bacterium
TCCGGCACATGGTTCGGCGGCAGCCGCGCCCTGCTGGGCCTGCTGGCCTATTGGGAAGCCACCCAGGAGCCCGAAGCCCTTGACTCTGCCAAGAAACTGGGCGACTTCTATCGCGCCAACCTGCCCCAGGACACGACCTGGAACTGGATGTTGACGCCTTTGGAGGGCCTGGTTGCGCTTTCGAAGGCTACAGGCAACCGGGATTACCTGAAGTTCGCCGCGGACCTCCCGCGACGGGTCGAAGTCGATCCGGAGTTCGGCGACCCCGGCGGCGAGGAGCACAGCTATCACACGCATTCATATCTCCTGGCAATGCGCGGGTATGTCGACCTGTTCGCAGCCACCGCGAAACCGGAATTCCTCGAGCACGCGCAGAATGTCTGGGACCGGATCCTGCAGCGCAACATGTGGGTCTCAGGCGGTATCAGCGAAGGCTCCACCTATCCATTTGAGACCAGGGATGAGACCTGTTCTATCGCCGACTGGTTCCGCCTCTCGCTGAGTCTGTGGCAGGCAACGAGAGAGCCCAAATATATGGATGTGGCCGAGCATACGCTGCTCAATCACCTCTACTTCGACCAGGAGCACAGCGGAGGATTCTGCACGTACCGCTCGATTCGCGCAGATCCAACAGAGTTGTCGCGTGATGACGTGGCCTGGTGGTGCTGCTCCATGCACGGCCCCCGAACGCTGTTGGAAGCCGTCAAGTTCATCTACACGCACGACGATGACAGCATAGACGTCAACCTCTTTACGCCCTCTGACGCAGTGATCCCCCTGGAAAATGGCGAGGTCCGTCTGAGCCAGTCTACGACATACCCTTCAGAGCCCGTCACGCGCCTGGAGCTCCAGCCGGAAGAGGAAAGTTCCTTCGGCCTGAGCGTAAGAGTTCCCCACTGGACGCGCGCCTTCCAGGTGACCCTCAACGGTCAGCCCCATGCCGTCACACCGGCGCAGGGCTACGCATCGATCCAACGCCGCTGGAAGCCTGGGGATGTGGTCGAGATCGGTTTCGACCCGTATCTCCGACTTGTGCCCGGCGATCAGAACGGCTTCTCCGCGCCGGCAATGACACATGCGCCCGCCGGTGCCGGCAAGGTGGACCTCGCAGCGCTCCTCTACGGCCCCCTTGTGTTGATGCTCGACCCTTCGCTTACCATCCACCAGATGTACGAGTGGCACAGGGCCGAACTGGTCGTTCCTCAGCGGGAGAACGGAGAGCTGTTCCTTCCCAAAGCCCAGGTTTCGATTCCGGGACGGAAAGAGTTCTCGGTCCCCGGTATCTGTTTCATGACGCTGGCAAGGCAGTGGGAAGAAGGAGGAGAAGCGGCTGCCCCGGAAGACGAATCGTGGCAAATTGCTTTCCTCGTTCCCATCTCCGAGATCACCGACCGCTGGACGCCGTCCAGGGTCAGAAATGTCCCCTACGAAGTGCGAAACGATACCTGGATCCTGGATCACGCGCAGACCGGGAACTATCTGGCGCGCGTGCAAGAACTGCTTGACGCTTTTGCGCGTGAAAGGAGCGGAGACACGATTTGAACCACGTTCACATGCCCGCTGTCAACGCCGGACCTACGATATGGTTGCTCCTGTAATAAAGAGACGGATGCGCCCGCAGATCTCGCGGCGCGCCCGGCCAGTTGCGAGCCTGACGCAGAGGAGAAACTGCCCATGAAGGTTGATCCGCAACAGTTGATGGACGACGGCTACATCATATTGCGCGAAGTGGTCCCGCCGGAGCTGCTGGCAGACCTGCGCGCCAGCTACGACACCCTCATCGAACGCCAGGGTGGGCAGGCGTGGTTGGCGGGCGGGCGCCAGCCGCGGTTGACGACCAACCATACCGTCGACGCGGCCACCGCAAATACGATCGATTTCTGGCTGCACGAAAACACGCTGGGTGTCAGCAGACAGCTGATGCGCGGGCCGGAAGCAGCCATCACGGAGATGTGGGTGATGTGCAGTCCGACCCGCGACCACGGGCCGGCTGAATGGCACCGCGATTTCGATTCGCCCAACATGGCGCCACTGCAAGGTCTGCAGATGGACCTGCTTGCGAACGGCCCAGCCTACGTGCAATGGAACATCCCACTCTACGACGACAACGTGCTGTGGCTGGTGCCCGGGAGCTTTCGCCGGCCCAACACCGTGGAAGAGGACCGCCAGCTGCGCGCCGACCCGCGCCAGCCGCTGCCGGGCGGCATCCCGGTCGAGCTCAAAGCCGGGGATGGCGTCGTCTATATCAATCTGAACCACCACTGGGGCAGCAACTACGGCACCAAACTGCGTCGCACGATCCACGGCGGCTACCGCTCGATCGGCGGCCCGCTCTATCCCTACAATCCGCAGAGCTGCAACTGGGACCTCGACCGCGAGATGGGCTTCTGCCAGCACCTTTCGCCGGCCGCCCGGCAGACGTTCGAAGGCTGGGCCGAACGCCTGGCGCAGGAGCGCAACCTGGTGGAAGCGACGCTGCGCACAGTTCTGGACCGCGACGCGACCGCCTTTCGCGCCAGGCTGGCCGAGCTGCACCCGGGCGCAATGGGCCGCATCGTGTGTGTGATCCTGCTCTCCAAGCTGGCCAAAAATATCCAAACCCTGCACCGACCTGACGTGGCCGGTCTGCCCCTGGAAGCGCGCGCACGCGCCATCCCAGCCAATGTCCCGATGTGCTGCTTCTACGATGACCTGGCTAGTCGTTTCTCCTCGGCGGAGGCCGGCGCGCTGTGGCAACGGTTTGCAGAGTTGGACGACAGGCTCCAGGCGGATACGATGCAGGAGGTCCCCGGACGTCCGGAACGACGCTCACGCTACCTTTACTACCCAATGCCGGCCAATCTTGACGTCGAAGAGTTTATCGCCAGCTGGGGCTGACCAAAAAAAGCGCACAGGAGGCGCCACCATGCCCGCTTTCCGACTTAGCCAGGACCAACTCACCTTTATGGACACCTTCGGCTACCTGCACCTGCCCGGTCTGCTCAGCGACCGGATCGACCGCGTCACCGCAGCCTTCGAGGATCTGATGACCAGCCGCGGTGGCGCCGAACACGACGGCGCAAGCAGGTTCTGCGTCGTTCCGGGGCTCAACCACAACGCCTACCTCTGTACGCTGCTGGACGACGACCGCATCGCCGGTACTGCCGCCAGCCTGCTGGGAGACGACTACCAGTACTGGAACAGCGACGCCAACTACTACACGGGCGACACGCGCTGGCATTCCGATACGATCTGGCCGCCGCCGATTCGCTTCTTCAAGTTCGCCATCTATCTCGACCCGATGACGCGCGACAGCGGCGCGCTGCGCGTCATTCCCGGCAGCCACCGCGCCGGCGAGCCCTACGCTGAAATCGTCCATCGCGAGTTGAACGGAGACACGCCCTGGGGCGGCATTCACGGCCGTGACGTGCCGGCGGAAGCGCTGGAGACCCAACCCGGCGACGTGGCCGTTTTCAACCACGCCACCAAGCACAGCGCCTGGGGCGGCAGCGACCAGCGCCGCATGTTCACCATGGTCTTCACCGAACGGCACACAGGTGAGTCGCTTCACCATTTCCGCGAAGTCATCCGCAAACATGGCTACTCGAAGCGCGATGTGTTCGGCGACCCCGGCGGGCCGCTCCTCGGCTCGGCCACGCCCGGGCGCAAGCGGCACCTGGAACAGCTATGGGAGCAGATTCCCGATGATGCTCCCGAGCCGGCCTAGATTCGGGTCCTGCGCTGCGCTGAAACAACCTATGGCGGCATTGCCCCAATCAGACCGGTGTCAACCTGACGCGTGACGTGTGGACAGCACAAGGAGGCCCCTGTGAACATCGAGGAGTTGAAGAGGGAACTGGATGAGTATGGCTTCGTCATCATTCACAACCTGATCTCTCCTGCTGAAGCGGACCGCATGGCAATGCGATTGATGGAGATCATGGGCCGGCAGGCGGATGCAGACAAACCTGTCCAGAACCTGCGCAACGTATTGAACAACGACGACCAGGACATATTCGTGCCGCTCGTCACCAACCCGGTCTATCTCGAGCTGGCGCGTCACCTGCTTGGCCCTGACTTTCAGCTGGCCGAGGTGGGCGGGCTCTGGATCAAACCGGGCGCGCCGGCGCCGAGCTTCCACGCCGATGTGCCCGTGGGTTGGTTTCCCCAATCCGGCCTGCCGGTGCCGGACGCCTGCTTCATCACCAACAGTCTCTGGATGCTGACCGAATTCAGCCGTGAGAATGGCGCCACGCAGCTCATCCCCTTCAG
>DAOUHX010000390.1:0-15693 GCA_034428395.1 Caldilineaceae bacterium
GCCTGATGCGCAACTACGCCCGCAGCCCGCTCATGATCGGCGAACACGGCCCCCATCTGCTCTACGAATGGTGGGTCAGCCACGACGGCCTCCGCTGGCAGCGCCCCGCACGCAACATGCACGCCGGCGTCTTCACCACCTGCACACCCTTCGTCGTCGACGGCCGCCTCTGCTTCCTCGAATACAACACCATGCACCGTTACAGCACGCCCGTCGACCGCATCACCTGGGTCGGCGCGCAGTCCAACGCCGAGTTCTCCTCGCCCCTCTTCACCGCCCCCGCGCACCCCCTCACCGTCAACCTCCAGAGCGGCACCGGCACGCTCCTGCCCGACCAGGCCTACGTCATGGTCGAGGCGCGCCAACCGAACGGCCACCCAATCGAGGGCTACGAACGCGAAAGATGCCTTTTCGTTGATGTGGATGGCTCTGCGCTGCCGCTGCGCTGGGGCGAACGCGACACGACCGGCCTCGCCGGTCGTGAGATCTGCCTGCGCTTCTACCTGCGCGACGCCCGCATCTACGCCGTCAACGCATCGTGAACGCGGAAAGTGGAGAACACGCTACATCATCATCGCCTGCGCCTACCCGTCGAAATCTTCTGCGCGCAGGCGATATCCTTTCAGTCCACCTGTGCCCCTTCTCAGAGTTCAATAGGCCCCGCCCGAACCAATTACCTCGCACTGACCTCCATCCGTCGCGGTCTATTCGGCCGGCCGCTGTCGCGCCTCGGCAATACAGGCGCGCTGCATCGCCGGACTCTCAGCTTCGCGGCAACGGTCGCGAAAAGAGGGATCGCGACGGCAGATCTCGATCATGTCCCCGCGTTCCGGTTCTGTCAGTCCGTGTACCCACGATGGAATGTCCTGCATCGGGGTATAACCCGCCCTGTTTCTGCCTGCATCATCGGCTTGTGGACGCGTTCTCCTGAGAATTCGCACAATACCTTCCTCATGATTTGCCGTCGGTCTGGCAGCCGGCGGCCGACCGGCCCCCTCACAGTCCGCCTTGCGCCGGGAAGGTACCTCCACTCAAATGACTGGCAGGCCGCCCCCCGTTCCACGTGTGGCGTATGCGATGGAAAAATCGGTAGTCGGGTTTGACACCAGGACATCGGTGCACAGGGGGCTGGCCTGCCGTCTGAATCTGTTGCATAGCTTTGCTGCGCAGCAAAGTGAGCAAACGGCCTGCTTCAAGTTGTCGATCAGGGCTGCGGACCTTTCGTGCCGTTCAACCGCGCGAACGGCAGCCGGAGACCGGCAGCAGATCGGCAGTGCCGGCGGCGAGACAGAGCAGCGGACCGGGCGCGCGCGCAACGCGGCATTGCAGCCAACTCGCCAGACATCCGTCGCTGGATGCCGAAACCGCTTCCTTCATTTGCAGTTGTGAAAAAGGAAAATCAGGATGGAAGGCCTTGAGGAGGCCGGAACTATGGATGGGACGCCTTCACCTCGGCCGTGGACGTCACGCCATCAGCCCGTACAGGTGATGATTCCATGGCTCCTTTCCATCTCCTTTGGGTTAACTCTCGCGCTCGTTCAACTGCCTGAACGCTCGAATGAACCATGGTCACCCGTTGACCCGTACTCCAGTATACCCGCCAAGTGTGAGGATATCGTGAGTTTGGCGTGCCAAACAGGATCAGTATTGTGATGATTCACCGGAATTGGTAGAATCTCGGCAGAATAGAGTCAGCCGGGCCGGGTTGCACCATCCTCCACCGCAACCCCACCCGACAGACGGCGGCAGAACGCCGAGAAACGCCAACCGCCCAATCCAGGACGACCCCATGCCAAACACCGACCGCCTTCAACAAAAAATAGAAACCCTGCGCGGCCGTCTCGCCAGACTGAGCGAAGCCAGCCTTCGCATCAACGAAAGCCTCGACTTCGATTCCGTCCTGCAAGGCGTCCTCGATAGCGCCTGTGCCCTGACCGACGCCCGCCTCGGCGTCATCACGGTCCTGAACAGTTCAGGAGACATTCTCGACTTCCTCGCCCACGGCTTGACCGCCGCAGAAGTCGCACAGCTTAAGACCGTGCCGGAAGGAATCGAATTCCACGCAGAGTTCAGCAAGGCTTCAGCGCCCCTGCGGCTGAACCATTTCCCCTGCTACTTCAGAGAGCCGGGCCATTCCGACACAAACCTGCCGCCCGTAAGCCCCGAAATCTCCCTCCTGGCCACACCCATCCGCCACATGGGCGAGCACGTCGGCAACATCTTCCTCGCCGAAAAGGAAGAGGGCAGGGATTTCTTATCCGAAGACGAAGAGACCCTCGTGATGTTCTCCTCGCAGGCCGCACTCGTCATCGCCAACGCCCGCCAATACCGCGAAGAACGGCAGGCCAGGGCCGACCTCGAGGCACTGGTCAACACCTCGCCCGTCGGCGTCATCGTCCACAACGCCAGAACCGGCGAACAACTCCTCTTCAACAAAGAAGCGCAGAGGATCTTCAACGACCTCCATCTGCCCGACGGCTCGCCGGCCGAGCAGATCAAGTTTTTGACCGTTCGCCGCTCAGACGGGCGCGAAATCTCGCTGGCCGAAGCCCCGCTGGCGCATATCCTCCGCAATGTCGAAACCGTGCGCGCCGAAGAAATCGTCATCTCGACCCCCTACGGCCGCAGCATAACCCCCCTCGTCAACATCACGCCCATCTATTCGAAAGAGGGCGACGTCGAGTCCGTCATCGTCACCCTGCAGGACCTGGCGCCGCTCGAAGAGATGGAACGCATGCGCGCCGACTTCCTGGCCATGGTCAGCCACGAGCTGAGAAGACCCCTGACCTCCATCAAAGGCTCCGCAGCCACCTTGATCGAGGCTTCTGCCGACCTCGACCCCGCCGAGATGACCCAGTTCCACCGCATCATCAACGAACAGGCCGACTACATGCGCAGCCTCATCAACGACCTTCTCGACGTGGCCCGCATCAAGACCGGCGCTCTCGCAATCTCCCCCCAGCCTGCAGCCGTCGCCGACATCGTCGACGAAGCCCGCAACGCCTTCCTCAACGTCGACGGCAGATACAATATCCGCATCGACATCGACCCCGACCTGCCCCTCGTCATGGCCGACAAACGGCGCGTCCTTCAGGTCTTCAGCAACCTCCTCGCCAACGCCGCCAAGCACTCCAAAGATTTTTCCAAAATCACCCTCACCGCCGCGCAGGAACAGTTTCACGTCGCGCTCTCAGTCAGCGACGAAGGCGTCGGCCTGCCGCCGGAACGCCTCCCCCGCCTCTTCAGAAAGTTCGCACCCGCCGGCGGCGAGGATGGCGGATCCGGCCAGGGCAGCGGCGGCACCGGGCTGGGACTCGCAATCTGCAAGGGAATCGTCGAAGCGCATGGCGGACGCATTTGGGCCGAAAGCGATGGCCCCAACCTCGGCAGCCGCTTCACCTTTACCCTGCCCGCCGTCGCAAATACCATCGCGGCAAATATCGATGCGCAGACCGCAGCCGGCCCCCTCAACCCTTCTGCCGGCCCGCGCCGGGCCCCGCAAGGACAGACCAGCATCCTCGTGGTCGACGACGACCCCCGCACCCTGCGCCACGTTCGCGACGTTCTCTCCAAAGCAGGCTACAACACGCTCGTGACCGGAATCCCCGACGAGGCACTCTCCCTATTCGAAAGCAACCTGCCCGACCTCGTCCTGCTCGACCTGATGCTGCCCGGCGATGACGGCATCGCTCTCATGAACCGCATCCTGGCCGTCGCCGACGCGCCCATCATCTTTCTCTCCGGCTACGACCGGGTCGAAACAGTCGCCCGCGTTCTGGACATGGGCGCGGTCGACTACGTCGTTAAACCCTTTTCGCCAACCGAACTGCTGGCAAGGATCAGGGCGGCCCTGCGCAAACGGGAGAACGCCGCCCAGGCCGGCCCCTTCACGACGGGAGAGTTGACCGTCCACTATGAGGAGCGCCGCGTGACCGTCCGCGGCAACGAGGTGCAGCTCACACCCACCGAGTACCAGCTCCTCTGCGAGCTTGCCGGCGCCGCCGGTCGCGTGCTCACCCACGACTTCCTGCTGCAACGCGTCTGGGGCCCGGAACACAGCGGCGACACCCGGCCCCTCCGCACCGTCGTCAAAACCCTGCGCAGCAAACTGCATGACGACGCCGCCAACCCCGCCTATGTCCTCACCGTTCCCCGCGTCGGCTACCGCCTCGCAACCAACCCACCGACAGCAGTTCGTGAATCGTGAATCGTGATTCGAACTGCGATTCACGAATCACGATTCACGGCAGTACCCCAGCCCCGCCTCCGCAAAATCGCCGTCACCCACCTCGCGCCAGTGCCCCGGCACACAGCCGCTCAATTCGTTCCCGCCCAGCCGCACCCGGCGTAGATTGACCAACCCGTCCAGCGCCGCCGGCACCTCGCCCGTCAATCCGTTGTCGGCAAGACCCAGCTCGCGCAGATTCGTCAGCGCGCCCAGCGCCGCCGGAATCTCTCCCGCCAGCCCGTTCCCGTCCAGCCGCAGCTCGCGCAGGTCGTCGAGATGCCCCAGTTCCGCCGGAATCGCGCCCGTCAACCCGTTATCGGCCAGCCCCAGTGCGCGCAGATTGTCGAGATGCCCCAGCGCCGCCGGAATCGGCCCCGTCAACCCGTTCCCGTCCAAATCCAACCCCTTCAGATCATGCAGCTCGCCCAGCTCAGGCGGAATCGACCCGCTCAGCCGGTTGCCCTCCAGCCGCAGCCACTGCAGCTTGGCCAGCGCACCCAATGCCGCCGGAATCTCGCCTGTCAGCCGGTTGTCCGCCAAGTGCAGCCACTCCAGGTCGGCCAGCCCGCCCAGCTCGGCCGGGATCGCCCCCGTCAGCCCGTTCCCCTCCAGCCCCAGCCCCTCCAGGAAAACGAGCTCGCCCAGTGCCGCCGGAATCTCGCCTGTCAACCGGTTGTCGGCCAGCCCCAGCTCGCGCAACCTGCTCAGGCCGGTCAGCGCCGCCGGGATCGCGCCCGACAGCTGGTTATCCGCAAGACGCAGCCACTCCAGGCTCGCAAGCGCGCCCAACGCCGCCGGCACCGGGCCGGTCAGCCGGTTGTCCGAAAGGCGCAGCTCGCGCAGATTGACCAGTTCCCCCAGCTCGGCCGGGATCGCACCCGCAAGACCGTTGCCGTCCAGCCGCAGCCACTCCAAATTCTCCAGCCGCCCCAGCTCAGGCGGGATCTCGCCCACGAGGTCGTTGTTGAACAGGTGCAGCCAGTTGAGATTCGTAAGCCCACCCAGCGCCGCCGGGATCGTCCCCGCCAAATGGTTCTCCTGCAGACCCAGCCCCTCCAGGTTGGCCAGCGAACCCAGCTCCGCCGGGATCTCTCCCTCCAGGTGATTGCCGTCCAACCGCAGCCATTCGACCGCGGCCAGCCCGCCCAGCTCGACCGGGATCGGACCCGTCAGCTGGTTCCTGTGCAGACCCAGCCCCTTCAGCGCCGCCAGCCCGCCCAGTGCCACCGGGATCGGACCCGTCAGCCGGTTTCCGTCCAGCCGCAGCCACTCCAGCTCCGCCAGCCCGCCCAACCCGACCGGAATCGGCCCCGTCAGCTGGTTCTCGTGCAGCCCCAACCCCACCAGCTGCGTCAGCGCCGCCAGCTCGACCGGAATCGGACCCGTCAGCCGGTTGTCGTAGACCCACAGCCACTCCAGGTTGACCAGCGTCCCCAGCGCCGCCGGGATCCCGCCCGTCAGTCGGTTGTCGTGCAGCCACAGCCCCTCCAGCATCGACAGCGCGCTCAGCCCCACCGGGATCTCGCCCGTCAGCCCTCGCCCGTCCAGCTGCAGCTCGGTCACGCGCGCCGGCGCATCCTCCGCCCCGCCCGTGCTCACGCCCTCCCACTCCTCCAGCGGCAGCTGCTCGCTCCAGTTCAGGACCGCATCCCCCGCCAGCTCCCGCTTCAGCCCCAGCAGCGCCGCGCAGTCGGCCACCAGCCCCGCATTCTCCGCCGGCTCCGCAACCGCGACCCCGTTCGAGCACAGCGCCGTCTCCAGCCCCCCCGGCGCAAACGTGCAGGCCCCCGCCGCAACAACCGCGGCCGCCGCCCACACCACCCGCACCGCCCAACCCCCGGCCCGCCCACACCTCTCCCTGAATCTCATCAACGACGCTCCCCTCGGCTTGATAGGATAGTTCGGCCCTCTTCCGCAACCGTGAAAAAGCCCCGGCCGCGCAGGGGGAAATCCTGCGATATGCAAAATCCATTACTGTAGCACCTGGCTAGGATTTGTTGACATTTGTCTGAACTACGGTTCATCTGATTCTTGTGAAGGACACAGTTGACGGCTACGTCTCGCGCGGGGGTAGCGCGCTGTGTGCTGGAGGTTCCGGACGAGATCGAAACGACGCTGCAGGCGGCGCGGGACGATGCGCTGCTGCTGCGGGTGAACGGCGCGGTGTTCGAGCCGGGCAGCCAGGATGCGTCCTGGGCGCGGCGGCGCCGGTACGGCTGCGGGCGGGTGCGAACGTGGTGACACTGAAGCTGAGCAACAGGCGCGGTTCGAACCACGGCGGGCGGGCGTTTGCCTTCCGGGCGTTTGCGTTGCGGGCGAAGGCGGCGAACGGGACGGTTCTGCGGCCGCGGGCGGACTGAGGCGGCGCGGTCCAGAGTCATTTCAGGGGGCATGGTATTGTTCCGGTGGGCGCGGCGGGTACGAGAGTCGCCGCGCATTGCGTTGTGCCCGCGGACGGGGGGTTTGGGTCGACAAAAGTCGACCAAAGTCGACCAAAGTCGGTTAATGTCGACCGATAAAAATATTTTTCTCGCGGATGCACGGTCCCTATGTGGTGGTCGTTGTTGGCCATTTTTTGCCTGTTTGCGTGCATGTTCGGTCGCGTGAAGCGGCACGGAGCGGGGCGCGCCCGGCAGTGCGTTCCCGGGCGGTGCTGGGCGCGCGAGGGGGACATATGTCCCCAAATGTCCCCATATGTCCCCAAATGCCGCCCTGAAAAAAGTTTCTTCTCACGGATGGCGCGGCGCTCCTGGCGGTCGTTGACGGCCATTTCATGTCTGTCGGCGTGCCTATTCGGTCGTTTCAGGTTGGTCGAATATCGGTATGGTCGGGGCAGATCGAGCACTGTTTTTTGCCCTGGGCGCGTCGGGTCGTATTTTGACGCGAAATGACGCGGAATGACGATTTTTTTGCCGGTTTGGCGGGCGGAATCGGGCGAACATTGCGGCAATTCTGCGGGAAGGGCGGGCGATGGGCGGCGGTGCGCTCGGACGATCTCAGACGATCCGGGACGTACGGAGGAACGGTTCCTTGTGAACTGGGGACAGCGGACGGATGCGGCAAGGCCGGGCAGGGCGTGCGGCGGTGGGCTCGGCGTGATTGGGGGAGGTGTGCAGGACGGGCAGACGGTTTTCATGGGTCGCAAAGTGTCGAGTTGCGGCGGGGCCGCGGGCGCGATTGACGGTTGTAGGGAACAGTGTAGCGCATTTCCGGGGCTCTTGCAGGATTTTTGGGAAAATTGGTGGGGGCGGGCGGAAGGGAGGGCGGCCTGGGGATGGTTTGGGCGGATATTCCCTTCCAGGGGCCGGTTGACAGTTGTCTGAACTATGATTCGTCTGATTTTGGGATGGCTAAGACTTACGGCACGGGCTTATGCGGAGAGGGGTCCGGCAGGCTGCTTGGGGATGGTTTGGGCGGGTATTCCCTTCCAGGGGCTGGTTGGCAGTTGTCTGAACTATGATTCGTCTGACTTTTGTGATGGCTATGATTTACGGCGCGGGCTTATGCGGCGGGCTTCGCTCCGGGAGTCAGGTATACCAGAGCTGGCGTTGTACGCAGGTAACCTGCCGATGACGACTCCAGCTGACCAGACATTGGAAATGTCAACCCAAGTAGATGGCGGCCCGTGGGGTTCTGCCTCGTCCGACCGCCGCAGGAGAGGGCGGACAGCGCGCCCGCAATGGCAGCGCATCCCACCCCCATTTTCTGGCACAAGCGCCCCTTCTGTGAGAAAATTGCTGTCTGCACATTCCGACAAGACCGCCTGCACGCAGACCACGCAGGCCGCACCGCCATGGCAGGGAGAAGCCGGTGAGCACCCTCAACATCAGCAACTTCATCTGGAGCATCGCCGACGACGTGCTGCGCGACGTCTACGTGCGCGGCAAATACCGCGACGTCATCCTGCCCATGACCGTCATCCGCCGCCTCGACGCCGTCCTCGAACCCACCAGGGATGATGTCCTGCGCATGAAGGAACGGCTCGACGCGGCCGGCCTCGAAAACCAGTATTCCGCGCTCTGCCAGGTCTCCAAGCAGGCCTTCTACAATACCTCCAAATTCCGCCTGCGCGACCTCACCGCCCGCGGCCGCGCCCAGCAGCTGCGCGCCGACTTCGAAGACTACCTCGCCGGTTTTTCCGAGAACGTGCAGGAGGTCCTCGAAAAGTTCCGCTTCCACAACCAGATCCCGACTCTCATCGAAGCCGACGCGCTCGGCTACCTCATCCAGAAGTTCCTCGACCCCTCCGTCAACCTCCGCCCCTACCCGGTCTGCGACAACGACGGCAACGTTCGCCTGCCCGGGCTCGACAACCACGGCATGGGCACCGTCTTCGAGGAGCTGATCCGCCGCTTCAGCGAGGAGAACAACGAGGAGGCCGGCGAGCACTTCACCCCGCGCGACGTCGTCGAGCTGATGGCCCACCTCGTCTTCCGGCCCGTCGCCGACCGCATCCAGTCCGGCACCTATCTCGTCTACGACGGCGCCTGCGGCACCGGTGGCATGTTGACCGTCGCCGAGGACACGCTCAACCGCGCCGCACAAGGCAAGGACCTCTCGATCTATCTCTACGGCCAGGAGGTCAATCCCGAGACCTACGCAATCTGCAAGGCCGACCTCATCCTCAAGGGCGAGGGCCGCAACGCCGACAACATCCACTACGGCACCACGCTCGCCGCCGACGGCTTCCCCGGCCGCGAATTCGACTTCATGCTCTCCAACCCGCCCTACGGTAAGAGCTGGAAGAGCGACCTCGACCGCATGGGCGGCAAGAGCAACCTCAAGGACCCCCGCTTCCTCGTCGAGCACGACGGCGACCCCGAGTTCTCACTCGTCACCCGCTCCAGCGACGGCCAGATGGTCTTCCTCGCCAACATGCTCAGCAAGATGAAGCAGGACGCCCCCCTCGGCAGCCGCATCGCCGAGGTCCACAACGGCAGCTCGCTCTTCACCGGCGACGCCGGCCAGGGCGAGAGCAACATCCGCCGCTGGATCATCGAGAACGACTGGCTCGAGGCCATCATCGCCCTCCCGCTCAACATCTTCTACAACACAGGAATCGCCACCTACATCTGGCTGCTCAGCAACCGCAAAGAGACCCGCCGCCGAAGTTACGTCCAACTGATTGACGCCAGCGAATGGTACCGACCGCTGCGAAAGAACCTCGGCAACAAGAACTGCGAGCTGGCCGCCGAGGACATCGAGCGCATTTGCGACGCATTCCTCGCTTTCAAGGAATCGCCGCAGTCGAAGATCTTCCCCAACGCCGCCTTCGGCTACCACAAGCTTACCGTCCAGCGCCCCCTGCGCCTGCCCGGCATCGACCCCGCCCGCGCCTACAAGGCCGGCGAGATCAAGCAGCTGCGCGCGAACGCCGAGCCGGACCCCGCCGCGCCGCCCGTCATCCGCAAGATCTATCCCGCCGCCACCGCGCCCGACCCGCTGCGCGGCCTCTTCCCCGTCGAAATCGACGGCAAGACCGTCGTCGTCGAATACGCGCCCGACCCCGACCTCAAGGACAGCGAGCAGGCACCCCTGCTGGAGGAGGACGGCATCGAGGGTTTTCTGCATCGCGAGGTCCTGCCCTACGCCCCCGACGCCTGGTATGTGCCGGGCAGCATCAAGGTGGGATATGAGATCAGCTTCACCCGTTATTTCTACCAGCCCCAGCCCCTGCGCGCCCCCGACGAGATCTGGGCCGATGTCCGCGCCCTCGAACAGGAATCCGAGGGGTTGTTGGGGGAGATCATGGGCGGGGCGTAGCGGAGGGCGGCAGCCATATTTATACACAAAGGAGAATTGCGGTGAGTGACATAGCCCTGTTTCTAAACGGAGTCTATGAGAGTGTTTTGGATGAGATTCTTCGTGCCCAGGAGAGAGAGCATGACGATACTTTCTACCTGCAGCCTTACAAATCGGTTGCAATGGCGAGATTCAGGCAGGATCCACCAACCATTTTGTACGTATCTACAGGCAAGAATCTTGCCGAAGTCTCCTATCGTGCCGACATCGTCGGGTGGATGGACAAAAGGCGCATGGACAAGAACAGTCCAGAGTGGAAGCGGATTGATAAATCGATACGGGAAGGAGGTTACGATCCTGGCATTTATGGTGCTGAAGAGGGGATGGTCAACCTTGTCTTCATTCAGAGACTGGTCAAATTGGCGTCCCCTTTCAGTGTTTCCCGTCTCATAAAAATCAGTGACGGCAACCCGCTGTCTACGAATCGGACTAGGTCTGGCGGGTGGTCTTACGTGATCAAAAGCGAATGACCCCTACCGTCCCTGGCATAGCCCTTTACGGTACGGTCGTCCAGTGGAGGTGCATACGCGCCTTTGAGCGCGAATCACAAGGGCTGTTGGGGGAGCCCCGGGGCAGCGAGTAAGTCTTCGTTATGGGCGACAATGGCGGTTGGCCACTATGCAGCACGGCGAAGCTGGCAGCTGGGCGAAAGCGGCTCGCAATCTGCATTTTAGTGAAAGCACGATGTGACGATAGATAGGCTTGGTAGACGGCTAAGGTAAATGCTTTTGCACCGTAGCACATAAAGGAATGAACGAATTGAATGGGTATAGAAACATCACCTTTTGGGAGAGTCTCAGACGCCAAGAAAGATTGAATGAGTTTCTTGAACTCTTAAATACCTACTTCTTAGCTCATCGCGAAAAGCAGGTAGAGCAGGCAGGTGAAGCTCGAACTTCACTCAATTTAATTTTAGTAGAGGTAATCGCGATCCTCTATGCCGCCAACATTGACCCAGTTGTAGAATGGACCCCTCCACGTGTGCACGGAGGACCTTCACAACGCGTAAACATAGTTGCGAACTTGTTCAATTTGGACCGTTTCTTTCTGACCCCTGACTATGTATTTGACGTTGTGTTGCAAGCCCAAGGCGTTTACAAGTCTAATCATTTTCGATCGTTTCTGAGAACCTTCAATCCCTTCTGGTGGGTATTTCGAGTCTTCAACTGGGTTGCAACATTGCCATTCTTACTTCTTGGCAGCGCTGGTTTCAACTCGGCGCAGGCGGAGAGGAGTGCAGTGGGTCGCCTTATCAAGTTTGTGATTCTAATGCTTTCGGTAAGCGCAACTTTTCTTACAGTCCTCAGCCACTTGGGCTTGCTTCAAGGCTTTCTGGATTTGATTGAGAAAATTGCGAACAGGACATAACCCAGTTTCCAAGCCAATGAACATCGCTGCCAACCTCCCACCCTACCCCACCTACAGCCCCTCCGGCCTTAACTGGCTCCCCGAAATACCTGCCCATTGGCGTACTGAACGCGGCAAGTGGCTCTTCAAGAAGATGAAACGACCCGTTCGGGGTACAGATGAGGTAGTAACCTGCTTTAGAGATGGGGTTGTCACCCTTCGCAGAAACCGACGCACCGAAGGCTTTACGGAATCATTGCAGGAAATCGGCTATCAAGGAATCCGAGCAGGCGATCTCGTTATTCACGCAATGGATGCCTTTGCGGGCGCGATTGGCGTATCTGACTCGGATGGGAAGGGAACTCCTGTTTATTCGGTTTGCCAGCCGGCACCAAACGCCAATGCCTACTACTACGCGCACATACTACGTGAAATGGCTAGGAGTCAATGGATTGCCGCACTTGCCACAGGGATTCGAGAGCGGTCCACCGATTTCCGCTATGCCACACTCGCGACGCAACGGCTTCCCCTCCCACCCCTCCCCGAACAACACGCCATCGCCCGCTACCTCGACCACGTCGACCGCCGCATCCAGCGCTACATCGACACCAAAGAGAAACTGATCGCTCTCCTGCAGGAGGCGCGTAATGTAGCCACAGTTGAAGCGATGCAATCGCCCAGCACGAAGAATCTAAGGCTTAGTGCCGTTGCGGACACAATTGAAAGGCCAATTGAACGTGCAAGCGACGAGACGTACACTCCGATTGGTCTCTACAATCGCGGACGTGGGATTTTCCGGAAGAAGCCGAGAAATGGCAATGAATTAGGTGATTCTAGCTTCTTCTGGATCGAACAGGGCGACTTGGTAATCAGTGGACAGTTTGCGTGGGAAGGTGCGATTGCTCTGGCGAGTGACACAGAACACGGTTGCGTAGCGAGCCATCGCTTCCCAATTCTTCGTGGCAAACCAGGCATTTCAGATACAGGATTTCTGCTGGCCCTTTTTCAAACTGACTGGGGCCGACTTATCCTGGACCACAATTCAAGGGGAGCCGCTGGTCGGAACAGGCCGCTGAATGTCAGAACCCTTATGAAGGAAAAGATTTCTCTGCCACCCATTGGAGCCCAACTGCGGGTAGCAGAAATGCTGCAATCTGAGTCTCGTGTTCGTCAGCAAACAAGACGCATGGAACAACTGCTCAAAGAATACCGCGCCAGCCTCATCTCCCACGTCGTCACCGGCAAACTCGACGTCCGCGCGGCCGCCGAACATATCGGCATGAAAACTTCGTACCAGTAAGGTATACTGTAAAAACAAGACAACGATGCGCTTCACGTTCGACCGCGATAAGAGCAGACGTCTCAGAGAAAACCGGAAGAGGGGAATCGGATTTGAAGAAGCGCAGGAAATCTTCTCCCACCCATACTATGAAGACCGCAGATCGGACTATCCAGAGCAGTACCGCGCCATCGGTTGGGTGAATAGACAACTGTATTCCCTGATCTACGAAGTGAGGCAAGACGTCGAGGGAGAGTACTATCACCTAGTGACGCTCTGGCGAGCAACGAATGAGGAACAAAGATTATATGAAGAGTTCAGCTGAAAGACCGACGGCTGATGAAATCGCAGACATGGCCGACAGCGGCCTCGACATCTCGCGCTTCTTCACCAATCAGGGAGAAATGAAGCAGCCGCTCGCCAGCATCCGCGTCGATATCTCCCAGGAAATGCTGCAAGAACTCGATCAAATGGCCGCTGAGTTGCAGGTCAGCCGCCAGACAGCCATCAACTCCTGTCTGCGTAACGCATTGGATCAGCATCTCCTGGCCAAACGCGGAGAACGATGACCGACAACCAACAGTTCAGCGCCGGACGCCAGGCTAAGTGCGCAGCCCTTCAGGAGTTGCCCGACGGCCAAGATCGATGCCTCTAACATCCCCGAACTCCTCGACCGGACTGGCGCCAGCCGCGGCCTCTTCTTCAATCTCGCCAAACTGCAACTTCCCCTCCGCTAGCACGCAAAAGGCTGCGAAAAGAGAGATGACCGAGGGACAGACCAGGACATGGATCGAGCATGAGAACCCGTCTTGAATACATCACCCTTAAAGGCTTCAAGACCATACACGCGCTGGACAACTTCCAGCCCGGCCCCCTGACCATCCTCATCGGCCCCAACGGCGCCGGCAAGTCCAACTTCCTCTCCTTCTTTGAAATGCTTTTCTATTTGACGTTCGGCCCCACCAATTTGCAATCCTACGTGAGGCTCCGGGGCGGTGCCAGCAAGCTCCTGCACGACGGCCCGGCGATCTCGCCAGAAATCGATGTCCAACTCAGGCTTCATTCCGGTTCCGGCGAGATCGATTACCATTTTCGTCTCGCCTACGCAGCCGACGACACGCTCGTCTACGCCGATGAGCGCTATCGATTGGCAAATGGAGACCAAGCCGGGAAGCCTTCCTGGCAAAGTGGGGGGCCAAGCGATCGCTCGTCAATGTTCTGGGACCATGAGACTTTCAACGAAACCACAGGTGCTATCGTCAACGCATTGCGTAGTATGTTCACATTCCACTTTCACGACACTTCAGGGACGTCCCACCTTCGCAGAAAGGCTGACGTCACAGATGGCAGACGATTTCGGCATGACGGTTCCAATCTCGCGCCGTTTCTGTACCGGCTGCAGAGAAAAGAAGGAAAATCCTATCAGCGCATCGTCGATACCCTCCGCCTGGTCCTGCCCTTCTTTCTAGACTTTCACCTCGAACCCGACGCCGACCACCTGCTGCTCGCCTGGCGCGAAACCGAAAGCGACCAAGTCTTCACCGCCTCCCAGGCCGCCGACGGTATGTTGCGCACCATCGCCCTCGTCACCCTGCTCCTGCAACCCGACGACACACTGCCCGATCTCCTCATCATCGACGAGCCCGAGCTCGGCCTCCACCCCTACGCCATCAACATCATCGCCGGCCTGATCCGCGCCGCCTCACAAAAGACCCAGGTCATCGTTGCCACCCAGTCACCCGCCTTCGTCGACTGCTTCGAGCCGTCCGACATCGTCGTCGTCGAGCGCGAGGGCCGCGAGTCCACCTTCCGACGATTGGAAGACAGTGAGGAACTGAGTGAATGGCTTGAAGAGTACTCCCTCTCTGAGCTGTGGGAGAAAAACGTCATCGGGGGCCGCCCCTGATGTACGTGAGGCTGAATATGATCGTGGAAGGACAGACCGAAGAGACCTTTGTCAATCAGACCCTGAAGCCGCACCTGGGCAGCCTTTCCGTCGGCGCGAGCGTCCGGGTCGTCGCAACCAGAAGGACACGCGGCAAGAAATACCGCGGCGGCCTCAGCACCTACGCCAAAGCACGAAATGACATCGCTCTCTGGATGAAGCAGGACCGGAATCCCGAAGTTCGCTTCACCACAATGTTCGATCTCTACGGCCTTCCGACAGACTTTCCCGGCTACAAGACCGCCGCGAATGACGACCCCCACCGGCGCGTTGAGGCTTTGGAAAACGCCCTGAAGAGTGACATCGGTGACGAACGCTTCATCCCCTACATCCAACTGCACGAATTCGAGACGCTCTTACTCTCCGATCCTGAAAGACTTGACGCGCAGTTTGACGGCGCCGCCGACGGCATAGCGAAACTCACAACAGCGGTTGCCCGTTTTCCTTCGCCTGAACATGTCAACGACGGCGCCACCACCGCGCCGTCGAAACGGATCATCCGCGCAATACCCGAATACGAAGGCAGAAAAGCATCCGCCGGACCCATCGTGGCTGGGCAGATCGGCCTGCCCACGATCCGCTCGAAATGCAAGCACTTCGCATCCTGGCTCGCCAAACTGGAACAACTGGCAACTGAAAACTAGAAACTGAAAGCTGTCCCATGACCACCGACACCTCCGAAAGCGGCCTCGAAGCCCTCATCTGCACCGCCCTCACCGGCCACCCCTGCGACCCGAACAAGCCAACCACGATGGTCGAACGGCCCGCTGCCTACGGGCCCGGCTGGCTCGGCGGCTTCCCCAAGGACTTCGACCGCGACCACTGCCTCGATCTAGCGCAGCTCGCCGCCTTCCTGCACAGTTCGCAGCCGGAGACCGCCGGCGCCCTCGGCCTCACCCCCGGGCACAGCGAGGACACCCCCACCCGCCGCAAATTCCTCGCCCGCCTGCAGGGCGAAATCAGCAAACGCGGCACCGTCGACGTCCTGCGCAACGGCGTCAAACATCTCAACGCCCACGTCGACCTCTTCTACGGCACGCCCTCACCCGGCAACAAGAAGGCGCAGATCCGCTACGGCCACAACCGCTTCTC
>DAOUHX010000391.1:0-2251 GCA_034428395.1 Caldilineaceae bacterium
CGTCTTCATCATCGGAGAGGATGGATACACCATTGCCCATCCGGAGCCCGCCAGCATCGGACGGGACCCGAATGAACGGGTTGACCCGACTGGATACTTCTACGGGGACGACATTCTGTCGGCGGACGAAGAGGGGAAATGGGTGCACTACGTGCGAAGGAGTCCTGAGACGGGAGGACTGCATCAGAAACACACGTGGGTAATCCGTTATGACGGGCTGATCTTTGGCTCGGGGTGGTACGAGGAGGAAGAGATCGAGGTTGAAGAGTCCTCCGGCTGACTTCCGGGAACCGCGGGCTTATTCTCAGGTGAACGCCAACCATGCAGCCTGTGTCGATCGCAGAGAGCCCCTTCAGGCTTTGGTGCAGCGGCAGGTGGGACCAACCCCGCGAAGAGCGGCAAAAGAGTTGTAAGCAGCGGTAGTTCGGGGTGAACTGACAATAGGAATCAGAATCTCCAGGCGGAGAGCCAGGAACAATGAGACTCAGCAGCGAGGCCTTCGGCAAAACGGAAAGCGGACAACCGGTCAGACAGTACACGCTCGCCAACAACAACGGCGTAGAGGTGGACGTGCTCGACTACGGCGGGCTGATCCGCACGCTCACGGTGCCGGACCGCAACGGCCGGCCCGGTGATGTTGTGCTCGGCTTCGACAGGCTTGACGACTATCTGGTCGACCACCCCTTCTTCGGCGTGCTCGTGGGCCGCTTTGCCAACCGCATCCGCGGCGCCAGCTTCGAGTTGGACGGCGTGCGCTACCAGCTCGCCCGCAATCTCGGCGACGACCATCTGCACGGCGGTGAAGGCGGCTTTGACAAGGTTGTCTGGCAGGCGCAGCCGTTTCAGAATGAACAGGCGGTCGGCCTGCGTCTCACGTACCACAGCCCGGACGGCGAGGAGCACTACCCGGGCGCGCTCGATACCGAAGTGACGCTCAGCCTCGATGACGACAACGCGCTGCGTCTCGACTACCGCGCCACTTGCGACGCGCCCACCATCGTCAACCTGACCAATCACAGCTACTTCAATCTGGCCGGGCGGGGCACGATCCTCGACCATATGGCCATGATCGACGCCGACGCGTTCACGCCGATGGACAGTACGCTGATCCCGACGGGCGAACTACGCGACGTGACGGGGACGCCCTTAGACTTCCGCCAGCCGACCGCCATCGGCGCGCGCATCGACGCCGACGACGAGCAGATCCGTTTCGGCGGCGGCTACGACCATAACTTCGTCCTCAACGGCGCGCCGGGCACGCTGCGGCTGGTGGCCCGCGTCACCGAACCGACCAGCGGACGCGTGCTGGAGCTGCTGACGACGCAGCCGGGCGTGCAGTTCTATACCGGCAATCTGATGGAGGTGTCGAGCGCGGGCAAAGACGGGCAGCTCTATCCCAATCACGGCGGTTTCTGCCTGGAGACGCAGCACTTTCCCAATGCGCCGAACCAGCCGAACTTCCCATCTGTGGTTCTGCGGCCCGGTGAGGCGTACAGCGAGACAACCGTCTTCCGTTTCTCAACCGAGCCATAGACGCGTCAGCACGCCGGCGCGTTACAATCTGCGCGTTACAATCTGATTGTGGACTTCCGCTAGCAAAGGGGCTATCGATGGGAGAGATCACAGACGAACTGACTGCAGCGACGACCTTTGACGCAAAACGGGCGATCCTGAGCAAACGGGATATGTTCCGTCCCTTAGCAGTACAGCGGACCGAGGCGCTGGCCGACGCAGTGGCCCGCAGGCAGGTCCGCCCCGAGACGCCGCTACTCCTGCTCGAGCGCGACGGCGCGGCCCTGGCCATGCTGACCGACCAGATGGTCTTCCACCACGTGGCGCAGGGCGAGTTGAATGGTGTCCCGTTTCTCGCCACCTTCTGAGCGCCCTGCAACAGCGGCGTCAGTCTGACGCCAACCATCGACGGAAAGATCCACACGTTTGCGACCCGCGGCCTCTACAACGGCATGTCGCTAATGGGGGACCGCCAGAGCGGTTCCTATTGGGACCACATCACCGGCGAGTGCCTGCACGGCCCGCTGAAGGGACGGCAACTGGAGCTGGCGCCCCTGCGCCATATGCGGGCGGACCAGGCGCTGGCGCAGTACCCGGATGCCGGCATCGTCCGTTCGCGGCTGCCCCTGCCGTTCGGACTGATTGGAGGCGTGACAAAGCTTCTGCAGAAGTTGGGCAGGGGGCGCTTCATGCCGCCCGGGTTCGCCGGCTCGATGGGCACAGAAGACCCGCGGCGGCC
>DAOUHX010000392.1:0-2928 GCA_034428395.1 Caldilineaceae bacterium
CGGCAGGTTTGCGGTCGAAAACTTATGGATACGCCGCTGGAGGGGCGTATCGACCATGCCGGGACAGATGGCATTGGCGCGTATATTGTAGGGGGCAAAGTCTTTGGCTGCAATCTGCATGAAACTGAGGACTGCGGCCTTGGAGACGCTGTAGGGTGGGTCGGTCTGTGAGCCGATCTGGCCGGCGACGGAGGAGAAGAAGCAGAAGGTGCCCTGGCGGCGTGCGATCATGGGCGCGTAGAAGGCATGGGCGGTGTTGACGGCGCCAAGCACATTGACGTCGTGGACGCGCGGCCAGTCGGAGGGTTCAAGGTTCCAGAAGGGGAAACCGCCTTTGCCTGAATCGATGCCGACGGTGAAGATGACGTGGCGTACGGGCCCCAGTTCCTGCTCAATGCGGGTTGCGGCGGCTTTCATCGCTTCAAAGTCGGTCACGTCGACCTCAATGGAGAGTGAAGCAACGCCTTGGGCGGCGGCCTCGTGCGCAATCTCGTCTACGACGGGGTCGAGGTCGAGCAGTGCTACGTGTGCGCCCTCGGCCGCGAAGGTCTTGGCGATCATTCTGCCCATTCCGTTGGCCCCGCCGACGACAGCTGCGACGTGGCCTGCGAGTTCGAGATTCATACTGGTCCTCTATCTATAGCATTTGTCGTCAGATCGCAGAGAAAGAAACTGTCTGTAAAGCAATGGAGGTCACGGTGTGGCGCCCGTGCGATTGGCCTGTGCGCGGGGCGTCAAGTCAAATTGGGTCTCATGGCCGTTGAAGAAGCGCTGCAGTTCATCCACCATCAGCGCGAAGAAATCCTGCTGTGCGGTGGGGCCGCCGTAAGAGCCGATGTGCGGGCTGAGGAAGACGTTGGACAGTTGCAGAATCTCACTGTCCGGGGGAACCGGCTCGGGGTCGAAGACGTCCAGCCCGGCGACGATGTCGCCCTGCTTGAGCCGTTCGATGAGCGCGGCGGAGTCGGTCACTTTGCCGCGCGATACGCTGACGAATACAGAGCCGGGGCGTAGAAGCGCCAGCTCCTCTTTACCGATCATGCCTTCTGTCCTGGGTGTGTGGGGAACGAGACAAACTACAACATCGCAGGTGAAGACGTTTTGGAGGCTCGTCTGCAAGAAGCCGAGGGCCTCAGGCAGCTCCTGGGGCAGATAGGGATCGTGGACCCAGATTTCGGTCTCGAAAGCGCGGAGAAATTTCATCAGTCGCCGGCCCATGTGACCGCAGCCGACCAGGCCGACGCGACGGCCCATCAGCGATCCGGGCAGCCCTTCCATGAGCGAGCGTTCGACAGGGGTCTGTCCGGCGATCATACGGCGGAAGTGACCTCCGCCGTTACGCAGGCTGACGAGAATCATCGCCAAGGCCCACTCGGAAACGGGATAAGAGGAGGCGTTGGTCGTGTCGACCGTACGAATGCCGCGTGCCCAGGCGGCGTCAAGATCGATGCGACTGGCGAAGCGATCGCCCTCCATTTCTCCGATAAACTTGAGCGTGGGAGCTATGTCGAGGAGGTCCCCGGTCAACGTCGGCGCGCCCCAGCAGACGACGAGCGCGTCGTGACCGGGCAGCCTGTCAGCCAGTTGGGCGGCGGCTTCGGGGTCTGTATTGGTGTCGTAGATGCTGCCGCCCTCGCAGGGGAACCAGTCCCATGCGGCAAATGATTCGAGACGCAGCAGGTCCTGCGGGTCCAGGTGGTTATGGCGGACGTTGGCGTCGAAGGCCAGCAGGACGCTGGGTAGATCGTTTGACATGGAATTTGATTTCAGGTGGACAGATTCAGTTGAGCCACAACTCCCGGGTGAAATCGATCGCACGGCGGAAACCGTCGTCGCCGGTCTTGCTGGCCTCTTCGACCGAGATCCAGCCGTCGAAACCGGCGGTACGGAATCGCTCGAAGATCTGGTGCAAAGGCGTGACACCGCTGCCGATAAGAACCGGCTCGAACGCGCCGGCGCGTCGGATGTCACTGACGTGGAGCGCGGCGACTCGGGGCAGCACTTGATCCAGAACGGCCAGCGGATCATCGTTGACGGCTATCAGGTTGGCCGTATCGAAAAGGAGCTTGAGGCCGCTGTGGGCGGTGCGTGCGCAGATTTCGAGAAACACAGATGCTTTTTGCGAAAAGTCGAAGTAGGACCAAACGTAGCCAATGGCGTGATTTTCGTAAGCGAGAGTGACGCCTGCAGCACTAGCCTCTTCCACCCATGCGGACAGCCCGTCGGCAGCCCAGGCGATGCCGTCAGCGAGTGCCACGCCGGGGTGATTCTGTCCGGCGGTGACGCGCAGGAAGTCGACTTCGAGCCGGGCAGCTGCGTCGATGTATTGGCGCAGTTCATGCCGATGGCGCCGGCGTTCGGCCGGGTCCGGGTGGGTGAAATCGGTGTAGGTGACCATGCCGGCGATAACGACCCCTGCATCGTGCGCCTGCTGCCGCAATTTGTCCAGATAGGCGTTGTCGAATGAGTCCAGGTGCGCGACACTGATGTCGGCTCCGTCAAGGTCGAGAGCGGCTGCCAAGTTGAACCAGTCGGCCAGCGTTCGCTCCCCTCTGCTGATTTCGGGGTAAAGGGACGCGGGGAGGCAGGAAAACGGCATGGCGCTATGAATCCCCTATCGCAACGACCCAACCTGACGAGGCGTCGCAGAATAGGAAACGGTTGTCGGAATCGGCGCTCAGGCCGTGGGGCTCCGGTTCTGACGCGGGTACGGTAATGCGTTCCAGTTCCGCCCCATTGTCTACGTTCAGTTTCAAGATGACGCGATCGCCTGTATGCACGACCCAGACGCCGTCTTCGACTCGCACGACGCCATGTGCGCGTTGGTAGGGCAAAGGAATGACGTGCTGCACCGACCAATCGCTTATGCGGACCTTGCTCAGTGTCTGGCTTTTGAGCGTGGTCAACCAGAGGTGGCCTGGCTCGACG
>DAOUHX010000393.1:0-1989 GCA_034428395.1 Caldilineaceae bacterium
CGTTGACGGCGTCGTATTCCCAGCCGACGGCTTCGCCGCTGGCGGGGTCGATGAAGTTGAGGGGGATGTAGTCGTTGCCGGTTACGGCGACCAGCTCGGCGCCGCCCATGTCGGGCAGCTCGTCGTAGACGACGTTGGCCGTTCCTGCCGCGGGCCGGGCATTCGCGGCAGGTTGCGCGTCCCCCGCTGCCTCAGGCGCCGGCGCGACGCAGGCGCTGAGGGCCAGGACCAGCAACAACAAGAGTGCAACGGTTCGGTTGGTTGTGACTGATTCTCGATTCATGCCTTCTCCAAATGTTGTTTGCTCGGCCGCGACCGACGGGCGACCTTTTGCGCTTGCACAGTGACCGTTGTTTCAGTAGGGCATTTGCCTTTTCGTGTAGGCGCGGCCGACGCGGGCTGTTTCCTCGTTGTGGCCGCCGACGGCGCGTACGCCGCTGTCTATCTGTTCGGCGACGTTTTCCGGCGAAGCCCCTTGGAGAAAGGCGACGCCGTTGGCCAGGCAGGCCGCTTTTACCCGCTGACTTGCCTCCTGCATCTCCAGCGGCCACGGCTCGGGACGGTGGCGGTAGCCGAGCGAGATGCTCAGGTCGCCGGGCCCCATCTCGGCGAATCCGATTCCCGGCACGGCCAGGATTTCTTCGATGCGCGGCAGGGCGGCCGCCGATTCGATTTTGAGACCGAGCAGCAGCTCGCCCTTGGGATTGAGCGGCCAGGGGTCGGCCTTGTCGAGGTATTCGGCGTAGTCGACGCCCCAGATCGCGGCCGAGCTCGGTTCCGAGCCGACGCCGCGGCGGCCGACGCCGAGTCCGGCATCCACACCGATACGATTGATTGGGTAGCGGCAGCCTTCGACAAAGGCGGCGACGGCTTCAGGCGTCTCAGCCTGGCAGAGCAGGATGCCGTGGACCCCGCGCGCCAGAATCTGGCGGAACTGCCAGCTGTTGTAGCGTACGATGTCGGCGGAGGTACCTTCGACCGGCGCTTCGACGATCACAGCGGGCGTCCTGTGCCCGCTCGGGGTTGGACCGCCTTCAACCATACCCTCCATGTATCTCTCAAGCCCGCCCATGTCGAACGCGCCGTGCTCCATGCCCACGTTGATGTAATCGGCCCAGGTTGCGGCGTCTTCGCGGCCCTGTGCGTGCGTCAGCACGTGTCCTGTATGCGCGCCGACATAGTAGATTGGCTGTCCATTCTCCAAAAGCTCGATTGCACGATTCACACGCTTTGCCATGCGTTCTCTCCTGTGGGGCGGCGGTCGCGGAAGTTTTCGTCTAGCTTTCTTCTTCGTCCCGGCAATCGACGTTCAGCCAGCCGGAACGAAAGGGTTGCGCCGAATCGGTCTCTTCGTCGAAGCGGTGGCGCCAGATGCAGCCGTTGTCATTTCCAAGCAGGTGGAGCGAAACGGAAGTTTCGGCGCTTGTGGTGCGGACGCGGTGGATGTCGTTTTCGGGGAGCAGTTCGTAGAAGTCCCCCGGCCGCAGCGTCTGTCGCAGGGCCAGCGCCAGTTTGGCGTGCGACTCGTCACGCCCGTCATCGCGTCGGCTGAAGACCTCCTCCTCCTGCTCGCCTTTGTACAGCCCGACCAGCCCCCAGGCCAGATGATCGTGTATGGGCGTTTGGGCGCCGGGGGGCACGACCAGCGCAGAGAAGGCAAGGCCGCCGTCGGCCGCGCGATAGAGGAGCCACATGCCGATTCCGCCACCCATCCCACTTTCTGCGGACGGCAGTTGAAACTTCCGCGGAAGCCAGTCCGGGTCGGAGAGCAACTTCACAAAGTAGGGGCGGATTTCGGCCACGACCATGCGGGCATCTGCCTGACGGGTGCGCGCGGCGTTCGCAGCGTTGATGAAGCGACGCATTTGGGGGTTGTCGAGCAGCCATTCGTCGGCTCTGGGCGCTGCCGGGCCTGCTCTATTCGTCATACCGATTCCTCCAATGTCGGTTTTTCAAGGGCGATTCCGGCGTGAGGGGAGTTGCAAGATA
>DAOUHX010000394.1:0-2705 GCA_034428395.1 Caldilineaceae bacterium
ATCGTTCCGCGCGCAGGCGGCTGAGGCGGGCGTCGCCATCTGCTGCCTGGCGTCGGGCGCCCGCTTTGCCGACCCTGCGACCCGGGAGGCGGAGGTAGAGGAGTCGCTTCGGTACATCGACCTGGCCGCGGATATCGGCGCGCCGGCACTGCGCGTCTTCGGGGGGCGAATCCCTGTCGGCATCAGCCGGGAGACGGCCATCGAAGGTGTGACGGACGCGCTCAAACAGCTGGCGGAACGGGCTGACGCGCGCGGCGTGGCCGTCTGCCTGGAAACGCATGACGACTGGTGCGATCCCGCCGATGTGGCGGCGGTGATGGAGCGGGTGGACCATGCGGCGATTGGCGTGAACTGGGATGCGGCGCACCCGCTGCGGCAGGCGGGCTGGACACTGGCAGACTCCTACCGCACGCTGCGGCCGTGGATCCGCCACGTGCATATGCACGACATGTTCCTGGCCGTGGACCGGCTGGACTACACACCTTTCGGCACGGGCGAGGTCGATCACCGGGAGGTGCTGCAACTGCTGCACGGCGGCGGCTACGACGGCTATCTCAGCGGCGAGTGGATCGACTGGCAGCCGCCGGAGGTGCACCTGCCGCGGGAGATCGCGACGCTGCGCGGCTATGAGCGTACGCTGGCTTGATGACGATTCATGTTTCCGGTCGGCAGCTCTTGTTTCCCGGCGAATGCCCGGAACGATCTGCTATGCCGTCGCTGAAAACTAAGAACTGACTACAAAAAACTGTGTTTCCACAGAGACCGGAGATGAGGAAAGATGCCGATTCGCCTGCTCGACTTTGACCTGCACATTCTGAACATGCACAACCGGATGCCGTTCCGCTACGGCATCGTGACCATGACGGCGCTGCCCCACCTTTTTGTGCGGGCGCGGGTCGACGTGGACGGCAGGGACGCGGACGGCATCGCGGCGGACGGCCTGGCGCCGAAATGGTTTACAAAGGTACCGGACTCGTCGACGGAGCAGGACATCGCGGAGATGCTCGACGTTGTGCAGGAGGCCTGCCGCCACGCCAAGGAGGCGGGCCCGGCGGCGTCGGTCTTCGAGCTGTGGCAGGCCATCTACGCGGCGCAAGAGGTCTGGGCCGCGGGGACGGACTATCCACCCCTGCTGTGGGCGTTCGGCGTCTCGCTGGTCGAGCGGGCGATCATCGACGGTTTCTGCCGGGCGACGGCCACGACCTTCGCCGCGGCAGTGCACACGAACAGCCTGGGAATGCGCCTGGAGGCGCTGCGGCCGGAGCTGGGCGGGCAAAGCGCGGCCGATCTGCTACCCGAGAGGCCGCTGGCGCGCATCATCGTGCGGCATACCATCGGCCTGATCGATCCTCTCACCGACGATGAAATCGCGCCCGCCGAGTGGGTCGACGATGGCCTGCCGCAGTCGCTGGACGCATCGATTCGCGCCTACGGGTTGACCCACTTCAAGATCAAGATCGGCGGCGAGATCGACGCGGACCGGGAGCGGTTGCAGCGGATCGCGGCGCTGCTGGACGCGCGCAATGTCGACTACCGCCACACACTCGACGGCAACGAGACCTACCACGACGCGGCAGATTTTCGCGCACTGTGGGAGGAGTTGAACGCGGACCCCGCGCTGCGCGGCTTCCTGAAGCGGCTCCTGTTCGTCGAGCAGCCGTTCCACCGCGATATCGCGCTGCGCGCGGAGGTGGGCGCGGCGCTGCGCGGTTGGCAGGAACGGCCACCAATCATCATTGACGAATCGGATGGGGCGCTTTCGAGCGCGCCGACCGCGCTGGAGAGCGGCTACGTGGGCACGAGCCACAAGAACTGCAAAGGCATCTTCAAAGGCATCGCCAACACCTGCCTCATCCGCCACCGCCGGCGGCAGGCGCCCGGCGCGTTGCCGATCATCAGCGGTGAAGACCTGTGCAATCTGGGGCCGGTGGCGCTGCTGGAGGACTTGGCCGTGTTAGCGACGCTGGGAATCGAGCACGCGGAGCGCAACGGGCATCACTACTTCGCGGGGCTGTCGATGCTGCCGCAGGAGGTGCAGACGCATATGCTGGACGCACACGGCGACCTCTATCGTCCGCACGCGACCGCGGACGGCCGGCAATTCCCAACGCTGGCGGTCGAGAATGGGTCGGTGGCGGTGGGCAGCGTGACAGCGGCGCCGTTTGGTCCGGCAATTGCGCTGGATCCGGCGCGGTTTACGCCTGTGGCCGCGTGGGAATTCGCGTCGCTGGGGCTGGACTGAAAGCGGTATCCGGCGCGGTCAGCGCGCAACTTTCGGGGGCCGGCTGTGTTCTCTCCTGTAGAATGGCAGCGCGCGGTGATGCCTGAATCGCGCCTGGTTCATGGACGTACCACTGTCCACCATCCACTAATCTATGTCAGCGCCATCCGCAACGGAAGGGCCGGATGTAGCCTCTGAGCAGCGTGCCGGTCCTTCCCGCACCTCAGACGAAACGCCCCAATTGCCGGCGGCACAGGCGGCTGCGCAAGGCTCGAACGCGCCTCGGACAACGAACACCGAATGGGACACGGCGACCAAGAGAACGGTCCTGATCGTTCTGCTGGTCGTCGGCGCTCTGATCTTCTGGATCAGCCGCCCGGTGCTCCCGATTGTGATTGTGGCGGGGCTGGTCTCCTACTTCCTGATCCCGATTGTCGATCTGTGCGAGCGTGTGCGCATTCCCCGCGCCGTGAGCACCATCGTC
>DAOUHX010000395.1:0-66185 GCA_034428395.1 Caldilineaceae bacterium
TGTTCTTCCTGGCGCAGCGCTATTTTGTGAGCGGGATCCAGATGAGCGGGCTGGCAGGACGGTGACAAAGATGACAAGTCTCCTGATTGATACGGACATTCACCCGGTGGTCGACAGTGCAAGCGTGGAGGCCCGTCTGCCGCAACCCTGGCGGACCCGATATGCTGGGGGCAACCGCGGTCCGGGGACGTTGGGCTGGTGGAATCCGATGGGGGTCGACAGATCGGACGTGCGCATGGAAGATGGGCGGAGCATTCATTCCGACCCGGACCTGATGGTTGAGCATTTTTTCGACGCTTACGAGATCGACTACGGCATTTTCATTCCCGGGGGAATATTGCACACGGCGCAGTCACCCGAACCGGACTTCGGGGCGGCGGTCATCAGCGCGGTCAACGATTCGATCGTCGAGGAGTGGCTGCCGCGGAACAGCCGCTTCCGCACGTCGATGGGCGTCTATCCGCATTTGCCGGAACTGGCGGTGGCCGAGATCCACCGCATTGGCAGCCATCCCCAGATCGTGCAGGTGCAGCTTCCCAGCGGCTCGCGCATACCATTGGGTCAGCGAATCTTCCATCCGATCTACGAGGCTGCCTGCGAGCACGGACTCACGATTGCGATCCATCCCGGCTCGGAGGGGGTCGGGCTGTCGGGGCAGCCGAACGCGGCGGGCTACCCGACCAGCTATTTCGAGTGGCACACAACGCTTGTCAACAGCTACATTGCGCACCTGACGAGCATGCTGTGCGAGGGCGTGTTCGCCAAGTTCCCGACGCTCAAGTTTGTGTTGGTGGAGGGGGGCATTTCCTGGCTGCCGCCGATCTTGTGGCGGATGGACAAGAATTGGAAGGCGTTGCACTCGACGATCCCCTGGCTGAACGAGCTGCCGAGTGAAGTTGCCGCCCGGCACATCCGCCTGTCGACGCAGCCACTGGAGGAGCCGCCGAATCTCGACCATTTCCATGCGATGCTGGAGATGTTTCCGGCAGAGCAGATGCTGATGTTTTCGAGCGATTTTCCTCACTGGGACGGCGACGCGCCGGACTTTGCAGTGCGGCAGTTCCCCGAGCAGTTGCGGCCCCGCATTATGGGGCAGACCGCGGCCGAACTTTACAACCTGGCCTGAGAAGGGAGGGACGGCGGTGCCTACCTCCATCGGCGCGCTGACCGGTTCGGCGCGCTATACGATCGTGCGGGCTGAGGGCAGGGTGTTGCATGTAACGTTGAACCGGCCCGAGGTGCTCAACGCGCTCCATCCAGCGGCGCATTTTGAGCTGGCGGAGATCTTCGACGCGTTCGCGGCTGACCCTGGACTGTGGATCGCGGTCATACGGGGCGCGGGGGAGCGGGGCTTCTGCACGGGAACGGATTTGAAGGTGCGGGCAGAGATGGGGCGGGACGAGTATCCGCCGACCGGGTTTGCCGGGTTGGCGCGGCGTTTTGATCTGGACAAGCCCCTGATCGCGGCTGTGAATGGCGTCGCGTTGGGGGGCGGGCTGGAGATTGCGCTAGCGTGCGACATCATTGTGGCGGCGGAGCATGCGCGGTTCGGCTTTCCGGAGCCTAAAGTAGGGCTGGCAGCCATGGGCGGTGGCGTCCACCGGCTTATGCGGCAGGTGCCCGACAAGCTGGCGATGGGGTTGCTGCTGACCGGGCGCCGGATCACGGCGCGGGAGGCGATGGCGCACGGCCTGGTGAATGAGGTCGTGCCAGGGGCGGAGTTGGACAGCGCCGTCGATCGGTGGGTTGGGGAGATGCTGGCGTGTGCGCCGCTGGCGCTGCGGGCGACGAAGCAGATTGCGCGGCGAAGTCTTGACTTTCCATCGTTGGAAGAGGCGATTGTGGCGAAGTACCCGGCGGCGGAGGCGATGCTGGAGAGCGAGGACGCGGTGGAGGGCCCGCGAGCTTTTGCTGAGAAGCGCGAGCCTCGCTGGCAGGGGCGGTGAGCATACCTGAAGTGAGAGTTAAGAGTTCCGTGCACTGCCAGCTGGACGAAACCTGATTGAAGGCAAGGCTCGGAAACGATCGAACTGATGACGACGGCGACTATTGGGCGAGCGGCCCGCCTGCTCGCGGATGCCTGGCTGGCCGGGGAGGCGGTAGAGTTCCCGCGGGAGCTGATGCCCGAAGATCGCACGGCGGCCTATGCCATTCAGGACGAGATGGCGACTATGGTGGCCTCGGACACGGCCGATGCGGTCGTTGGATGGAAGGTGGGCGCTACCAGCGCTGGCGTTCACAGAGCGGAAGGGTATGACGGCCCGATTCCGGGCCGGATATTTGCTTCCACAATCTATGACAGCGGCGCCACCGTACCTCTGTCGCGTTGCCGACACGGCGCCATCGAGGTCGAAATCGCGTTCCGCTTCGACGCCGCGCCCCAGGCGCCGGATGGGAGAATCACGCGAGAAGGCCTGGAAAGCAGCGTCGTCGCGTTGCCGGCTTTTGACATTACGGGCACGCGTTATGCTCAGCAGACCCGGAATGGCTGGAGCAGCCGCGAGAGAATGCTGGCCGGCATCGCCGACAATGGCAATGGCGGCGCAGTTGTCCTAGGCGCGGCCGCACCGCATTGGAAGGCATTGGATCTGATGCAGACTGCGCCGGAACTGCGCGTCGACTGCGGTGGGCCTGCGCAGAACCTGTGGGGTGACAGACGGGGCGATCCGTTCGAGGCGCTCGTGTGGATGGCGGACTATATTTACTCGCGGGGCTTCAAGCTGGCGGCCGGCGACATAGTGCTGACCGGATCGCTGGCGGAACCGCATCACCTTCAGGGGGGAGAGAAGGCGGTATGCGTTTTCCCTGAAATGGGTCGCAGCATCGCCTGTCAGATCAGCCGGGCGTAAAGGTCTCCGCTTTTGTCGCCGGCAGGCAGGTTGGAGAGTCGGTCCGCGATTGCGCGGGCCGGCAGCCAGCGGTTCTCGCGCAGGTGCTGCGATTCACCGCGACTCCAGTTGTATTCGTATGAAGCCAGGCTTTCCAGCAGTTCGACGCAGGCGACCGCGTCGGCTGACAGCGCGGGAGTGTACTCCAGCGACAGCAGAGGCAGCGGACGGCTCAATCCCCGCAGAACGGCCAGCTCTGATCCTTCGACGTCGATCTTGCACAGATCGGGCATTCCGTAGCGTTCGATGAGTTGATCCAACGTCATGGTCGCGGTGGAAACGGTCTCATCCCAGGTGACGCGGGAAAAGGAGGGCGACCTTGCGACCCTTTCCTTCCAGGCGGCTGATGTGGTTGAGACTGTTGGCGTGCGGCGGCTGATGTGCAGGTCGGTGCGGCCCGGGGCGGCGGCGAGGGCGACCTTTTCCAGCGTGAAGGCGGGATTGCGACCGTAGAGGAGGCGCAGCAGGGCGGCGAAGGCGGGCTGGGGTTCGACGGCGACGCAGCGGGCGTCCAGCCTCAGAAAGACATTTGTCCTGTTGCCGACGTGTGCGCCGATGTCGAAGACGAGTGCGCCTTGACTGACGAACTGACGGTAGAACTGCCTGTCACGGCCGGCGCGGCCCGGTTTCGCGTAGTAGATGAGGAGCGAGCGGGCGATTCCCCAGAGGACCCAGAAGCGGTCGACCTGTCTCATTGGGTGGACGAGGCCGGTCCATTCGAGGGCGGAGCAGCCTGCGAACCGGTCTCTCCAGGCGGCTGGGCGGGATGCATCTGTTCCAGGCGAGAAGTCCACGGCAGAAGGGGGAAGCGAAGTCCTAGGTGCTTCTCAATTACTGCGGTCGCGTCGGCCAGGGCAGAGTGGGCAAGCGGCGGCTGGTCGGTGGCAAAGAACACGGTGGTGCTGCCGCGGCCGCGACAGCAAAAGACCGTGGAGAAGAGGTCGGCAAGCGCGGCGGAGACGTTCTCAAACTCAGGGTCGCCGTTTCCAGCGTTGACCGCCAGCAGACCGCTTTCGGCCGTACGCTTACGGCAGAGTGCAAAGAAATCATGTTGCATCACGTGGGCCGGCGAGCGGCCGCCGTCGCAGAAGATGTCCAGCAGCAGGAGGTCGTAGACCGTTGTGTCGCGCAGAAGAAAGGCGCGAACGTCGTCGATGTCAAGAGAGAGGCGTTCGTCGGTCTGAAAGGCGAAGAATCGGGTTGCGGCGGTGACAACCGGCTGGGCGATCTCGACACATTGGAACTGCGTGTGCGGCAGGTGGTGGTGCAGCATGGTGGCCAGGCAGCCGCCTCCGAGCCCGCCAAAGAAAACCTTACGCGGCGAGGGCTGCCAGAGCAGGGCCAAAGTCATTGCCTGGGTGTAAGAACTCTGCAGGCGCAACGGCTCGCGCAGGTCGAGGACACTTTGAATCCAGTCGGTGCTGGCGGCCTCGTCCTCCATCATCCACAGAACCAGGCGCCGGCCTTCGCGGGTCACCGCCACATAGTAGCCTTCCCATTTCTCGGTGTAAAGGGTGGTCTCATTGCTGTCGATCCAGCGTTGGGCGTTTTCGAGAAGGCGGGCTTCGTTGGCCTGCTGCCAGGCCTTGTCATTTGAGCTGAGGACGAATGAGGGAGAATTCACTGGTTTTTGCGTGATTGTTGTGTGGTGTTTTGCCGGAGTGTAGCCGGCATTTCATTGTTGGCGCCGGCAGCAGGTTCTGTGGCCGAAGCTGTTTGGCATACTGCAGCCCGGCGACCCGCTTGACAGGACAGGTCGCACTTGAGCGTAAGCCGGCCTTTGCCAGCGAACATGCTTTCTCTACCAAAGTCGCCTACATTTTACTTCATCGGCGTTACAACCGGTCAGTCCTCGTCGCGGCGGATGTTTCCGCTGTGGATGGAGGCGCTAGGGCGACCTGAGGTCGTGCTGGAAGGCATAGACCTGGAGATCCACGCCGCGCCGGACCGGTATCGGGAAGTTGTCGCGCACATCAAGGGGGAGCCGCTGGCGCTCGGCGGGCTTGTCACCACGCACAAGATCGACTTGCTGGCGGCGGCATCCGACCTATTTGATGGCCTCGGACCATACGCGCAAGCGACCGGGGAAGTTTCCAGTATGGCTAAAGAGAACGGCAGATTGATTGGCCGCGCGACCGACCCGGTTGCCGGCGGGTTGAGCCTGGACGCCATTCTGGGCCAGGGCTATTTCGGGCGCAGCGGCGGCCACTTGCTCCTGCTTGGTGCGGGCGGCTCCGCGGTGGCGTTGACGCTGCATCTTCTGCGGAAAGACCTTCCCTCTGACCGGCCCGCGCGGGTCGTCGTCGTGAACCGCTCGGCACCGAGACTGGCCCGCCTGCAGCACATGGTAGAACGTGAAGTAGGCGCAATAGAGTCGAGTATCGGTTTTGACTTCATTCAGAACAACGATCCGAGACGGAACGACGATATACTGGCCGGTCTGCCGCCGGGGAGTGTCGTTGTCAATGCCACCGGCATGGGCAAGGACACTCCCGGGTCGCCGCTAACCGATGAAGCAATCTTCCCGTTCTGCGGCGTCGTTTGGGAGTTGAACTATCGCGGCGAGCTTGATTTCATGCGCCAGGCACAGGCCCAGCGAGTTGACCACAACCTGACCGTCGTTGACGGCTGGGATTATTTCGTGCATGGCTGGTCGCAGGTCATCTCGCATGTGCTGCACGTAGAGATAGGTGCCACGATGTTTGAGAGGCTGTCGGAGCTGGCGGCAGCCGTCAGATAGAGTGCCGCCGGTCCAACCGGCCTATCTGCGCCAGGGAAACGCAAGAGTCGGCGCGTTGGCGTAGCGATTGGTCTCGATCACGAGGCGGGCGCCGCAGCCGGGCGCAAGATTCACCTCAAACGCGTCATCCTCGACGGCAGTTTTCTTCCCGTCCACCTCCAGCGTTCCGAACTGGTGCTCAGCATAGGCCCCGCCTTGCACGGTCACCCTGCGGTGTGCGACCTGGTTGGTATTTACTAGGACAACCGTAACCGAGCCGGCGGTGAGCTTCTCAACCAGCGCGGCTACGTCTTCGGGGATGCCGGCGCGGCGTCTATTGGGATCGAAGTAGCGCAGGCGGGCGTGGAGAGGGCCGCCGGTGCGGCCGGTGGGCAGGCCGCCGAGCATGAGCTGGGTTAGCGTCTCGGTGACGGCGGGGTTGATGTGATTCATATCGTCGGAGAGGCGGGTGTCGGGTGAGGCGGTGTCGGCGCGCATCTCCGCCTGATTTTTGCGCAGTCGCTCCAAGTCGGCCTGCAGGGCCGTCTGCGGGTAGTCCGGGTTGCTGCCGTCCAGGTACTGGATCCATGGGTCTGAGGCAAGGAGGTCGCGGTGGGCAGGGTCCATGGTCCAGTAGTATACCTCCATGGCACCGGAGATGAACGGGTGGGTCTGAAAGTCGTACCAGTCCTCCTCGCCGAAGTAGTCGCCGTAGGCGTTGGGGTACATCGTCTTGCCGTCAATCTCGCGTGCGTTGCGGTTGATGAAGTCGATCACGCCGCGCCAGGTGTCGGCGTAACGGCGGTCGCCGGTGAGCAGGGTGGCGTTGCCGAAGCCGTGGATGGCGCGTGTGTGGAAGTAGGTGCGGTGGGCGAGCTCGCCGGTCTGGGGCACGGTCACGGTGAAGCCCCAGCCGTAGACGCCGCCGTACCAACGGCCGCCGCACTCGCTGCCGATAACGCCGTCGAGGCCGACGTTGGTGGGGATGATGCCGTCGTTCTGTTCGGTCCGTTCGACCCAGGCTTCGACGTAGTCTATGACCCAGTCGCGGTATTTCTGCTCGTGAGCGAGCATGTAGGCGTTCAGGGGGAGGATGGTGGCGGCGAGATTGATTGGGTGGTCGCCGACAACGTCGTTGTAGTCCTTGAAGTGGGCGACCATTTCGTCGTAGCTGCGTTCGCCGTGGCCGAGGCGGAAGCGGCCTTCGACCTCGATCGGGTCGCCGGCCCAGTCGAGGCCGGTGGCTTTGCGCAGGAGGGGGCCGCGGCTGCCGTTGAACATGCTGCGGATCAGTTTGCGGTCCGGATCGTAGTTCTTGGCGATCGGGTCTTCGTCCATGTAGAAACCGGCGAAGCGGCGGCAGCGCCGCTGAAACTCGCGGTCGTCCGGGTCGGAGAGGCCCTGCAGGAAGAAGGCGGAGAAGCCCTCGGCGTTGTGGAACCAGTCGAACATGACGGGGAACTCTTTGAAGTACATCCCGTCGCGTGCCATGGGAACGTCGACGGTTTTGGCCTCGGTGTACTGCTGCAGATGACCCTCCCAGCCGAGTTTGTAGAGGTCGAGAATATCGTCGGCACCGCCGAGGGCGTGGAGGATTGTCCAGTTAAGCAGGTTTTCGGCGGCGTCGTCGGGGCCGTCGTCGCCGCCCCAGCGGGGGACGCAGAGGAGATAGCCGCGTTGATCGAAGTAGTGGTCGAAGAAGGCGCGGCAACCTTCGGCCTGCGAGCGCAGGAGTTTCCGTTCAAGGAGCGCCCAGTAAGGGGGCGGCATCGGCGTGTTGATTGCAACCGTGGTGGTCATTTTGGAGCCCTTCATTGTCCGGGTGCGTTTGATTGAGCTGATTGAGTGAAGAAAGCGAGAGCTGGTGCTATGCTTTTTGGATTATCCACGAAGTGACACGAATTTGCACGAAGAAAATCCTTGCTGGATGTCGCCTTACTGAGCAGAATATTGGCCTGCGGCCGGTGTTTCCGGTGCGGGTAGATGGAGGGCTTGCGCTGTGTCATGCTGTTTGGATTGTCCACGAAGTGACACGGATTTGCACGAAGAAAACCCTTGCTGGATGTCGCCTTACTGAGCAGATTATTGGCCTGCGGCCGGTGTTTCCGGTGCGGGTAGACGGAGGGCTTGAGCCGTGCCATGCTCTTGAGATTATCCACGAATTGACACGAATTTGCACGAAGAAAACCCTTGTTGGTTGTCGCCTTACTGAGCAGAATATTGGCCTGCGGCCGGTGTTTCCGGTGCGGGCAGATGGAGGGCTTGAGCTGTGTCATGCTGTTTGGATTATCCACGAAATGACACGAATTTGCACGAAGAAAACCCTTGCTGGTTGTCGTTTTGCTGAGCAGACAACCGGTTTGCCGGTGAAATGGCGGGCACGGGTAGATGGGGAGGACGGGCGTTCGTGGGCTGCAGCGGCGTTGAAAGCGGGCCAGGTCGCGGTTCCAAGAGGGACTGGCATTAGACTAGTGGTTCTGCGGGCCCGAATATGGGACGCGACGGCTGTTTTCCTGCTGTCTGCCGCCCCATGATGTCACGATCAGCGATGCGAGGGCGGTCAGGCCCGCCTGTGCGGCGACGGTGATGCGGGGACCGATCGACTCGCTGAGGGAACCGGAGAGGATTTCTCCGGGAAGCCCGATCCCCTGGGTGAGCGCGACGGTGCTCATGGCGCGTCCGCGCATTTCGTTGCTGGCGCCGGTCAGGAGAATCACGTTGCGCATGGTATAGAATCCGGCCTGGCCTGCCCCGGCCAGGAAAAGGAGGGCGACGGCCAGCGAGAATAGGGGAGAGAGGGCGAAGACTGCCCAGGCGGTGCATTGCAGCACGGCGCCGGCGGCGAAGATGGCGCTGAAGGTCAGGCGCCCTCGCATGCGGTGGGTCAGATAGAGTCCGGCGAAGGTGCCGAGGCCGTAGCTGGCGTTCATCAGCCCCAGACCGAGAACGCCGCTGGCGAATACGTCGCGGGCGAAGACCGGCATCAGGCTGAGCGCGGGGAAGACAAATGTATTGAGCAGCGCGGATACGACGGCGACGACGAGGAGGGGGCGGTGGGCGCGAATGTAGGAAAAACCCTCGCCGATCGAGCGCAAGACGGAAGTTGCCGCGACGGATATCGTCTGTGGGACCGTTTCGCGACCCAGCCAGGCCAGTATCGCCAAGTTGAGACCGGTCAGGACGATGAGGGCTCCCAGGCCGCCGGCGGTGCCGAAGAGTTGGAGGAGCCAGCCGGCAATGTAGGCGGCGATGCTGTTCATGAGGCTGTGGATAAAGCTTTCGAGCAGCATCGCGTCGGCGGTCAGGCCGGCGCCGAGCAGGTCGGGCACCAGGGCCGTGCGAGCGGGCGCGTCCACGGTCCAGGAAGCGCCGATGATGAATGCGGCGGCCCCGATCTGCCAGGCGCTCAACCTGCTGCCGGCGAAAAGGAGAAGGAGAACGAGGCAGGACAGAAAAATGACGAACTGGCTCAGGATCAGCGTATTGCGCCGCCCGAGCCTGTCGCCGATTATGCCGGCGAAGCCTCCGAAGGCGAGTTGGGCAGCCCGCCGCCAGAATGTGAGCAGAGTAACGGCCAGGGCCGAGTTGGTCATATCCAAAACGACGACGCCGGCCACGATGACCCAGATGGCGTAGGTCTGCCACCAGAGTGAACTGCTGAGCAGAAGACGCCTGTAGCTTGGCTGGGTCAGGGGTGCAAGCAGGCTGCCCGAGTTCTCCTGTGCAGGCGTCAGTCGGCGGCTCCGTTGGCAGCCCAGAGGGCGCCCTGCCGCATCATGCGCTGAACGGCTGCCCGTTGAAACGTGTCGGAGGTGTGGCCCAGCGCGGTGTAGAAAACCCTGCCGTTGCCGTACGATTTCACCCAGGCCATTGGATGGGCTTTTTCGGCCCACTGGGCGCTGGCGAGGATATGAATGGCGGGGTCGTAGGCGGACATGTAGATTTCGTCTTCGACTTCAAAGTCGTCGATGCCGGCCATGACCGGGTGGGCGCCGTCCTCGACGTTGACGGTGAATGTCAGGCCGGGGGGATGCCAGTTGGCGTGCCCGCCAATCAGGTCAACGGCCTGCCCGCCGATCCACCAGCCGGTGCCGTGGACGCCGACGAGGCCCTTGCCGCCGGAAACGAATTGGAAGAGCCCGGCCTCCTGGTCGGCCGACAGTTCCGAAGCGTAGGAAACGGTGCCGTCATCGCTGCGCTCGGCCCTTGTGAAGCCGGAGCCGAGCACGCAGACATCGTGGTCGCCCAAGCTGGACGACGCAAAGACGTCTTTGTCGTCGGTCAGCGTGACGTCAATTCCCGGGTCGTCGCCGAGGAAGGCGCCGATTACCGCGGCGCTCTCAGCGAACCCGTGGTTGGCTCCTGAAAGTACAAGAACTCTCGTCATCTGTCTGCCTTTCTTCTTTTGTGTTGAACGGCGGGCGGTCGGAGCGGTCTGGTCGCCGCCGCCGTCCAAAATGGTGTGGGAATTGGCCGGCCTTTCCTTTGTAATGCGGCCGAAGCTGAAGTTCTGGCAATGATAGCATACGCGCCTGATAGTTTCAATCGGAACTTGCGTCAATCGAGCGGCGGGGGCATGATGCAGCGAACCGCGGCTGAAGGTGGTTCTGTTGCGGCGCGCGCAGGGGGAGGAGAGATGACGGGAGAGGAGTTGCGGGGTGTATTTCCGATTCTGGTTACACCTTTTGACGAGTGTTCGCGGATCGACGAGGAGAGTCTGCGCAGGCTGATCGAATTCAATCTCGAGGCGGGCGTTCACGGGCTCGGGGTTGCGCTGGGCAGCGAGGTCTTCAAGCTGACCGAGGCCGAACGGGACGCGGTGACGCGCATCGTGGTTGACCAGGTGGCGGGCCGGGTGCCGGTCGTAATCAACACGGGCGCGCAGGGCACGGACGTGGCCGTTCACTACAGCCGCATGGCGCAGGAAAACGGGGCAGACGCGCTGATGGTGTTGCCGCCCTCCTTTTTCCCGGTCGGAGCGGATGAGATTGTTGCATATTACCGGGCGATTTCGGAAACAGTGCCGCTGCCGATCTTCATACAGGACGTGCCAGCTTCGCCGATAGCGCCTGTGCTGGCGCGAAGGCTGGCGGAGGCGTGCGAATGGGTGCGGTACATCAAGGTGGAGAGCCTGCCGGTGGTGGAGAGGGTGGCGGCGATGGCGTTGCAGGCCGGAGACCGGCTGACAGTTTTCGGGGGGGCCGGCGGCGGCTTTTTCATCGAAGAGCTGCGGCGCGGCGCGGTCGGCACGATGCCGTTCTGTACGCAGCCCGAGGCGTTTGTGGATATTTGGGACCGTGTGGGGGCCGGGGACGAGGCCGGGGCCCGGGAGACTTTTGACCGGTACCTGCAGCCGGTGGCCCGAATCACGGCGCATGGGACCGGCCTGTTCTACGCGGTGCACAAGGAGATCCTGCGTCATCGCGGGGTGATCCGGACGGCAGTGGTGCGCGAACCGGCCCCGCCATTGGATGCAATGACGCGGGAAGAGCTGGCACTTCTGCTGGCGGAACTCTATCCAAAGTGAGAACACCTCATAAGGGGGGTCTCAGTTTCCCAGTTGGGGCCGCCGCGGATACTCGATAATTGGAGAGCACATGAAAATCGTTGACATTGAGGTGATCCCTTTTCGCGTCGAGCGGAAACAGTTTCACCACGGCAGCTTTCTGGCGCCGGACGAAGTGACGCAGACGCTAACCAGGGTAGTCACCGATGAGGGTGCGGAGGGCTACTACTTCGGCGGCCACGGTCATGGCGACGCTGACGGGCTGCCGGAAGACGACCGCGCTGCACTGGAGGGGCGCCTGAAGGATCTCGTCGCCGGGGAGGACCCGTACGACCGTGAGCGATTCTGGCACTGGATGTGGGTCGCCAACATTCCCGAGCACCTGTTGAGTGTGCTGGACTGCGCGCTGTGGGACCTGCAGGCGAGGGCCCTGAGCCTGCCATTGTACAAGTTGTTGGGCGGATGCCGGGACAAGGTCAAGGCGTATGCGAGTACGTTTCCCAACGTGGGCAGCGTGGAGACGTACGCGGCGCATGCGCTTGCCTGCAAGGAGGAGGGTTACCGGCACTACAAGATTCACCCATACTACTTTTGGGACCCGGTGAGCGGAGAGACGGTTCCAGGCCGCCCTTCGCACATCGAGAAGGATATCGAGGTCTGCCGCGCGGTGCGCGAGGCGGTGGGCGACGACATGGTACTCAGTTTTGATCCGTGGGGCACATACCGGACGTACGAGGAGGCCTACAAAGTGGGGCGCGTGCTGGAGGAGCTGGAGTTCTACTGGTACGAGCATCCGATGAACGAGTACCGGGTGCAGCCGTACATCAAGCTGTGCCGCGAGCTGGACATTCCGATCCTTTCGCCGGAGATTGCGGCGGGCAGCCTGTACACGCGTGCGGACTGGATTCTGCGGGGGGCGTCGGACATGACGCGCATCGACGTGCTGCGGGGCGGAATCACGGGCGTGCGCAAGATGGTGGCGGTGGCGGAGGCTTTCGGCGTCAAGTGCGAGATCCACATGAGCGGCTTCGCCAACCTGCACATTCTGGGATCGACGAGCGAGGACACGTGCGAGTACTACGAGCGGGGCCTGCTGGCGCCGGGCGTCGACTGCAACACGCCGCCGCCTTATCTGGAGGATATTGGCGACCGCATGGACGCCGAGGGCTTCGTCCATCTGCCGCAGGAGCCGGGCATGGGCTACAGGATCAACTGGGACTACATAGAAGACAATCGAGTCTGAGAATTGAGCGCCGGTAAACGGGCCGCGGTCACGAAGTTGCAGGCTTTGCCGTCAGCGACAGACGGCCGCCGGCTCAGAACTCGACGCCCAGTTTGACGTTTTCCTCGGGGGCGGTGGCAATTTTGGGATAGGCCTCCAGCAGATCGTCGAAGGGAACGACCGGCTGAACGACCGGCTCCGACTTGAGGCTGCCGTCGCAGAGCAGCCGCCAGACAACCGAAAAGAGTCGCGTCTCATCCCAGTTTGGGTACTCGGGGTTCGGTTCGCTGCAGGCGCGGGAGAAGACGATGGTCGGGCGGTTGAAGTGGGCTTCGGCGCCAAGGTCAAGCCCGGCGGGATAGTTTCCCGGCCAGGCACCGGCTACGACGGTGCCCAGGTAGGCGACGCCGCGCAGGGCGGCCTGCAGAGCGGTGAAGTGACCGCTGTAGTCGACGCAGACGTCCGCACCGCGTTCCTCGGTCGCCAGCTTGATCTCCAGCCCGGCATCGCAGGCGGTGGGGTCGAGGACGATGTCGGCGCCGCATTCCTGGGCGACGTCGCGGCGAAGGGGGATGGGGTCGACGGCGATGACTGGGTGGGCGCCGGCCAGCCTGGCCAGCTGGACGACAAAGAGCCCGATCGCGCCCATGCCGAAGACGGCGACGGCGTCGCCCAGGCGGATATGCCCGTCGCGCACGGCGCCGAGGGCGAAGTCGGCGGGGTCGAGGGAGACGGCGGCCTGCCAGGGCACGCCGTCGGGCAGCTTGCGGACGCGGTCGGCATTCCAGACATGCTCCTGGCGGAAGGAGCCGTGGGCGAAGACGGTCTCGCCGACATTGATATTGTCTACGTCCGCCCCGATTTCGACGACATTGCCCACACAGATGTTGCCCAGGCCGACCGGATAGATGACCATCTGGCTTTCTTGCGTGAAGAAGCGCAGGTTGCCGTCGTAGTTGCCGCGGTGGCCGGCGTAGCCCTGAAACATCGCCATTTCCGAGCCGTGTTTGGCAGCGCCAAAGCGGCTGAGGACGCGCACTTCGTCAGGCGCGAGTGGGGGGCTGTCGTAGTCGCGGAAGGCGGCTTCCATGCGGGCTGGGGCGATGAGTTCTCTGGGCATTTTGCGTTCTCCGGTTGGGCAAGACCATTTAGGCGCGAGGTTCGACAGAAGAACTGCTGGCTCTTAGGCGATTCATTCGAATTTCTTTTGGATCTGCTATTCCATGCGTGCCAGCAAGGGCTCTATTGGTTTTCGATTCTGTAGTCTGGATCATTTGCCATTTGGGTATAAACGGATGCTGTATTTCAATTCGCTATTGCTATAGAGAGAGAGGTGCCGAAGATTCTCCAGTTTGCATAGCTCTGCAGGAATCGATCCATTAAGGTTGTTGTTGTGAAGGGACAACCGTTGAAGATTTGTGAGTTTTCCGATTTCCGCGGGAATAGGCCCTTCTAGACGATTCTGCCCCAGATAAAGTCTTCGCAATTTGGTCATCCTGCCCAACCAACCGGGGATAGGGCCTTCGATCAGATTGTCATGCAATTGCAAACGCCTCAACTGCGTGAGTCCAGCTAACTCTTTTGGGATGGAAGTAAGTTGATTCGTGCTAAGATGCAATTCCCTCAATTTGGAAAGTTTACCCAGTTCAGGAGGAATGGGACCTTCAAGAAGATTTATCTTGAGCGAAAGCACCTTCAGATTTGAGAGGTTGCCTAGAGAAGGTGGGATCGTTCCTGTCAGCTGGTTGTTGTAGAGGGAAATCCATTCCAAGTTCAAAAGGTTTCCAATTGACGATGGAATCTCACCGCTTAGGCGGTTATTTCTCAGATTCAATCTTTCGAGCTTACTGAGCTTGCCTAGACTTGAAGGGATTTTTCCCGTAAGGCCGTTGCCACTCAAGTCAAGTTGCCTAAGCCGCGAGATTCTACCAATCGCAGTCGGTATTACGCCTCTCAACTTTGCCTTGCCCAGGGACAACTTCGAAACTCCAGAATCAGACAGGGTTACCCCGTCCCAAAGCTCAGTTGCAATTCCCTCACTCCAATTCAGAGAGGCACCTTCTGCTAGTTCATTTCTAAGGGCAAGAAGCGTTTCTCGGTCCTGGGCTAGTTGGGCATTCATCACCGATCCAGTCCTTCCCTGACGGTTCTTCCCGACGTCTCGGTTAGCGTAAGGCCCCCGGGCAGCACTCGAATGCCTCGCCGTAAATTGTACCGATTTCCTCCAAGCTCCGCAATTGTACTGCCCCAACAGGTATGTTATTTTAGGGGCTTAAATGCCTAGGCACACTAACAGCCTACACGAATACACTGAGTAATAGCCCGATAGATGGGAAGGCAATGAAGCCTCACCACGTCCGAAAGGAGAGTAGCATGAAACGCACAATTATCATTGTTGTACTACTAGCACTCTTGATTCCAGGTGTGTTGGCGGCGCGAGACGAGATCACTCTGGAAAGTCTGGCCGAAACGATAACCGCGCTCACGGAGCGGGTCGACACTCTCGAATCGGTTTTGATCGGGCCCGGCGCAATCGAACTCGCCGACGGAGCCTGTCAGATCGCAGGCGACGGCGGCATACAGAATGAAACTGTTATCGAGTGGCAGACGCAACGCGATGAGTGGCCTAACGTTGACCAGATGCGCGTCGCGTCTGTCGTTCTCAACGAAGACGGCACCATGACCGTCACTTACGTCTTTTCGTTCACCCAGGAACATATCGAGGAGATATGGCAGGACTGTGAATTCGTGAGTACAGGCGACTGGTACGAGATCGATTGGGAAGGCAACCGCATCGAGGAAGAATAGGCAGGTCGTCTAATCTGGGAGGCTACAGTCTCCCTTTGGGTGCCTTGGCGAAATGGGAACGCAGGCGACTGCCATTCGTCCATGAATTTGTTCGATTCCTAGAGGCGCCTCTTTCAGTGGGGTTTATATACTTGTGAAGTCTAAGAGTCCACACGCACACAATCGCCTCATTTTACATCAGTCAAGCCTGCCAAACACGGTTGAAATTACTGAAAATGACCCTCTGGCTAACTCGCAGTGACGTCCAAAAGCTTGTCGACATGCCGGCGGCCATCGACGCCGTCGCCGACGCGTACCGGTCGGTCTACCAAGGCGAGGCGGAAGTGCCGGTACGTTCCAACATACCTGTTGCGGCCTATGAAGGCAGCCTTATGACGATGCCGGCCTACTTAGGCGGTGATGTCGACGCGCTCGGGGCGAAGCTGATCAGCTTTTACGGAACAAATCCGGCGAAACGCGGCCTGCCCGCGATCCAGGGGAAGGTCGTCCTCTTCGATGCGGAGACGGGGGGGTTGCGGGCCCTTATCGACGCTGAATCTGTCACGGCCTTGCGTACAGGCGCGGCCGGCGGTGTCGCGGCGCGATACCTGGCTCGCGCAGATGCGCGCACGCTGACGATCTTCGGCAGCGGCGCGCAGGCCCCCTTTCAGGTCGAGGCGGCAATCTGCGAGCGGCCCATCGAGCAGGTCCTAGTCCTGTCCCGCCAGAATTCCCATGCCGAGGCGTTGGCGGCGTTGATCGCGAGCCGCTTCGGCGTGTCTGCCCGAGCCACAGTCGATATCGACGGGGCTGTCCGTGCGGCCGACATCGTCGTAACGGCAACCAGTGCGCACGACCCACTCTTCGGCGGGGCACTCTTGCAGCCCGGCGTCCAGGTTACCGGGATCGGTTCGCATGTGCCGGAGGCCCGCGAAGTCGATAGCTTGACGCTACGGCGCGCCAAGGTGATCGTCGATCAGGCGAGCGCGTGCCTGGCCGAGGCGGGTGACCTGATCCAGCCGATCCGCGCCGGTCGGTACGACCCCGGCCAGATCTACGCCGAGATTGGCGCGATCGTCGCCGGCGATCTACCTGGACGAGAGGATATTGGGGAAATCACCTTTTTCAAATCGGTTGGACTTGCCGCGCAAGACCTGGCCGTTGCCGGCCTGGTTTACCTCAGGGCCGTGGCCGAGGGCGCTGGCCGCCAGCTGGAGGAGTGAGAGAAACGGTGCCAGTACAGACGAACGGAGGTGAGTCGCACCTGGTTCCTTTTGACGCCAGCGATCCCAGGCATCTCGCCTGGGCTGTGGAGCTATGGAGCGACTCCGTTGATAGCGAACTTCCCTTATCGCAAAGCTTTCTTCAGTTCAATCTGACGGAAGATGCCGGCGTGGCGCGCGGTGGTCGCATTGCCCTGGCGGGAGGACAGCCGGTCGGCTTCGTGCTATGCAGCGCCCATCCTGGCGCGCCGCCGTCGATGCGTGCGGACATAGGCTGGCTCGATGCTATCGCCGTCGCCCCTTCAATGCAGAGGGAGGGAATAGGGACCGCTCTTCTGCGCTGGGCCGAGGGCTGGCTGGCAGGCGGGACGTCGGCGGATACCGGCGAATTGGAAGGGCGAAACCGGGCCAGCCGCGTCCTGGTAGGAGGCAGTCTGCGGCCATTCACACCGGGTGTTCTTGTCAACACACCCGCGGTCCCATTCTTCCTTGAGAACGGGTACAAATACGGCGCCGACCCGGTAGAGTGGGACGTTGCGCGCAACCTGAGCGACTATAAGCCTCCGCCGCTGCGGGAAAGCTCGGCCGCGGCCCGGCCTGCTCAGCCCGGGCAGGAGGAGCAGCTGCTGGCCTTTCTCGCGCGCGAGTTTCCCGGGCGCTGGCACTGGCTGGCGGAAAGGTTTCTGGAGGAGGGAGGGCGGATATCCGACTACATGCTTCTCTGGACGCAAGAGGGCGTCCACGGGGCGTGCCGCCTCACGTTTGAAGACTCGCGCTGGCCGATCGACCGATTTTATCCATTCGGGCTGCCGCGCCCGTGGGCCCAGCTGGGATCGATCGGGATCAGCGCCCATCTGCGGGGACGCGGTCTGGGTCTGAAGTTGCTGGACGCCGGATTGAGGCGGCTTCACAATAGTGGAATCAATGGGTGCGTCATCGATTGGACGACGCTGCTCGATTTCTATGCGATCTGCGGCTTCACACCATACAAGGAGTGGGTGCAGCTGTGGAAGGGCCTGGGAGAAAGTGAGGTCGACAGTTGACCAGGGTTGGTTGGCAATTGTCTGAACTATGATTCATCTGATTCTTGTGATGAAGATGATTAGCAGCGCCGGCTCAAGCGGCTTCGCTCCAGTGATCGGGCGAACCAGAGTCGGGGCTGGGTGCAGGCAACCTGTAGATGCCGAATCTTGCCGACCTGTCATTTGGAAAGTCAACGACCCCTGGATGGTGGGCGTGGTTGTGGGGGAACCGGCTGACGGGCGTGCACCATGAGAGTTGCCGGGTTGATGAGCGGTACTTCAGCCGACGCGATCGACGCGGTCGTTGCCGAGATCTCAGGTCCGGTCGGGCAACCGCAGCTGCAACAGATTGCCTTTCAGAGTAGGCCGTGGCCGCCGGCGGAACGGGAGCTGATCGAAGGTCTGATCGCCGGCCGGGGCGATGCGCGGGACTTGTGTCGAGCCGGCTTTCTCCTGGGCGAGCGGTTTGCCGAAGTTGCGATCGGCGCTATCGGCAGCGCCGGGCTCTCGCTGGCAGAGGTGGACCTGATCGGTTCTCACGGGCAGACGGTCTGGCATGACGTAGGCGAGGATGGGGCGGTCCACTCCACTTTGCAGATCGGCGAGCTGGCCGTGATAGCCGAAAGAAGCGGAATCACTACGGTGGGCGACTTTCGCGTGGCCGACGTGGCCGCAGGCGGCCAGGGCGCACCACTGATTCCAATTTTCGATCAGGCTTTCCTCCGACCGGGGACGGATGCGGGCGGATGTCGCGCCTTGCAAAACATCGGCGGAATTGGCAACGTTACTTTTCTGCCGCCGCAGGGCGTCGATGCGACACCGCTGGCCTTTGACACTGGGCCCGGCAACGTGCTGATCGACTGGGCCGCAGCCCAAGCCACGGGCGGCGCCCAGGGCTACGATGTAGATGGAGGGCTGGCTGCCCAGGGCCTCGCGGACGGCGATCTGGTAACGCGCTGGCTTGCGCATCCCTACTTCCAGCTTGCTCCGCCAAAGTCGACCGGACGGGAACTGTTCAGCCACGGCCTGGCCGAGCAATGTCGTGCAGAAGCCGCCGCGGCCGGGCTGACGGCGCATGACTTCATCGCGACGGTGACTGAGCTGACCGCGGCTTCGATCGCAGACAGCTACCGCCGATTTGCACCCATGCCGGTTTCCGAGCTGATCGTCTGCGGCGGCGGCGCGCACAATCCTGTACTTCTGGCCCGCATCGAAGAACAGCTTGTCCGGCGAGTCGGACGTCCGATACCGGTCATCCGCTATAGCGAGCTATCAGATGTCCCGGGCGATGAGGACTCTAAGGAGGCGCTATGTTTTGTCATGCTAGCCTGGCTGACGGTCCAGGCGGCGGCCGGTAATGTCCCGGACTGCACAGGGGCTATCGGACCGCGTGTTCTCGGCAAGTTCGCGCCGGGGCGAAATTATCGGCGGCTGATGAAAATGTTGTGGGATGGTCGTGCCTGAGGATGATATTCCGACTGCGGCGGTCCTGGCAGACCAATCTACATCATCGACACGGGGTCGATGTCGATGCGCCAGCCGAAGGGAATGTCAATGCTCGCCAATACAGCTGAGGGGTCGGCGGCGCGGATGATTATCTGCCAGCGATAGTTGCCGCGGTAGCGGGCATAGGGAGCCGGGACAGGACCCAGAAGTTCCGTGCCTTCGCCCCAGATTCCGAGCTCCTCGGCGCGTCGCCTGAGGCTGTCCGCCATCCGACGCGTCTGTTCTTCCACTGTCTCCAACTTTTTGTGCCAGAAGATCAAGCGGGCCAATCTACTCACCGGGGGATAGTATTGTTCCCGGCGAAAGGCTATCTCTTTCTCGTAAAAGGCAGGGTAGTCGTGGGCGGCAGCGGCCTGCAGCGCGTAATGCTGAGGCGTGTAGCTTTGAAAGACTACGCGGCCGCCCCTTTTGCTGCGACCGGCGCGGCCAGCCACCTGCATCAGCAGCTGGAAAGTGCGTTCGGCCGCCCGAAAGTCGGGCAGGTAGAGACCCACGTCGGCGGACACGACACCGACCAAGGTTACCAGCGGCAGGTCCAGCCCCTTTGCGATCATCTGCGTGCCGATGAGTACATCGGCTTCATGATCAGCGAACCGCTCGAGAATCTGTTCGTGGCTTCCTCTGCGTCCTGTCGTATCTCTGTCCCAGCGCAAGAGACGGGCGCGCGGGGAGATTTGGCTGACAAGCTCCTCGATCCGCTGCGTTCCGCTGCCGAAATATCGGATGCGCTTGCTTCCGCAGTCCGGGCAATCGGTCGGGATCGGCTCGCGGGCGTTGCAGCGGTGGCAGATGAGGTGGGCGGCGCGTTCATGGAAGGTGAGTGGCGTGTCGCAACGCGAGCAATTCGCGACCAGACCGCAGTCGCGGCACATGACGAAGGTATGGGTCCCGCGGCGATTGAGGAACAAAATGGCCTGTTCGCCGTCGTCGAGGACTGCGTGTAGCTCGGACTGAAGGCTGCGGCTGAAGATACTGCGATTGCCTGCTCGCAGCTCCTGGCGCATGTCGACGATCTCGACGGGGGGAAGCGATGCGTACGCAGGTGCTTCAACGGGCCGCTCCGGTCCTGGTAGGCCCAGCTGCTGCGACTCTTCGTGTCCCAAGACCCGGTTAGGCATTTCCAGCAGTTTCAGTAGACCCTGCTCCGCCTTGTGATAGGCGTCCAGCGAGGGCGTGGCGCTGCCGAGAATGAGGCCGCTGCCGGTTGCGTGCGCCAACTGTTCGGCAACGGTGCGTGCGTCGTAGAAGACCGTGAAGCTGCCCCATTCATCGGTATCCTGCTTGTAGGTCGATTCGTGCTCTTCGTCGATTATGATGAGCCCGAGCCGCGGCATGGGCGCGAAGAGGGCGCTGCGCGCGCCGATAATGATGTCGATTTCGCCAGCGCGCGTTTTGCGCCAGACGTCGTAGCGCTGACCGCTGTTCAGGCCGGAATGGATTACGGAAACGCGGTCGGGGAAGCGTCCGGCAAAGCGGGCAACGGTTTGCGGCGTGAGCGCGATTTCCGGCACGAGGACGATGGCTTGCCGTTTACGCGCCAGTGTCGCGGCGATAGCCCGAAGGTAGATTTCGGTCTTGCCGCTGCCGGTCGCCCCGTGCAGGAGATAGCGGCCGGTTCGTATAGAAGTCGCTTCTTCGACGCTGCGATTCGCCGAATTCGGGTGACCGGAAGCAGCTCCTCCACCCACAAACAGACCTTCACTGATCTCGTCCCAAACGCGTTGCTGCTGTTCAGTCAGCCGGGGAGCGTGTGATACCGGGTAAATGCGTCCCATGAGAGGGTCTCGGTAGCGCAGCTTCTCTTCGATCCGGACCAGGCCAGCCTGCTGGAGTTGCCGCAAGCTATTCAAATCCGTGTCTACTTGCGCGTAGAGATCTGACTTCCAGAGAGGACTCTGCGCCTCTGCCAAGGCAAAGAGAACCTCCCTGTACTTGAGGGAGCCTCGCAACTCGAAGACCGCTTCTTCTGTCAGTGCGGGCGGCGAAGCCAGATTCACAGTGCTTTCGTCAACGCGAATCAGATTCTTTTCTCGCAGTTTTGAAATCGCATCGGCCGAACTCAAGTTGCATTCGATCTTCAGTTCCTCAACGGTCTTCGGTCGGTCCGGCTCAGATAGCAAGGCGGTCAGAATCAGGGCCTGCTTTGTATCGCGTCCCAGCGCGAACAGACTCTCTCGAATTGCAGCCGGCTCGATGAGCAGTTCGATCTGTTCTTCACGCTTGGCGCGCACCTTTGAGGGCGAGCCTTCTTTGGTCAAGAGACCGGGCGTAAAGAAGAGTTTGACTGCTTCGGAAACGGGGGCAATGTAGTAGTCGGCGACCCAGAAGGCCAATTCCAGTTGGGCGCGCGTGAGGACCGGCAGTGGACGTGCGAGGCGGGCGACGGGCTTTGTCTCGACAGTCGAGTAGGGTGCGGTCCGAACGACAACTCCCTGGACCTCTTGGGATCCGAAGGGAACCCACACCAGATGTCCGGGTTGAACCTTGCCCTTCAGGACCGGCGGCAGGTGGTATTCGAAGGTCTGATACCGGGCCGCGCCGCCGCTGCGCTGATGAATCGACCCTGCCCCGCGAGTGGTCGTCGGGGAAAGGCGGTCATCGTCAAGTTCTATTCCGCCAAATTCAACATCGGGGGGTGGGGCTTCTTCCTGCCTGAACGATCGCCGGATCGGAATGTTGACGATCACCTCGACGAATTCGTCTTCGTCCTGAAGTGCCGTCGGGCCGTTCGTTATTCGCTCACTTGTTCGGTCGATCATGCCCGTATTGTAAGGCCAAAGGAGTCATGTGGCCAAGCAAAGTGCCGCTTCCTCCCTGGGCTTTGGGCAGCTTTGCTTGCGAGAATTATTCGTCGGTGCAGGGGTGGAATCGCGAGGACGCCAACCTGGCGGCAAGATCTACCAGCGGCGACGGCGCTGAAAAGTGAGCAACCGCGTGAGGCGGAAGATCAGTGCGTAGACATACTCCTGCCAGAGACCGACCGGAAGCGCTATGGCGGCCGGCAGGAAGGTGGTCAGCGGGTGAATTCGCAGAGAGGAGCCGAGGCTATTGAAGCCTACGGCGAGGATTCCGAATACCAGCAGTCCCAGGATCACGCCCATCAGCGGCTGGACTGTTGTGCGCAGGATGTATTGATCGTCGAACTCCTGATGAATGCGCACGCGCTCGACAAGGAATGCGATTGTGCCAAGACAGCCGCCGGCCCCGCCCGCCACCACTGCCCAGAGCGCCGGCACGAAGAGAGCCTCCTCCCATCCGAGTCTGAACGCGGCGCGGCTTACGATTTCACCGATGACTTGCGGATAGAGATGCAGGGCCGCTCCCAGACCGCCCAGGACCGCCAGCCACAGGATCAAGCGCCAGACGGTACGCAGGGCCAGGAGTCTGGATTGCCTGCGACTCACCTTTGCCCGCTCCAGAATCAGCCGCGCTTGCTGGATGTTGTACTCGGCCCGCTGGATGCGGTGCGGCTGCGAAAGCACGATTTCCTTCGCTTCTCGCAACAACGAGAGCGCGTGGCCCGTGTTTTCCCTGCGCGCTTCGCTGTGCCGGTTGATCGCCTTGAACAGAACTGCGATCTCTTTATCGACAACCATGACGTCGGTTGCAGTTACGTCAAACTTTGCGTCGGCTACCTGGCCGAAGGCGGGCTGTCCCGCGCCAACGGGCCTGTCCAAAATGGAAGAAGATTGTGCATTATGCCGCTGAATCGGGTAGGTACCTGCCGAGTCCAAATCCAGGAGGGGCGGCACGACGTCTGGCGGATCGTAGGCGTCGCCAGCGGACGATGGCATTTCAGAATTCTGGGATGTCGATGCAGTGGAAGATGGTTGTGTAGGCGGTTCTGAGAACACGTCGGGTGGGTCGGGTTCTAGGTGCGAGCCATCCGAACTCGTTGGTGCCGGATCCTGGAAAGGGACTATCGCGTTGCCGACGGGCAAGTCGCGGCCCGCCTGTTCCGCGTCTGCATGCCTACCTGTATTGTTCTCACTTGCCAGGGAACCAGGAAACAGTGGTTCGTCGAATGCGGTCGGCGTCCTCCATTCCGTAGCCATCTCATCGTCTTTATGGTCTTCTCTGAGTGGCTCCTGGACCGTGTCCCTGGCGTCGACATTGTCGCGTGGACGTTCTTCGACTCTTCCCGTTGACAGCTGCTCCAGCAGATATTCGGCCCGCTGCCGGAGAGCGGCCAATTGCGCGGCCGATTCCTCCAGCAGTTCCAAGGAGGGAGGTTCCTCCAGTTCAGCGTCAGACGGGGGTGGGGGCGCCGAGGTTGGCTCGGGTCCCGATTCGTCCTCGATCGTCGATCGAGGAGTGTCCTCTGATTCAAACATCAACAGTTGCGGTGCCTCAAGTCGACCTATCGGGGAAGCGCTTGCAATTCCGGGCAATCGGAAAGAGTTCGCGCGCGGTCTCGCAGTTGATTGACTTCTACTGTATCATAGGCGCTACAGGAACGAAAAGAAGCACCATTTTCCTTTGAGTTGCTGTCTTCGTGCGTCCCAGGAGGGTGAAGCTTGCCGTGTGCAGGAGTAGAGAACGTTGCCTCGCCGGCAATGGGTCTTCTCTCGGGCCACGGTCTGACTTACCTCCTTCTGAAAATGTTACCACGTTCGCATTTCGGAGGCCACAGCTTCATTCTCCAAGAATTGAAAATCGCGGGAGATTTGACAGGCCTGTTCGATACCACTTATAATAGAGCATTGGAAGCGGAACTTGAATGCTAACTCCGAAGGAGTACAGATATGCCAAAGCGAACCTGGCAGCCGAAGGTTCGAAAGCGGTTGCGCACGCACGGCTTCCGTAAGAGAATGCAAACCCCGGGCGGGCGCAACATCCTGAAACGACGCCGACTAAAACAGCGTACACACTTAGCGGCCACACTGTCAACTCGCAAGCGTGAATTTTAGTGATATGCGTGCGTCAGGTTGTTGGTGCAGCTGGGAAGACTGCGGGAAGAGGGTTGGCTGAACGGATAGGAAGTTCGGCTCGGCGCTGGGCGACATCTTTCAGCCCATCGCGCACAGAACAGAGTTTCCGATAGAGACCTGTGGACGCAAACTGTTGTGAGACGACGCTTCAGGGTTCGCGACAACGAGCGATTTCTGGAAGTTCGTCGACGGGGCAGGAGTTTCAGCAATCGTCTGGCGGTGTTGTGTATACTGGGAAACGAGCTTCCATACAGCCGCTTCGGTTTCTCGGTCAGCCGGAGAATAGGGCCTGCCGTCGTGCGAAATCGCGTGAAGCGCCGTATGAGAGAATCCGTTCGTTTGCGCATGCCCCGGATCGATGCCGGATGGGACTGCGTTTTTATCGCGAGGAACCCGATAAGAGATGCGGCGTACGGCAGGATCGACCAGGCCTGCGCGCAGCTTCTCCGCCGGGCGTCGCTGACCAATGCCTTTGGCGCTCACGAAAGGGATGACGCTTGAGGAGAATCGAGTCTTGCGAGCCCTTTTTCTGCTCCTGATACGACTGTATCAGCGTGCGTTGTCACCGCTCCTGGGTCAAAATTGCCGCTTCCATCCGACCTGCTCTCAATACACATATGAGGCGGTAACAAAATACGGTGCGGCGCAGGGCATTTGGATGGGTCTGAGGCGCATCTGCCGTTGTCACCCCTGGCATCCCGGAGGTTTCGACCCGGTCCCGTAGATCATACTGCCAATAGACGCGAATTTGCGACTGGGGGGGAGCTGACTCAGGCAGTAAGGGACGAGGAAGCTACGACGATCGTAACAGGCCGGGAAGAGCGCCTCCTAATTGAGGCAGAGATCAGGCATAGCATGCGAGAGCAGCATATGCCTCGAAGAGGAGAAAGACTGTGAAACGCAGATGGATAGTGTGGCTCTTGATCCTTGTGGTTGCTGCTCTCCTTCTGGGGGGATGCGGAGTTCCGCGTGAAGGCGTGTCGAATTGGGATGAGGCCGTTCCTGAGGGCTGGTGGCAGTCGTTCATTGTTTTTCCCCTTGCAAAGTCGTTGCTGTGGCTCAAAGAGGGCTTGGAGAGCCGCGACTTCCCCTATAGCTGGGGCTTTGCCATCATAATCTTTACAATCATCATTAAGATGATCGCCTTTCCGCTGACGATGATCCAGATTCGGAGCATGCAGGCGCAGAAGGAGCTTCAGCCAAGACTGCAGGAACTGCAGAAGAAGTACGGGAAGAATCGCGATAAGATGGCACAAGAGCAGATGAAGATGTACCGGGAGGCCGGCGTCAACCCGCTCAGCGGATGTCTGCCAATGGTCGTCCAAATGCCGGTACTCTTCGGCTTGTACTCGGCGCTGGTCGCTTTGGGAAAGGACTTGACCAACGCTCCCTTCTTCTGGATTCCCGACCTCGGATTCCCCGAGTTTACGCGCGGGTTGGCATGGATTCCTGAAAAGTTCAATATGGCCGAATACGGGACTTTGGCCGCCTACCTTGTGCTTCCTGCGCTTCTCATGGTCAGTCAATTCTACATGCAGCGCATGACCACCGCGGCCACCCCACCGGGCGGCGAAAAACAGGCTGGGATGATGAAGCAGATGACAACGATGATGACCCTGATGTTTGGGTTTTTCACGTTGCAGGTACCGGCCGGACTCTCCTTGTACTGGGTGACAAGCAACCTATTGCAGATGGGTCAGACCTACATTGCCAACTACATGAGTGGCGTGAACAAGGCCATTGCCCCTGCTGCACCGCAGCCTGTTGCGGCCGCGGCCGCGGCTGCACCTGCGGAAGTCGTCGCGACTTCCGCGCCAGCTGCTGATGAAGACAAGGGTACACAGAAGAGACCCCCTCCCCGCAGACGAAACCGTCGCAACCGAAAGAGAAGATGAGATGAACAGAAGTCAGAGCTACGAGTTCGCGGCAAAGTCAGTTGAGGATGCCGTAGACGATGGCTTGCGACAACTTGGCCTCTCGCGTGAACAGATCGACGTCGAAGTAGTTGAAGAAGGGAGTCGAGGCATTCTCGGAATCGGCGCCACCGATGCTCTCGTCCGAATTACGCCCAGGAAGAAACCTGAAGGGGACGAAATCCAAATTGGAGAAAGGTCCGCTGCGTCGGAATCGGTGGTTTCTGAACGCAAAGATGCATCTTATGACCTTGCCGACTACGATTCGGCTGTTGCTGAGACCGAAACTCAACTATCGGACGATGGGGGGGCTGAGCAGGAGCGGGCGGTCGAAGTTCAAGTTGAAGCCGGGGAACAGACTGATGGAGATGCCGAACTAGAGGATCTTGCTTACGATCTGTTGAGCCAGATGTTGCGCAGACTGGACATAGAGGCCGAAATCGAACTTTCCTGGCTGGATGATGAGGAGGACGGCGAAAGCCCGCTGAATCTGAATGTTGTCGGTGAGGACTTGGGCATACTCATCGGTCGCAACGGAGAGACGCTCTCCAGCATTCAGTACCTGATTCGCCTCATGGTCAATCAGGAGTTACATCGTTGGAAGAACATTGTCATTGATGTCGACGGCTATAAGCAGCGACGCGCGGAGCAGTTGAATCAGTTGGCGCACCGCCTGGCCGAGCAGGTGGTCAGTTCCGGTCGTCCTGCTTCGTTGGAGCCGATGCCGGCGAGCGAGCGTCGTCTCGTCCATATCGCGCTTCGTAACCACGAACACGTATATACAGCAAGCATCGGAGAAGACAGTCGGCGTAAAGTGCAGATCCTACCCAAATAAGAGGCGGCAGCCCGAACCTTGCTTCGCATAGTCAATGCCTTTCGATCTTCTTGCGATAGGGACCGTCACCCGGGACATTGAAACCGCCGATCCCACGAGTGTGAACTACGTCCTGGGCGGCACCGTCAGCTTCGCCGCGGTCACGGCGGCTCGATTGGGGTACAATCCGGCTATCCTCACCCGCGCCGGAGAAGACGTCGACCTGACGGTCCTGCATGAGATCGCTTCCGTTCATGTGCTTCCCGCCGAACGGACAACCACTTTCGCCAACTTGTATTCGCCAGAAGGACGCGTACAGTACTGTTACACCCCGTCGCCGCCAATCGCGGCGAGTGATATTCCTCCTCAACTCAGGGCGCCGCATATCGCGCTGCTTGGTCCACTTGCGAATGAAGTACTGCCAGAGGTAGCCGCCGTTTTCACAGCCGATACGATTGTCGCTGCCGTGCCCCAAGGCTGGATGCGCGGCTGGGACGGCCAAGGCAGAGTGTTTCCGACCGCGTGGACCACGATGACGGATATCCTGCCCCATCTTGACGTGCTCATCTTGTCGATTGAGGACATCGACGGCGAGCTCCAGCTTATCTACGAGTTTCTGAAGTATACTTCGCTTGTTATACTCACCGAGTACCGAGACGGCAGCACTGTCTACCGACGAACCGGCAGCGAAGTCGAGACTGTCCCGGTCCCGCCTCGGCCGGCCGACGAACTGGATCCAACCGGCGCCGGCGACATCTTTGCTACTGCTTTTCTTCTGCGGCTTGCAGCAACAGGCGACCCACTTGACGCCGCCCGCTTTGCCAATGTGACCGCGTCGTTCGGCGTAGAGGAGCGAGGCGTCGCAGGCATACCAGCACATGCTGAGGTGCTGTCATACATGGCGGATCACCCCTGGCAACAGTGCGGCCCTGCGGGGTCGTGAACTCGAATGGAGTTTGTTCAGGAACAGGAGTGGGGGCACAAGTGGCATTCTCGTGTGGCCCGCGTTCTGACCGAGCCGCCAGCCGCTGGGATTTCAGGCAGCTGGTTCGGGCATTTGGGCATCCTTAAGGTATGACCGCACATATCTTTGCAATTGCAAACCAAAAAGGGGGCGTAGGCAAGACGACAACTGCAGTCAACCTCTGCGCCTATCTTGCGAGAGCAGGCTGCCGGGTTCTCCTGGTCGACAGCGACCCGCAGGCAAACGCCACAACGAGCCTGGGCGTCAATCCAAGATCGCCCCGTTCAAGCCTCTACGAGACTCTGATCGACCACACGCCTGTGCAGGACGCAATTACGCCTACCGTGCATGCTGGCCTTGAGCTCGTGCCGGCCAATCTTGATCTGGCCGGCGCGGAAGTCGAAATGGCTGCCCGCATGGCTCGCGAACAGCTGCTGACAAAAGCGTTGCAACCCCTCCACCACGAATACGACTACATTGTCATAGATGACCCGCCCAGCCTGGGTCTGATCACGATAAACGGCCTGACTGCGGCCGATGGAATCGTCATTCCAGTTCAATGCGAATATCTGGCCCTGGAGGGACTGAGTCAGCTGCTTGAAACGATTCACCAGGTCCGCACCGTTTTAAATTCCCGCTTGCGGGTGGCCGGCGTCCTGCTGACGATGGCAGATGCCCGCACCAACCTCAGCAATCAGGTCGTAGAGGACGTGCGGCTGCATTTCCCCCAAGAGACGTTTGAGACTTTGATCCCTCGTTCCGTGCGCCTTGGTGAAGCCCCGAGTCACGGTCAGACCATTCTGCAATACGCACCCGAGAGCGCCGGCGCGTTGGCATACGAATCGCTGGCGGGCGAATTCATGCGCCGCTTTCCGCTGGAGAGAGGCACACTGGACAATCAGAATTCTTCCGACGAAAAGAGTGTCGTGCTTTCCGACACTGGGGTGGAGGACAAATGAGCCGGGATTCAGGTTCAGACAATCCGAGTCAACGCCGGCGCCAAGGGTTGGGACGAGGTTTGGGTGCATTGTTGAGTCGGACCACGCCCTATCCAGAAGAAGAGTTTGACGAAGCGCAATCCCGGTCTGAGGGAAGCGGAGTACTTGAGCTGCCTATCGGTTCGATTCAAGCGAATCCGCACCAGCCGCGGGCCCGCTTCGGACCGGGAAGTCTGACCGAGCTGGCGGCGTCAATTCGAGAGCACGGGATCATCCAGCCGTTGATCGTGACCGAGAGTCCCGACCAGCCGCAACGTTACTGGTTGATCACCGGCGAACGCAGGCTTAGGGCGGCGCACCAGGCCGGGATTTCGTCAGTACCTGTGATCGTGCGGGAAGCGACGTCCCAGCAACTGTTGGAGTTGGCGCTGGTGGAAAACCTTCAGAGGGCCGATCTGAGTCCACTGGAGGAAGCCGCTGCTTACGACGCACTCGTGAACGAATTTGGTTTGACTCAGGCCCAGGTTGCGGAACGCGTAGGGAAGAGTCGCTCTGCCGTGGCCAACGCTTTGCGTCTTCTGGGCCTCCCCGCCGCGGCAAAGACGGCTCTGAACGACGAGCTCATCAGTGCGGGACACGCGCGGGCCTTGCTCGGCTTGGCGGGTGAGGAAGATGTGCAGAGAGGGCTGGACCAGATCCTTGCACGTGAATTGAGTGTCCGTCAGACGGAGGAGTTGGTCCGCCGCTGGTTGGAGGAGCCGCCTGTTGCAGAGCCACCCGAGGCATATCCTCACATAGAGGCCCAACTACGTTTCTGGGAAAACCGCTTCCGCGACCGGCTGAGCACAAAAGTGAGCCTGGATAGAAAGGCAGATGGAAGCGGGCGCCTTGTCATTCACTTTTACAGCGACGCGGACCTGGAAGCGATTTACCGTGACATTGTGGGCAGCGAGGTGGAGTAGGGGCGAACGAAACAGTTAGCCAATGAGCAAGAACGCGCGAGGCTACCCCTTTAGAGCATTGAACGAACGGCATCAACCAGAATGTAAGTCCTGCAGGTCTATGCAGAGATGGCCGACCAGCACAGCAAGCGTTTGAGTGAAGAACAGGAAGTGGTGGCCTCGTTGCTGGATGAGGCACTGGCCGACCTCCCGGAAGGGCTGTTGCAGTTCGTCCACGGCGAGCTGACCGGCGAACAGATACTGGCGGGGGTGGTCCTGGCTTCGGCTGCTCCTGAGCATGATTCGGCCGAGGCCCTCTCGCGCCGGGCCGCACTGGCCGCGGCGCTGGAGCTGCTGCAGATCGCGCTAAGAATCCATCGTCTGCTCTTGACTACGGAGCAGCCTGGAGCCATTGACAGCTTTCTGCTCGGCGGCACGATCCTGGCCGGGGACTACTGTTTCAGCCGGGCCGCGGTCCTGGCATCCCTGACAAATCAGCCCCGGGTTGTTGGCGTTTTTGCCGAGTTGCTTAAGGATGTCAGCCAAGCAAATCTACGACGTGTCATTGATGGAGAGTGCGTCGATTCGGAGGAACATCGGGCCGATGAGCGCGAGGCGCTATTTCATAGCGGTGCTCTTGCCGGCGTACTTCTGGCTGGATTGGGAGAAAAGGAACAGGGAATCGTGGCGGGCTATGCCTCGCGCTTGAGTCGAAGGAAGCCCGGTGACGCTGTGCTAACTTCTGAGTCAGCCTCAGACGAAACCAAAGTTGGCGAACTGCCGCAATTCCAGCGAGACCACTGGCGCGCAGTCATCTCCGCAATTGGATGAAGTTCAAGCGCAGCCGCCACTCCGAAGGGACCTATCGTGCAAGGGCGAGTTCTCCTTCTCACGACGCCCAATAGCTACCGAACGCAGGACTATTTCGACGCCGCGACGCGGCTCGGAATTGAAGCTGTCGTCGCCGTCGATACGCCCCAGACTCTTGCGAATGAATGGAATTTCCGCCTGGGCGTGGACTTCGGAAAGCCCGACGAGGCTGCCGAGCTACTCGTAAGCGCGCTTGCTGAATCTGAAGCCTGGGCGGACGCAGGCAGGCCGGTCGATGCAGTCCTTGCGCTGGATGACAGCGGCGCAAGAGTGGCAGCATTGGTGGCCGAGCGGCTGGGGTTGCCCCACAACAGCCCTGCCGCGGCAGAGGCCGCGCGCAACAAGCATCGAATGCGAACCTTGCTGGCGGCCTGCGGGGCGCCTTCGCCTTCCTTTGCCGAGTTTCGCACAGATCAGAACCTGAAAGAGATTATCGCCCTGGCGGAGGCGCAGATTGGATATCCCTGCGTCATCAAGCCGGAGGAGTTGAATGGCAGCCGCGGGGTGATCCGGGCCGACCTTCGTTGCGAGTTTGCGGCAGCCGTAAGGCGTCTGACCGCTCTCGTCGGCGAGGGCCAGCCCTTTTTGGTAGAGAGCTACATCCCGGGCATAGAAGTCGCGCTGGAGGGTCTACTAGATAGGGGCCGGCTGCATCTTCTTGCCCTATTTGACAAGCCGGACCCATTGGAAGGTCCCTTCTTTGAAGAGACGATCTACGTTACGCCCTCCCGTCTTCCCATCGAAGCGCAGGCGTCCATACTTGAGGCGGCCGAGCTGGCGGCACGCGGATTGGGTTTGCAAACTGGCCCTATTCATGCCGAGCTGCGTTTGAACGAAGACGGGCCGTGGATTGTGGAGGTGGCAGGGCGCTCGATTGGCGGTCTCTGTTCACGAATTCTGCGATTCGGCATGGAAGTGGGAGGAGGATGTTCCCTGGAACAGCTGATTTTACGGCAGGCATGCGGGCTGCCCCTGGACGGCTTGCAGAGGGAGCAGCGGGCCGGCGGTGTGATGATGATTCCGATTCCGGAGGCAGGTCTCTTGCGGACAGTCTCGGGGCTAGAGGAGGCCGCAGCAGTGGCGGGCGTCGAGGATATAGAGATTACGGCGAAGTTGAACCAGTCTCTTATTCCGCTGCCCGAAGGCGACGCCTATTTGGGGTTCATTTTTGCAAGGGCAGCTACACCGGCGGACGTCGAGAAGGCACTCAGACAGGCGCACGCCTGCCTGCAGTTTGAAATTGTCCCGGAGTTTGCACTGAAGGTGTAGTCGTATCCGCTATTTGCGGGGGGCTCCCTTTCCGGCGGGGACGCCCTTGCCCGCGCCGGGGGTCCCTTCCGGGGTCCAGCCCTCCGGCATCTGTGCGCCCACGCCGAAGAAAAACTCTTCCATCTGCTGCATCAGGAAGTCGCGCGCCTGCGGATCGCCAAGGCTGAGACCGTAGTGATTGATCAGCACAACGGAATACTGAATCCACATATCCCATGCCGTCTGCGAGATGGTTTCGAAGATCCGCTGGCCCAATTCGCCGGCGTAGGGGGGAGTTTCCAGGCCCGGCAACTCCTGCCCGATTTTTGCGCAATTCACCATGTGAGGCATAGGTCTGCTCCGGGGCCTAAGGGATTACTGTTCAGGGCCCCATTATAGGGCCTGGTCTGCATCTCTGTCAACAGCCATGCGCGTCCTGTTCCTGGGTATGTCCGCCCCTTTCAGTCTAATTGTGCTGGACCGGCTACTGTCCGCCGGCGTTGACATCGCCGCCGTCCTGCTTGCGGGGTCGCGCTTTCGGCCGTGGAGCCAGGCGAAGGGTCTCGCGTCGGCGCAGGCTGAACCAGGGGGCGCGCCGATAGAATTGCCGATTGTGAATCCCTATGTACCACCTGGCGTGCGGGACCAGACTTACGGCGGTAACGTCTCAGACAGCGCCGGCCCGACGAAGACAATGACCGGCGGGCAGTCGACGAGTGCTTTTCCGATGGAGAATCTGGCGCAGATCGAAGTTTTCGAGTGCGGTGACATTGGTCACCAAGAGGTTGTGGAGTTCATGGCCGATTTGGCCTTGGACATTGCCTGCGTGGCCTGCTGGCACCGCGTCATACCCTCAGGGGTGTTGGAAGTTCCGCGTCACGGTTTTCTGAACGTACACCCTTCTCTGTTGCCCGCCTATCGGGGGCCGCAGCCGCTATTCTGGCAATTTCGAGCAGGCGAGACCTGTACCGGGGTCACGGTGCACTGGATGGATTCCGGGTTGGATACAGGCGACATCGCTGCTCAGGAGCTGGTGCATTTCGCCGACGGAATCCGATTGTCCGATGCCGAAGCGTTGTGCGCGTCGGCCGGCGGTCGTATTCTGGCAGAGGCGCTGGGGACGCTCGGACAGGGGCAGTTGGAGCGGCGGCCCCAGCAGTCCGGCAGCTATTTTCCAAACCCATCTGCCGTTGATTTCGCAGTGGATATCGAGTGGCCCGTGCGGCGGGCTTACAACTTCGTCCGGGCGGTCGCAGAGTGGGGCTATCCCTTTCAGATCGTGGTTGACGGAGAGAGGCAATGGTTCGGGGATGCGATCGCCTGGCATGATTCCGAGGTTTCAGTTCCGAAAGTGGATGGCTGCGTTGGCGTCCACTTCCGGAATGGCGTATTGTGGGCTCAAGAATGTCCCGGCCCCACGAGATGATCGAGACGCCCTGATCGTTATGTGACTGTGGTTCAACGTGGACAGCCAGGCTTTCTGTCGGCGAAAGTCTATCGCGCTGGAGGAGCAAGCTGATGTCAAGAATAGATGTTCCGCCCGGGATGAAGATAGCGGCGCAAGTATCGCCTGAAGCGGACGATGATGAACTGCAGTTTGTCAGACAGATGGGCATCGATTGGGCCGTTTGCTGGACTGACGGGGCTCACGCAGGCTACGACTATTACGCGCGTACACGTGAGCGTTTCGAACAGGCGGGCATCCGAATCTACGGTTTCGGCAACCGGGATGTCCACAATCAGGACGCCATCGTGCTGGGGCTGGACAACAGGGACGCCAAAATCGAAGAGTACCTGGAGCACCTTCGCTCGCTGGGCAAAGCGGGCATTCCGTATACTACCTACGCCCACATGGCGAACGGGATATGGAGCACAGAGCGGGAGGCGACTCGCGGCGGCGCGTCGGCGCGTGGTTTTGACTCGGCGAGGGCCGAAGCGGGTCACTGGGCCGGAAAGGAGTACTACCTGCCCCTCACGCACGACCGGGCCTATTCTCAGGACGAGATCTGGGAGAACTATCGCTATTTTGTCGCCCATGCCGCGCCGGTCGCCGAGGAAGCCGGGGTTCGAATCGGCATACACCCCGACGACCCGCCCCTACCAGTACTTGGCGGTGTGCCGCGGTGTATCTTCAGCAGCTTTGACGGCTACGAGGAGGCGATGCGGATCGCCGACAGTCCCAACGTGGGGCTCTGTTTCTGCATCGGTTGCTGGCTGGAGGGAGGCGATTTGATGGGGCAAGGCGTCGAAGAGTCGCTGCGCGCGTTCGGACAGCGCGACAAGCTCTTCAAGATTCATTTTCGCAACGTGGACCAGCCGCTGCCGCACTTCGTCGAAACGTTCGTCGATGACGGCTACTTTGACATGTACAAGGCAATGCGGGTGCTGGAAGAGACCGGCTTCGATGGCGTGCTGATCCCGGACCACATTCCTTTGATGGCGAACGACCCGCGGGTCGGTACGGCGTATACAATCGGCTATATGAAGGCGCTGCTGAAAAGGGCGCAGGAAGAAAGGAAAGCTCAGGTGCGACCATGAACACAGTTGGAATCCTCAGCCCGGGCGACATGGGCCATACCGTTGGGCAACGGCTGCGCGAGCACGGCTTGCGCGTGATCGCCTATCTGGCGGACCGCAGCGCGCGCACACGTCAGCTGGCAGCAAAGGCAGGTATCGAGGAGGTTTCTTCGTACGAAATTCTTGTGCAGGACGCGGACATTGTGCTGTCGATCCTTGTTCCGGCGCAGGCAGCCGCGGCAGCGCAAAAGGTGGCCGAGGCGCTGAACAGGACGGGCGCCGAGCTTCTGTTCGCCGACTGCAACGCAATTGCGCCGCAGACGACGCGCCGCATTGGAGAGGTGGTTGAAGACGCGGGCGGCCATTTTGTTGATGCCTCCATCATCGGGCCGCCGCCTCGCCGGGAGGGCACGACCCGTTTCTACGCCTCGGGCACGCAGGCAGAGGAGCTCGCCCGGCTCAGCGAGTACGGTCTTGACGTGCCTGTCGTCAGCGGGCGCGTTGGCGACGCCTCCGCCGTCAAAATGTGCTATGCGGGGCTGACCAAGGGGCTGACGGCGCTCTGCACAGAGCTCCTGGTGGCGGCTGAAGCGCTGGGCGTGCGGCGGGCACTGTTGGAAGAGTACAGCACGAGCCAGGCCGCCATGTTGCAGCGGATAGAAGGCGGATTGCCGGGGATGCCGCCCAAATCGCGTCGCTGGATCGGCGAGATGGAGGAGATTGCCGCCACGATGGCGTCGGTTGGTCTGACGCCGAAATTTCATGAAGCGGCTGCCGAAATGTACCGCTTTGTCGGCGGCACGTCGCTGGCGGACCGTACGCCGGAAGATCCTGGCGAACCGAACCTGGAGGAGATGCTTCAGGTACTGGTAGACGATCTGAAGGCGGATTAGGGGTTGATGACAGACGGCACGGGCCGGGGCAGCGAAGCGGCAGAGGGAGGAAGGCGGCGTGAATCCGCCGCGATCGAGAGTGGCTGGCAGTGGCCGTCGGCCAGGTTGGAAGAGGGGCGAGAGTTCGCGGCCCTGTCCATCGGCTCTATTGGCGGGTTCCTCCGGGAAAAGGGCTGGGCCGTGAGCTCTAATCGTCCGGGTCTGATTTCCTCTCCCGCGCCATTTCGTGCCCTTCGAACAGGTCGCGTGCGACTACCCCCTGGCTCTGTGCCGGCGGTTCAACATCCAGGATGTGGCAGATTGTCGGAACTACGTCGACTGCGTGGATGTAGCCGAGCCGCTCCACCGGCCGCTCGTACTCCCTCTTGAGACCGGGACCCGCCAGCAGGAACGAACCAAACGTTGAAGAGAACCCGTTATCCGTCGGGATGAATCCGCCATGATGGGCGCCGTACACCAGAGGGGCGCCCACGTTGCCGCTGCCCTCGATCCCAAGCCACTGGGAGTAGTAACCGCTCACGTAGTCATGGTCCCAGGCAAAGATGACATCGCCGCACTGGTCACCCCACTGGCCCAGCAGGTAGGCGTCGCGCTTAGGCAAAGCGATGGCAACAGGCGTCTGGCCGGTCTCTTTGTCGACCCATGTACGTAGCGCCGTAAGCAGCTTGCGCTCAGTCTCATCGAACGCCGGTCCGGGCTGCGCGTTGATGGTGATGTCGAAACCTCTCTTGGACAGATACGCTGTCGTCTTCCCCCAATCGATCTCTTCGTGTGGGATGTTGTCCTGATCCTCGGCAACTGCATCGGGGCCTTCTCTGAGCGCCAGGAATCCCTCGTCGTGCAGAAACTTGCGGATGTTGGCAATCCGTACGTCGGGATATGCTCCGTGGTCCGCCAGGATGCCGACGTAGACCTCGTCCCCGTTACTTTCTGCGCGGTCAGCTGCCTCATACAGGCGGCCGAGGACGCGGTCGCCGACCTCATAGGCGCGTCTGAAGTAGTCCATGTAGTAGTCCTGCCTTGCCGGATTGAAGCCGGGACAGACAGGGTCAACATCGCCCAGGTGGATATGGTTCAGATAGTCGTACAGGTGCCAGTGGCAGGTGAAGTAGGAGCAGCCTCTTTCGTGGAGCATGAAGTTGGCGACGTCCGCAAACCATAGCCCCTGGTATTCACATTCCTCCAGAGCTGCATCAAAGTCGGTCATGCCGGCCGTATACGGAACCATCGAAGCATGTTCCTGGTAGGGTCCGAAGCGTCTGATCAACTCCGCTGCCAGCTCATTGTCGCCGTAGGTGAATCCGTCGGCATAGGTAACTTGGGTTCGATAGAGTTTCAGATCGCTTCCGTCCGGGGATAGTTTCAAGAGCTTGAATCGGACCGCGGCACGTTGGTCGCGCCCGCCGATCCGAAAATTTTCGATAGTCCAGTCGCTCCACTCGCCGAGGTTGGCCTCTGCCACCAGATCGCACGCGTCCCGGCTGCGGCAGATCAAGACGCGGTCATAGCCGGCGCTGGGGTTGCCCAGGGCCAGGAGAAAGAACCGGTTGGCGTCGCCGCCGGCGCGGGCCTCGACGGTAAACTCGGTTGCCAGGGCAGGTGGTTCGCTGGGCGGCAGATTGCACCATCCGTCGGCCGGAGCCAACTGGGGGATGATCTCGACGCTGCGGGGACCGCTGATCGCCGAGCCGTCATGTCCCATGGCGACGTCGCAGGCAGCCGACACGTCGGTCGTATAGGCCTGCGCGGCAGCGACTTCGAAGTCGGTACTGTTATGGCTGGGATGGCCGAATCCGTCAATGACATGGCCCAACCTGACCCCAGAAGGATGGGCGCCAGGGTAGTGAACGGCAGCGCTCTTGAGCCCGGCATGCTCCAAAGCATTCCAAATGCGTTCGGCGTTGTTGGCACGGCCGTCAAAGCTATCGACCAGCCGGCCGCGTCTGTCTCCGTCTGCGTTCGGGCCGACAATTGTCTGCCAGGTGGAAACGCCATGCGTTCCCGTATGTGCCCCGGTCGAAAGCGTGGCCCAGTTGGTGGGTGTCCAGACCGGAAAGGAAGGGAGAGTTTGATTGACCGTGCCCTCGCGCAGCAGCCGGCTGAAATTGGGCAAGCAACCCTCGGCTGCGAAGAACTTCATCATTGGCGTGATGAAGCCATCCATCCCGTAGGCGTAGATCTTCTTGGGCATGTGTTTGCGGTTACTCCTTACAGTTGGAGGGAATAGTCCGGCCCCACCTCATTTAGCCGCCAAAAAACTTCGGCCAATCGTGGCGTTTGCAGGGGGATCGGGCGAGGTTGCCTGCCGCCAGCCAATCCTAGAAGGCCCCCACAATGGTCATGGCAACAGCCGCGATCACGACGAACACAATCATTAGCGCCAGCCAACTCCCCAGCAGAATCCCGGTAAAGGCGAAGGTGCTGGGACGCTTTGCCTCCACTGGGCTTGACGACTCTTCGTCGGCAATTTGTGTTTCGCTGCGCGATTCGCCGGCACGTTCTACTCTGGCCTCTTCCGCCATCGGTCGCTCTCCTTATCGATTCTACGATGCAGCCAATCCTGCACCGGTTGGCCGGCATTATAGCACGGGAGAGGGCAGCTTGCACGACTTTTGCGGCGCTGCCTGGCGCGCTACAATGGTCTTCTGGACTGCTAAGAAAATGGCATGAGACGCGGAGGAGAGGATGGAGTACGGGACATTTGGACGGACCGGTCTGCGAGTCAGCGTGGTGGGGCTGGGTGCTGGAGGTCCAAGCCAGTTGGGAAGGAAGACCGATCGCAGCGAGGAAGAGTCGATCGCGCTTGTGCGCCGCGCGCTTGAACTGGGGATAAACTACATCGACACGGCCGAGAATTATGGCACGGAGGAGATAATCGGCAAGGCCATCCGCGGCGTTGACCGGGACAGCCTTGTTCTGTCGTCAAAGAAGGGTGCCTCCCACCGCGGCCGGCCGGTACAGGCGCAGGCGTTCGCCGAAGGCGTTGAGGCCAGCTTGAGGCGTTTGGGCGTGGAAACCATCGACGTCTTTCACTTCCATGGCCCCACGCTGGATGAGTATCCTCACGTCGTGGACGTGCTCGTTCCTGTGCTCCAACGCCTGCAGCAGGAGGGCAAGATTCGTCATCTTGCAGTCAGCGAACGGTTTCCGGCAGATCTTGAGCACAGCGTAGTGCGCCAGTCGATTGCCGACGACATCTTTGACGTGGTAATGGTCGGATTCAACATTCTTAATCAGACAGCGCGTGAGAGCGTGTTTCCCGCAGCCGCAAAGAATGGCGTCGCGACCGAGTGCATGTTTGCCGTGCGCAGGGCATTTTGCAGACCGGCCCGTTTCAGGGAGATCCTGGCCGAGCTGAGCGACTGCCACGAAATCGATTCTGAATTGGTTGGCATGTCGGACCCGCTGGCGTGGGCCCTCGAGGCCAGCGATGCCAGAAGTGTGACTGAGCTCGCGTACCGGTTTTGCCGCTTTGAGCCGGGCGTCGACCTAGTGCTCACCGGAACCGGCAATGTCCAGCACCTGGAGGAAAACGTGGCCTCGATGCTCAGACCGCCGTTACCTGCAGACGTTACGCAGCGTCTCGGCATGATGTTCGGCCGGGTTCGTTCCGCGACCGGGTGGTAAGCAGACGGCGGGAGATTCTCCTCAGTTCCTGTCCAGCAATTCAACCCGACCGCTGCTGCCATCAACGCGCAAGCGCTGGCCGGTGCGCAGGAGTTCCGTCGCCAGGGTTACGCCGGCGACGGCTGGAATCCCATACTCTCGGGCGACGACCGAGCCGTGCGTCATCATGCCTCCCACCTCCATAACCAGGCCGCCGGCGGCGAGGAAGAGCGGGGTCCAGGAAGGGTCGGTGCCCGGGCAGACCAGGATCTCTCCAGGCTGAAGGTTCGAGCTGGCCGGATCAAGGACAATTCGTGCAGTTCCCTCGACCGTGCCCGGAGAGACGCCCGAACCGACGAGCAGTTCACCTTCTGAGCTGGAAGGTGAAGAGCGGCCTGTAACGACAGTGGTGCCGTCGCTGAGGAGCAGACGGGGAATGGGCAGGCGGCGCCGTTCGCGTTGATACGCGGTTCTACGCAACTGTACGAGCTGCCGCCAGTCGCCCGGTGCGTCCATCGCCAGCACCTTAATCTCTTTCAGCTGCAGGAAAAACAGATCGTCGGCACGTTCGAGCACACCTGCCTCCACGAGTTCCCGCCCGCTCTCCAACAACGCGGCGCGCGCGATGCCCAAAATCCGAATCACCGCGAACTTAGGGCTTTCGCGGAAGCCGGCCAGCGTTCGAACGCGTCTCGCCAGCCAGCGAACCAGGCAGGTGCCCAATGGTGTTCCGAAAGTACGGGCCGCGGCCTCAGCCAGACGCTGTTCCGCCCTAGCAGCTGCGGTCTGCCCGGCACGGAAAACGGCGTCCGGCATTGCGCCTGGGTCGTGAATGGCCAGCAAGGCTTGCAATGCTGCCATTATTGGAGCGGGTTCTTCCCGCCATCGGGGTTGGCCGAAATCGATCTCTGCCGTACCGCGCATTCCGTATCGCTGCAGAAAGGCTGCAATTGACGTCTGCGTTGCGCCGCGCAGGTTTCCCTCTTGAAAGTCAAGGGCGAGCAGGTTGGGGTCGGCTTTGGCGAAGGCGGCGGCCCCGGCCCGGTCCTCTTGAATCCGCTTGGCGACCCGCCACAAGTCCTGGTCCATTTCGGTTGTGACGTTGTTTGGCAGGCTGCGGTTGAGGTCAAAAGCAGTTGGGGGCTGGAGGGCATCGTCCGCCGGCGCCAGGATCTTCGCCAACCGGTGGAGGATGGACAGACAGGCGAACCCCGCAACGATGAGGGGCATGAAGAGCGGCATCACAGTAGGAAAGAGCTGGCTGTAGCATAACTGTTCGCAGATTTCAATCCGTTCAGTCAGCGAGCTGGCAGTCCTCATTCTCTCTTCAACCGCGTCAATGTGAGCTTCTACGGTGCGGCGGGCCTCGCGGGCCGCCTCCTCAGGCCTTAGCAGCGCTCCCCAAAGAGACCTGATCATCCGTGAGACAAAGGGGCCGACGCGGCGAATCGTTGTCGGTCGGATTCCTCCTCCTTGGAGCCGCGAGTCGGCAACGAGCTCGCGAACTGCATCGGCTGCGCCCGGCTCCACCAGCGGGAATACTCTCGGGAAGATGCGGCGGCCGATGGCATTGCGGAGGATGGCGGTGGCGTCGACCCATGGTCGTTCGGCTGCAATACGAATAAGCGCCTGGCTATCGATCGTAGCATTGTAGCCGGCAAGCCGGGCGAGACCGGCGAACAGGCCCCGAATCATCTCCTGGCCCATCGGCGTGATAGGCCCCTGGACACCCTGGATGGCGCCCAAAGAGACATAGACGCGCAGCGCTTCTTCGCCGCGGTCGGGCGGTAAGGGAAAGAGCGAGGTGATCGGGCGAGACTGCAGCAAGAATAGGGCACCATCTGCATAAGCCCATTCGATGTCCTGTGGAGAACCGAACATCGCCGCGACGCGTAGTCCCGTCTCGGTCAACTCCCAAATCTGTGAATCCTGAATCGCCTGGCGGTCCGGATCTGTAGTATCCGTCGTGGTTACGCCGCCGCCGGCTTTGGCGTGCATGGCTTTGGCCTTTGCGCCGATGTGTTTTTGGAGGATTCGGCCGCTGCTACTCTCGACTACATAGTGGTCGGGCTCGATCAGCCCGCTTACGAGCGCTTCCCCCAGGCCGACGGCAGCGTCAATGACAGTTTCAGCTCGCCGGCCCGTCAGTGGGTTGGCGGTGAAAAGCACGCCTGAGCTCTCGCTCGGCACCATTTTCTGCACGACCACGGCAATTGCAACGGACAGTTGATCGATGTTGCTTCGCGCTCGGTAGGCGATGGCGCGGGCGGTCCACAAACTGCTCCAGCAGTCTGCGACGGCGGCCAGCAAACGATCTTCGCCCTGAACATTCAGAAAGGTGTCGTGCTGGCCGGCGAAAGACATGTCCGGCAGATCTTCGGCAGTAGCCGAGGAGCGGACGGCCACGGGGGGCGTTCCCAGCGCGGCGTAAGATTGGCGGATAGAGGCGGCCAGACCGGGGGGTATCGGGCTCTCATTAATGCGGGCGCGTAGACGTTTTGAATGCGCGGCGAGCGCAGCGGGATCGTCAGTGTCGATCGAGGCTATCTCTTCGGCAATTGCGCCGGCCAGCCCTGCGGAGTTTATGAAGTCCGAATAAGCGTGGACCGTAACGATGAATCCGCCTGGTACACGAAATCCTCCTCGGACCAGCCTTGCCAGGTTCAGCGCTTTGCCGCCGACCAGAGGCAGCGCAGCATCGGGCGAATCCAAAGGCAGACAAGAGCGGCAGTCAATTTCAGGGGATTGTTCGGAACTCTTGTTCATTCGGTCTCCTTCCACTTGCACCCATAGCGGCTGAGGAAAAACTTTACTATAGGGCCTGTCCGCCATCAAACGCTGCGATCGTTGGGGTGTGCGGCTCATACTTTGGGATGGGAATCGAAGGGCGGGGGATACATGCAAGCGGTGGCTGGAGCTGCCGAAGCTCGAATGGCAGTGGATAGTGGACAGTGGATAGTGGATAGTGGATAGTGGATAGTGAATAGTGAATAGTGGATGGTGGTTAGGAACTGCAGGGGGCGGTGGGCGCTGGTCGAAGGCGCGATGGGGTGGAAGCGGGCATACTCGGCGGCATCGGCACACGGCGGGCCGGCGACACGGTGGAAGCGCGCACGCACGGTGGCAGTGCGCCGGGACGCCGTTGCACTGGGCTGCATCAGATCCTACGCGTGGCGCGAGGAGAGGCTTCAGGGGGGCGTTGCGGGGGGAGTCCCCCCGCACAAGGGAGGGCCGGAACGGCCCGACCGTCCAGAAGCAGTGGATAGTGGATAGTGGATAGTGGATAGTGGATAGTGGATAGTGGATAGTGGATAGTGGATAGTGGATAGTGGATAGTGGTTAGTGGCCAGGAACTGCGGGGCCGGGTATGGCTCGGTTGCTGCGCGGGGTAGAGGGCTTCGTACCCCTGCTTTGGACTGCACACATGGTTGGGCACAGTGTTGACGACTCCTGTCGATTTCGGTATGCTTGGGCGGTACTTCATAGCCCCTTTCCCTTTCATAAGGAGCATTTCATGTCACAGGAGAATTCACCCGGGACGGCACAGGTGGACGTAACAGTCGTGGGGGCGTCGCTGCCCGCTTCAGAGGCGATTCTTACTGCAGAAGCGCTGGCCTTTGTCGCCGAATTGCACGTAAAGTTTGATCCGCGTCGCCAGGAGCTCCTATTCGCGCGGAATGCCCGGCAGACGCGCATGGATGCAGGCGAGGCCCCGGGTTTTTTGGCGGAGACGGATGACGTCCGCAAAGGCGATTGGCAGGTGACTGGAACGCCCGACGATCTGCAGCAACGTTGGGCAGAAATTACCGGGCCGGTCGATCGCAAGATGGTGATCAATGCGCTGAACTCCGGCGCGGATGTTTTCATGGCCGACTTCGAGGACGCCAACTCCCCGACGTGGGAGAATTGCGTGGGCGGTCAGCTCAACCTGTTCGATGCCGTGCGCGGGCAGATTAGGCTTGAGGACGAGGCCAGAGGGCGGGTTTATGAATTGAATGAAGAGATCGCCACGCTTCTTGTGCGGCCGCGCGGCTGGCACCTTGTGGAAAAGAACGTCCTGGTGAACGGTGAGCCTATTTCTGCCAGCCTGTTCGACGTTGGGCTGTACGTCTTCCACAACGCGGCGGAGCGGCAACGGCGCGGCACTTCGTGCTACTTCTATCTACCAAAACTTGAAAGCCACCTGGAGGCGAGACTTTGGGCAGAAGTGTTTGCCCACGCGGAGGAGGCGCTCGGGATCCCGCATGGCTCCTTTCGCGCAACTGTCCTGATCGAAACGATTCTGGCCGCGCTTGAAATGGAGGAGATTCTCTACGAGCTGCGGGACTATTCGGCGGGCCTGAATGCGGGTCGCTGGGACTACATTTTCAGCGCCATCAAGAAGTTCGCCAGAAATGAAGGCACGGTTTTGCCGGACCGGGCGCAGGTGACCATGACGACGCCCTTCATGCGCGCCTACACTGAGCTACTGGTTCGAACGTGTCACAAACGGGGCGCTCACGCCATTGGCGGAATGGCTGCATTCATCCCGAGCCGTCGCGATCCGGAGATTAACGAGCAAGCACTGGCCAAGGTGCGGGCTGACAAGGAGCGCGAATCGCAAGATGGCTGCGATGGCACATGGGTGGCCCATCCCGATCTAGTCTCGTTGGCGCGTTCGATATTTGAGGAGGCCACCGGCGGGGCGCCGCACCAAAAGCATCGCATGAGGGAGGACGTGTCGGTTACGGCAGACCAGATCCTCGCTGTAGGCGTTCCGGGCGGTACGATTACCGAGGAAGGCTTACGTACGAACATCGATGTCTCGCTGCAGTACTTGAATGCTTGGCTGCTGGGCAACGGCGCCGCGGCGATTTACAATCTGATGGAGGACGCGGCCACCGCCGAAATCTCGCGGTCGCAGATCTGGCAGTGGATCAGAAACCAGGCCAAGCTGGATGACGGCCGGCCTGTTACCAGGGACCTGTATCAGCAGATACGCGACGAGGAGTTGAAAAGGTTAGGCGAGTTTGGACCAGGAAGGTTGGAGGAAGCGGCTGAGATTCTTGACCAATTGATCCTGACCGATGACTTCGTCGAGTTTCTTACGCTGATTGCGTACGACTATCTGAACTAGCGTGATCCCGCTTTGGGACTTAGAGTTTCAATTCTCCCGACCAACCAGATTGAGTTGCGAAGTCTAACGAAGGGCTGCGACGACAGCCCTTCGCGTGAGTTCGCGTTCTAGGCGGATTCTCCTTGCCATTTGCGGCCAGCCGGCCGTTTTACGCTGCCATGAAGAGGCGGTAAGGGAAAAGACAGGGACGCCCGCGCGTCCGTCGCCGCTCAGGCGTGCAGGCGCGTGATCGCGCGGTTCGGCAATTTTGCTCAGCCGCGGATCGAAAGAGGGCTCACACTCGCCTTGCCGACAGCCAGGCAATCGTACAGAAAGATTGCGCATTTCCCATCGCGCGCGCAATTCTGATAGACTGTGAAGTGTTGCTGCGCCAAGAATCGACTTGGACCTTATGACCTCCGATTCAATGTCGAAGTGCACACGCGAATTACTCACCAGGATTGCGCGCGAGCCGTCCGAAAACCTGTACCTGCTCCTGCGCGTTGAGGAAAGCGGCCAGGAACAGCGCGCTGCCATCGAGCGTGCCGGATTCGTCGTCCGGCATCAGACGACAATTGTTCCCTGCTTTGCCGTCAGCGGCCCGGGAGTTGCATTGAACGCGTTATTGCATGAGCCGTGGCTGGTCCGTGTTGAGGAAGACAGGCCGGTCGAGGCTCTATAGCCTCCGCCCGATTTGTAGCGATCGCGCCACATAGTTCGATTGTCAAGATTCGGTATTTGAAGGACGGCGAATCAGGCCGTCAGAGGGTGGGTTCTTTGCGACGGTCTGCCCTTCCGGATGAATTGCCTTGCCCTTCCGGCCCGGATGGACAGGGGCATCGAGAGCTAAGTTGAGGACTGCGCCAGAATGTATTCCGACAAATTCCCTGCCCATGTCCGCGATGTGATCGAGAGGGCAAGGGAAGTAAACGATCAAGTACAGGTGATCATCAGGTTTCACTCCCCCGGCAGTCAGCGCAATATTGGCAGGCTGACAGCAGGCGTTGGGGCGATCAAGGTAAACCAGGAGTTCAGCCTGATTCCCGCGACAGCCCTCTCCCTGGAAGTTGGGACGCTGGATGAGCTCTCGGTTTCGGACGACGTGGCCGAAATCTGGCTTGATGAAGACGTACACATTCTCCTCGATGTATCGACGCCCCACATCAGGGCCCCCCAGGTGTGGGAGCAGCTGAGGAACGATGGCGAGGGCGTCACGATATGCATTGTCGACACCGGCATCGACGCTACCCATCCGGACTTTGCTGGGCGGGTCGGATTGACCGCTGACTTCAGCGGCAAAGGATCGGCAGAGGACGGAAACGGCCACGGCACCCATGTTGCCTCGATTGCCGCGGGCACGGGCGCTGCCAGCGGAGGCAAGTACATTGGCGTGGCGCCGGGCGCGACGATAATGGCGGCCAAAGCGCTGGCCGACAACGGCAGCGGACGCATGAGCAATGTGATGGCCGGGCTTGAGTGGGCTGCGCAGAACGGCGCGGATGTTCTCAACCTTTCGCTGGGCAGCCGGGGCGCCAGCGATGGGTCCGATGCCCTCAGCACGATGTGCAACGCCATCGTCGATTTGGGAAAGGTGATGGTCGTTGCTGCAGGTAACAGCGGCCCCCGGCAGCGAACAATCGGCAGCCCCGGCGCGGCGGACAAGGTGATCACGGTCGGTGCGTCAACCGATCAGGACAGTGTCGCTCGCTTCAGCAGCCGGGGCCCAACGGCCGACGGTCGCGTGAAGCCTGACGTGGTTGCACCCGGCAGCCGGATCGTGGCCTGCCGTGCGACGGGCACCTCGGTCGGCCAGGTCGTTGACGATCACTATACGACAGCGAGCGGTACCAGTATGTCCTGCCCGCACGTGGCCGGTCTTTGCGCGCTCATGCTGAAGGCCGACTCAGGGCTTGAGCCGGCAGCCGTCAAGAAGATGCTGATGGCTACATCTGTGAACATCAACATAACCGAGTCCGGGCCCACCCCAGAAGACAAGTACATCCAAGGCGACGGCCGCATTGACGCATTGACGGCAGCGCAGTTTGCAGATACGGGACAGCAGCCCCCGCCACACAAACCATCGCTTCCAGTCCCTGCGCCCCCGAGTCCGAATCCGGGCCCCGGCTGCATGGCGGCAGTGCTCAATCTCTTCAGAATTGGCTAGCGGAGCCGGCTGCCGTTCGACCGGAATTGCCTTGCCAGGCCCGGCTGGAATGGCAGGCCTACAGACATTCGACCTGTAGACGTAAGGCCGTTTGCCCTTCGTATGTCCAGAGCGGAAAACCACTCAACAGTGCTGGAGGAGCGGGCGCGCAAACGCGAGTCAATTGGCTTGTCCCCTCACCGGCCAACTGCCAAGACGGTTGTTCACAGCCCGCCGGAAGCGAAACCGGCAGTCCCCTTTTGGCTCATCGCACTTCTGATCGCTGCAGCTGTCATTGGATCGTGGCGCGTCTGGAACGCGTCGCCTTTCGGGACAAGCTCTGCCGGAGGGGAGCAGTTTGCACCGCCTGCCGAAAAGCGCCTAATCGCGCGCGACGACTTCTCCGATCCGTTCTTCCCCCTGCCAATCCGCGCGGATTCCGAGGCCGAACTGTCCTACGTGGGTGACCTATACCAGGTTCGAATCAAGCGCGCCGGAGCCCTGGCTTGGGCGACGCTCGGTCAGCCCGACTTGGGGGGGTACAGATTTGAAGCGGACCTGCGCCTGGCGGCGCAACCGGAGTACGCCTGGGGCTACGGTGGTGTGATAGCCCGTTACCAGAATGACGACAGTTTCTACCTATTGGTAGTCGACAGCGAGGGCAAGTACCAGATACAGTTGAAACAGGACGGTGCGTGGCGGACGATCCGGGCGTGGTCAAAGTCCAATGCCTTGGCGGAAGGCGGCCATAGGCGGATTTCCGTCGTCGATGACGGGGCCGTGCTCCACTTCGTTCTGGACGGTACAGTGGTCGACAGAGTGCGAGAACCGCAACTGCCCAGCGGGGACGTCGGACTGGCGGTGGGGGCCCGCGGTCAAAGTGAGGCCAAAGGACTCTTCGACTGGGTGGCTCTCTACGAGATTCCTCTTGCCGAGTAGCGGGCCCCCGCTCAACAGTGGAGGAGACTGAGCCTTCTGCACCGCACTCGTACTCGTTTCCCGGGACCTGCTTTTCAATCAGGGGCCAATGGAATCTCGCTACCGACGACGTCAAACGCGCGAATTGGCGCGTCTGCCACGGGCGTACCTGAATAGGTATCGCGGAAGAGCGTCCAGATCATCACGTCACGCGACGCACCGTCAATTCCAACGGCCCTGCGGCCCAACGTCGCTTCCAGTCTAAATCCTAATTTGCGTGGAATGGCGGCGCTGCGCACGTTTGTCGGGTCGCAATGGATCTCCACCCGGTCTACTTTGTGGACCTCGATGGCGATGCGGGACAGGGCCGCGGTGGTCTCTGTTGCCAGTCCGTGGTTGATCTGGCCGACGTGGACCCAATAGCCGATCTCCAGTGCCTCGCCTGTCAGCCTCTTGTGCAGCCCCGTGCCACCCCAAACCGCGTTCTCGTCAGGGGGGAAGATTCCGTAGACGTACTCTTCGTCAAGGTCGAACGCCGCTCTCCACCGGCGCAGTAGCGAGATCTTTTCTTCAAGTGTGGACGGCTCGCCGGATGCCCAAGGCATCCAGTCGCGCAAGTGGTCAATGCTCTGGGTAATGGACCGCAGGAGCAGTTCTGCGTCCTGCGGTGCCCAGCATCGCAATACGGTACGTTCGGTCTCAATGCGGTATGCAGGTCTCGCTTCGGCGGGCATAGGCTCTAATGGAATCGCGACCGTTGGCAGGCAAGCCGGGGACGCGATTCCTACTCTCGCATTTCTTCTGATTCCTGTTCCGAGCCGGCCTGCGCCGGCTTGCCGGTTGACCACTCGACCGCTATGGGTTCGGGCTCCTTGCGGGTGAAAACCAGCTTGCCCTCCGCCTCCTGATCGTCTGCTTCGAAATCGATCAAGACGTTGTCCCCGGTGCGGTACTCTCCGCGCAACAGCCTCTTGCTCAGCTCGTTCTCGATTCTCTTCTGCAAGAGCCGGCGCAGCGGTCTTGCGCCGTATTCGGCATGAAAGCCGACGTCGGCGAGGTGGTCGCAAGCTGACTCGGTCAGCTCAATGTGGATACCCAGTTCGTCGACGCGCAGCGAGATCTCTTCCATCAGCAGACCCACAATGTCGTGCACATTTTCTCTTGTCAAGGGGTCGAAAATAATCGTCTCGTCAATCCGGTTCAGGAACTCCGGTCGGAAGAGCCGCTTCATCTGCTTGCTGTATTCGCCCTGCGCGAGCGTGCTCTCGTCCAATTCAGGCGTAGAGAAACCGAGCGGTCCTCGCTTGATGGACTCAGCGCCGACGTTGCTTGTCATAATGACGACAGTGTTGCGGAAGCTCACCGTGCGGCCCTGCCCATCGGTCATGTGGCCGTCGTCCATGATCTGCAGAAGGGTATTCCAGACCTCCGGATGGGCCTTTTCGATTTCGTCAAAAAGCAGCACCTGGTAGGGCCGCCGCCGCACCTGCTCGGTGAGCTGGCCTCCCTGTTCAAATCCAACGTACCCGGGCGGAGCGCCAAACAGCTTGCTGACCGTGTGACCATCTCTGTACTCGCTCATATCGATGCGCAGGAGTGCGTCGTCGCTGTCGAAAAGGAACTCTGCGAGGACTCTTGCCAGTTCAGTCTTCCCGATTCCGGTTGGCCCGAGGAAAAGGAAGGTGCCGATCGGCCGGCGCGGGTCCTTCAGACCGCTGCGCGCGCGGCGGATTGCGTCGCTTACGGCCTCGATAGCCCGTTCCTGTCCGATGATTCGCTTGCGCAGCGACTCCTCCATGCGCAGCAGCTTTTCCATCTCCTCTTCGAGCAGGTCCATGACCGGGATTCCGGTCCAACTATGCACGATGGCGGCGACGTCACTGGACTCCACCACGTCGTCGAGATTTGTCTCCGCTTTCCAGGCTTTCAGCGCTGCCTTGAACTCCTCTTTGAGCCGCGCCAATTCTGCCTTGGTCTGGGCCGCCTTTTCATAGTCCCGTTCGGTCCAGGCGCCCTCCTCGATTTCCGTCAGTTCAAGAATGGCGGCCTTGGTTTTCTTCAGATCTTCGGGCATGGCGTGCATCGCCACGCGAAGCCGGGCTGCGGCCTCGTCAATCAGGTCGATGGCTTTGTCGGGCAACTTGCGGTCTGCGACATAGCGATGGCTGAGGCGGACAGCCTGTTCCAGCGCTTCGTCGGTGTAGGAGATGGCATGATGCTCTTCGTAGCGCTGGCGCAGCCCGCGCAGGATCTCGATCGCGTTCTCAATGTCCGGTTCATCCACGTAGACAGGAGCGAATCGACGCTCCAAGGCCGCGTCTTTCTCGATGTGCTGCCGGTATTCATCCAATGTGGTGGCGCCTATGCACTGCAGTTCGCCGCGCGAAAGCGCCGGCTTAAGCATGTTGCTTGCGTCCAGTGCGCCGGCGGCGTTTCCGGCGCCGACAACGGTGTGCAGCTCGTCCACGAAAAGGATGATCTCGCCCTCGCTGCGCCGAATCTCATCCATTGCCGCCTTGAGGCGTTCTTCGAATTCGCCGCGAAAGCGGGTACCTGCGATCATCGCACCCAGGTCGAGTGAGACCAGCCGCCTGCCCGTAAGAATCTCCGGCACGTCGTTGACCGCAATCTGCTGTGCAAGGCCCTCAACGATCGCCGTCTTGCCGACGCCCGCTTCGCCGATCAGGACGGGATTGTTCTTGGTCCGCCGGCATAAGACCTGCATCACGCGGATGATCTCCTCCTCGCGGCCGATGACAGGATCCAACTTTCCCTCGGCGGCCGCCTGGGTCAGGTCGCGGCCGTATTTTTCCAGAATCTGAAATTTGCTTTCGCCGTCCGGCCCCGTCACCTTCTGGCCCCCGCGCAGCTCATCGATTGCGGTATATAGCCGCTCCTTGGTCACCCCCGCATCGCGCAGGATATTGGCGCTGGGGGTATTGCGCTCGCTGGCTATGGCCAGCAGGATGTGCTCTGTGCTGATGTATTCGTCCTGAAGCCTTTTGGCTTCTTCGCCGGCTACACTCATCACCCGGTTCAGCCGGGGGGTGATGAATACCTGGACCGTGGGAGGACTTCCGAAGGGTGCGCTGCTTGACTTCGGTGCGGCGGCGAGAATCGCTTCCAACTTGCGTGCGATCACGTCTGCGGATGCGCCGACATCCGCCATGAGCTGGGGCACAGCACCTTCGGGCTGTTCAAGCAGTGCCAAAAAGATGTGCTCTGTGTCGATCTGCGAATGCTTGTATTCATGCAGGATTTCCAGGGCGCGCGTCGCGGCTTGCTGGGCCTTCTGCGTGAATCTGTCGAAGGGCATCATAGTCTCTTATCCTTACCGATTCAGCGGAACCGCCGCCAGATTCCCATGGTGGTGCGATTGAGGCGGGTTAGTGGCCAACACATAGTAAATCATTCTTTCATCATCATTAGAATTGAGCAACGTTAAAATTTCATTAAGGGAGCCAGGACACATTTCCGCGAGGGGGCCGGGGCCCAGTCTAACTTAGAATTGTTCTAATCAAGATTTGACAGTGTATTCGGCAGGCCTTAAGATGGCAACGAAACTTAGATTGGTTCTAATTGTATTCCGAGGTAATGTCCATGTCAGCCCGTTTCATCGAAACTCTGCGCCGCGCCGGTCTCCGAATTACAAGCCAGCGGGTCGCAGTCTGCGATTTTCTTGCACAAACAGAGATCCATCCCACGCCGTCTCAGGTCTATGAAGCCGTGCACCGGCAGCACCCGGAGATCAGCCAGGCCACGGTCTACAACACGCTCAACACGCTGCGCGACCTGGGCGCCATTGTCGAAATCAGCGCCGGTACCGAGCACACCCACTACGAGCTGGACGCGTCGCCCCACATCAATTTGGTCTGCCTGCGCTGCCATCAGGTGACGGACCTCCAGGAAAACCTGGCGCCGGACATGTTGATGGACAGCATTTTCCAGAATTCCGGTTTCCGCGCAACTACCTTGCAGGTGCAGGTTACCGGATTCTGCCCCGATTGCCAGAAGGCCAAACGTGAAGAGATCGGGCGATGGCTGCGCGGCCCGGAAAAGCGGTCGGAACGTTCCGCTGCGGGTTTGCGCCGTAAGCTGGACGCGCGCGAGAGCGGGGCATGAGTCGAGAGGTGGCAAGTATGTCCACGCGTTCCATTGAACGGACGGTCGAAAACAGTAGTAGGCGGCATGCGCCCCTTTGGCTTTCACCCTGGGCCGCATTGTCGGCAGAGTTTTGGCGCAGCAATCCTGAATTGATGCTGTCTGGCGTAACCCTCTCCGCGCTGCTCGTTGGGTGGTTAGGCGGCTCAGTGAGCGGCTTGCTGCCTCAGTGGCTAGTGGTCGTTTTGGCTCTGGTCGCCTATGCTGCCGGCGGGTACACCGGTACAAAGTGTGCGCTGGCCTGCGCCAGGCAGGGCGTTCTGAACATCGAATTTCTCATGATCGCGGCGGCCTTGGGTGCGGCATTTATCGGCGAGTGGGAGGAGGGCGCGCTGCTTCTCTTCCTGTTCTCTCTCAGCGGAGCACTGGAGTCGTTTGCATCGGACCGCACGCGCCAGGCAATCGTCCGGTTGGCCGAACTCCGTCCGGACACGGCCAGGGTACGCGCCGAAGGCGGAGTTGTCGAACAGAGTATCGACGCTCTTACCATCGGCGACGTCGTTATCGTCAGACCGGGTGAGCGTATGCCGGTAGACGGTACGGTGCTGAAGGGAACTACGCACGTCGACCAGAGCCCCATCACTGGTGAAAGCATGCAGGTCTACAAGGCTGCCGGGGATGCGGTATTCTCGGGGACCATAAACGGCAGCGGCGCGATTGAAGTCGAGGTCACGAAGCGTGCGTCGGAGAGCACGATTAGCAAGATTATCGGGCTGGTGGAGCAAGCGCAGGATAACGCTGCGCCGACCCAACAGTTTATCGACCGCTTCAGCCAGCCCTATACCCTGACGGTGATTGGCGCTACGATCCTGGCGATTCTGATTCCAATCCTCTTTGGAAGCGAGCCATTTGATCGGACGCTATACCGGGCGATGACCCTCCTGGTGGTCGCTAGCCCCTGTGCGCTCATTATCAGTACACCGGCGTCAATTCTCAGCGCGATCGCCTCGGCCGCGCGGGGCGGTGTGCTCTTCAAAGGGGGCGCCTACCTGGAAAGGGCCGCCAATATCGATATACTGGCTTTCGACAAGACGGGTACGTTGACCTACGGAAAGCACCAAGTGACAGACGTGGTCGCGCTCAATGGCTACAGTGAGAAGGAGGTGATCTCCATAGCCGCCGGTGCTGAAAGCCTGAGCGAACATCCGATAGGCCGGGCAATCCTCAGTCGGGCTCAGGACATGGACCTGGCGGTGGAGACGCCGCGGGACTTCCGGGGCGTCGCCGGACATGGTGTACAGGCGCTCTATTCCCGTAATGGGAAAAGGGAAATGGTCTACGTTGGCAACGCCAAGCTCTTCATGAGCGAGGCGGTTGACCTTCCCGAGGAGGTCCGCAGGATCGGCCGTCAACTGCAAAGGCAGGGCAAGACGGCGATCCTGGTTGTACGACGCAGCAGTCTGAAAGAAGAGTCGAGGGCCTGGGAAGCCGAGCCCGGAAACGGAGCACAGTTTGAGAGGGCATTTTCCGGCGCCCCAGGCATGGACTGGGAGGCAGTTGGCTTCATTGCCGTAAGCGATACGCTGCGCGTCGACGCGGCCGAGACTGTGGCGGGACTGAAGGAGATGGGCGTGGCGCGCATTGCGATGTTAACGGGAGACAACCGGGATGTGGCCGAAACAATAGCAGCGGAAGTCGGCCTACAAGATGTCTACCCGGAACTCCTGCCTGAACAGAAGGTCGAAGTCGTCGAGGAGTTGAGGGAGTCAGGGACGGTCGCCATGGTCGGTGATGGCATAAACGACGCGCCAGCCTTGGCGACATCGGACATCGGAATCGCCATGGGCGGCGCGGGTACCGATGTTGCCCTAGAGACGGCAGATATTGTGCTTATGTCCGACGATTTGGGCAAGCTGCCGTTCATGCTGCGCCTCAGCCGTCGCGCGCGCGACATTGTGCGCCAGAATATCTGTGTTTCAGTGGCTGCAATCCTGACCCTGGTACTCTTGACGATACTGGCGCCGATCCTGGTGCCCGAATTTCGTCTGCCGTTGCCGGTCGGCGTCCTCGGACACGAAGGCAGCACTCTGATCGTAGTCGTCAATGGCTTGAGAATGCTTGTGATGCGCCCGGAGTAGGCGGAAGGCAAGCGTCGCGCCGGACTATCCGAGAGGTGGATAGGATTCCGGCAGCGTGCGCCTGGCGCCAAGTACAAGGCAGAAGAGGAAAAAACCGGCCAGGGCGATCAGGAGTTGCCACGACGACAGGCCGAGAATGGGCGCCGGGACAAGAGCGAGCCCTGCGAATATGCCCGGCGCCATCCACAGTGCCGGGAGTTTGCCCAGCAGCACCAGATCGAAACTGATCCAGGCCATCACTCCACCGCCCATCAAAAGCCCCGCTTCCAGCAGTGCAATGGCGATCTGTTCCACCGAGGCCAACGTCAGACCGATAGGGGCAGCGGAAGAGCTATTGCCTTCGTAAGCAACGGCGAGTTCAAGACGGTTCATAACAAGCAAGACACCAAGGATGAGGAGGACGGCGGAAATCAGCGTGAGTCCTGACTGCATCGTTGTGGTGACGCGATGAATGGGAGAATAGCTATACATAAGCGTAACAAGCAAGGTCATCCACGCGAAGATGGCGAGGAGCGAAAGCCATCCCCCGAGCGCAAGTTGTGGAAGGAGTTGGCTGAAGGGGGTCGTAGTCTCAGGCGGGACGAGAAGCTGCAGGTGAAACAGCTGCCATTCAAGGAACGGATAAAGGCCGGCGGCCAGGCCGGTGACTCCGGCAAAACGTGCGGCGTATATTGGTTTCATCAGCCTATTTGCCGCCTTCGCCGGGGCTGGGCAAGTGTTCGTCGACGTCATGGCCGGCCGAGGCTTGTCCACCGTTCTCTGGCGGTGTGGCGCCGGACACCGGTGCGAGCCGCAGGCGGCGTATGAAGTCCGCAGATTTCAGTCGACGTTCCAGTATGATGACAAGGTAGCGTTGCAACACACCTTCGACGGCTTGCGCCGTGGTCTGCCGGAGTTGCAGGCTGCGGACATTCGGCCACTCGACACGGGTCAAGTGGCGAAGAATCTTGAGGACCTGCGGCGCGATTGGTTCGGCGCCATTCAATGTCTGACCGCAGCCGGGGCAATAGACGCCGCCGGCCTGTAAGTGCAGATAGTTCTTCACAGCTAGCAGCCCCTCATCACAGCCGAGGCAGCCGAAGAGCTGAAGCTGAAAGCCCATCAGGGTAAGGAGCTTCAGTTCAAACCAGCGCAGAAGCAGCGCCCCGCTTTCTGTCTTGGCATCGAGTTCGCGCAACGAAAATAGGAGCAGCTCCCACAGCGGCCGATTCTCGTCGTCCTCGCCGCCGAATGCGTCAACGAGCTCGCAGATGTAGGCTGCCTGGCTGATGGTGTCCAGGTCGGCCCGAAGACCCAGGTAACTCTCGACGGTTACGCTTTCTGTGATGATGTCCCAGGTGCGGGCCTGGGCAACGAGGAGATTGGCGTGGTTGAACAACTCCAGGTGCCCAGCCTTTCGGCTCGCGGTCTTGCGCGCTCCTTTTGCTATGAAAAGGCGTTTGCCGTAGGAAGGTGTGTAGACCGTGAGGATCCGATCCGCGTCGCCATAGTTTCTTCTGCGAAGGATCACCGCCCTCGTGCGGTAAGAGTGGCTACGCTCCGACATAAGCGGCTTGCGGGCTCGACGCCCGACCTATCATCGCCTCTGCGGGCGACATTCAGTAGTGTACAAAGGGCATGAGAAGACTGCACTCGAGCGTCAAGGTTCTTGTCAATGCAAGTTTCGTTGCGACCAGATTATAGCTCTATGTCAGTGGGCGGACAAGGGCGCATAGCTGCTTTGGCAGGACTTTAGTTCTCTCCAAGTCTCGGTTCGCGCGGCCAAGTTCTGCTGTAACGACGCAATCACGAGGGTGGGGGCCATGCGTGACGGGAATTGGGAGGGGGGCTCAAAAGGTCCTACGGGCTCTGCTGGTCTTCTGCCTCGGTGGCCAGCAGGTCCAGCTGTTCCGGCGTGCCCAGGGCGATGAGCGTGTCGCCGCTCCGCAGGGCGAATTCAACGGAAGGATTCACGAAGGTTTCGCCATCTGACCGTCTCACGGCGAGAATGTTGGCGCCGATTCTGCGGCGGATTTCCGTATCGGCGATTGTCTGGTCCCGCAGGGCTGAACGTTCGCTCAAGCCGATATCCTCGATAAGAATATCCAATTCCCCGCGGTGCATGACAACGTCCATGAATTCCAAAATATTTGGATGGATCAGTTGGCGAGCCATGCGGCGACCGCTGGTTACGTAGGGGTTGATGACATGATCGACGCCGGCCATCTGGAGCTTCCTTTCGCTCACGTGGGTATTGGCGCGCGAAATGATTGTCAGATTCGGGTTGAGCGAACGGGCCGTAAGCGCCACATATACATTGTCGGAGTCGTTCGGCAGACAGCAACAGATCCCGGAGGCCTGCTCGATGCCCGCCTCAATCAGAACGGCGTCATCGGTGGCGTTGCCTTCGACCAGGATGACGTCCAGGTTTTCCATATCCGGCGCAAGTCCTTCGCGGATCTCGACGACGACAAGGCGGACCCTGTTGACGAGGAGCTCGTTGACAACCTGTTCTCCGACTCTTCCGTAGGCACAGACGATAAAGTGGCCCGTCAACTTCCCGATTCGGCTTTGCATACGCCTTCTCCACAATAGGTTGCGAAACTCCCCGGCGACGATGAAGTCAACGACGGTACTCAACGTGTAGGCTGTGATTGTGACTCCCATGATGATCATGATTCCGGTAAAGACGCGTCCGACCGGCGAGAGCGGTCGAATCTCACCGAATCCAACGGTGCTAACGGTGATTACCGTCATGTAGAGGCTGTCTGTCCAATGCCAGCCTTCGAGCAGAAAATAGCCGGTGGAGCCCAGCGTGAGCAGCGCCAAATAGAGCGCGGTCGTGATAAGGATGTGACGGTAGATCTTGCGTTCAGCAGCGGACAGAGCTGCGATCCCGCTCCTGTTTGTTTCGGCACGACGCCTGTTCAGCATGGAGTTGTCCGTTCTTGCCGCCTGTCTTGCGGATGACCGTGAAACGAGGGTGGCGCGCTGGGTCAGTCTTGTCGGGGGAACTCACTCATTCTGATCGGGAATCCATCTGGTCTGACAGGCTGCCGTCGCGAGTAAAGGCGCGGATTAGTTCGTTAGTCCCGGCGAATGGCATTTCTCTTGACATAGACCGGAATTGCGCGACCGCGTTTGCGGAATTGCAAGGATTCATAGAGTCGTTGCGAGAGACGGTTGCTTTCTTGCGTATTGAGCAAGACGCGGTGGATGCCCTGCGCGTGGGCATGTCGAAGACTGGATACCAGCAGCTGCCTGCCGATGCCTAGATCCTGTGCCTGCGGGTGAACAGCGAGCCTCACAAGCTGGGCTGCCTTCTCGTCACGTTTGTCCCCATCTGTGTAAAGATTCAGTGCGGTATATCCAACCAATACCCCATCCAGGACTGCGACTTCAAGGCGGCATTCTTTGTACAAGTGCGGCAGTTCGGCGGTGCTCATGCGCCACAGCGGCTCGAATGCTGCGGTATCCACGCGAGCAAGTTGCGGCAAGTCCGAACTGTCCGCGCAATGCAGACGGGCAGGTCGGTGCTGCGTCTGCGCGACAGGTCCTATTCTTTCGTAGAAGCGGATCGAGTCGTGATGCTCAAAGCCGGCTTCACGCAAGCTGGCTTTCAGCCAGCCCTGGTCGGTGATGGCGCAAAACAGTTGACCGGCCGACCGTGCAGGCAGCGTCCCCTCGGCGCACTCGAAGAGCGCAGAAAACTGCTTGCGGGCCTTAACAGCTGGGAGCTTAGTTGCTGCTGCTCTCAGGGACACCCTGACGGGGGCGTCAGCGTACAGTTCGCCGGGGGAATCCTCTTGTTGAAGGATCACCAGCCCTGTCATTTTCTGCGAATCAACCTGGACGGCTGCACTTGCACTCTGTCGAAGCAGGCCGGGCAGGTCTTGCGTGCCTACATTTGCGTACGAGCGCGAGCCGTTTGCAAGCAAACGGCACATCTCCGGCAAGTCTTCCGATTGGGCCGGACGGACAGATGAAGGATTCATCTGTTGATTTCGAGCGTCTTGCGATTGGCATAGACCTGTTCGTAGTACTCCTGGAACTCACCGCTGCGAATCGGTCTCCACCACGACTCATTGTCCCTGTACCAGCGGACAGTTGCTCGAATGGCCTCTGCCGGGTCGTAGTCCGGTTCCCAGCCTAGTGCAAGTATTTTGCTTACGTCAAGGCTGTAGCGGCGGTCGTGCCCTTCACGGTCTTCCACGTGTTGGATGAGACTGTGCGGTGCGTTCAGTTCGTCGAGCAGAATCTCCACCATGTTCAAATTGGTCATCTCGCAGCCGGTGCCAATGTTGTAGGCTTCGCCGAGTCTGCCTTCCTGCAGGATAAGTTGTATCGCCGAGCAGTGGTCGAGAACGTACTGGTAGTCTCGCATCTGCTGACCGTCACCGTAGACCGGCAGAGGCAGGGAGCTGAGCGCGTTGGTGATGAACAGGGGGACCACTTTTTCGGGGTATTGGTAGGGACCGACGTTGTTGGCGCCGCGGCTGATCGTTACCGGCAGGCCGTAGGTGACAAAGTAGGCGTTAACGAAGAGGTCAGCGCTGGCTTTGCTGGCGGAATAGGGACTGCGGGGGGCCAGGGGGTCGCATTCGCCGGAGCGATGGCTCCCCTCGATATGTCCGTACACTTCGTCAGTGCTGACCTGGTGGAAGCGAAGATTTCCTAGCTTGCGCGCTGCTTCAAGAAGGACGTAGGTCCCGAAGACGTCGGTCCGGACAAAGGCGTCGGGATCGAGTATAGACCGGTCCACATGGGTTTCAGCGGCGAAATTGACGATTGTGTCGATGTCAAACAGGGCGACAGTTTCTTCCACTTTCGGGGCGTCGCAGATGTCGCCCTGCACAAATGCGTAGCGTGGGCCGAAGCGGCTCTGGACGTCGGCGAGGTTTTCGAGTCGACCGGCATAGGTCAGCTTGTCGTAAACCGTAACGTACACGCCCGGGTCGTTCAGCAGGAGGTAGCGTACGAAGTTACAGCCGATGAAGCCGGCGCCGCCGGTTACCAGGATGTGTTTCATAGTGGGAACCGTTCCATGTACCCGCTGCGCTATCTCTCTCTCCAACTGGCGCTTTCCCACGTTCGGCGCAGACGGCGCACGCGGTCCGGCTGTCGATAGGCCGGTAAGGGGAACTCGACGCCCAGGGTCAGGGTCGGCAATTGGCGCAATGGGGGCAGCAGCCGCTCGTCCAACCCCGGGGGCGGGGGGATGCGCCAGGCCCACTGCCAGTGCGCTTTCTCATCGCCGCCTGCGGTCGCCCCCAGGAAGCCGATGTCATTCCACAGTTCGCGCCGTGCATCTGACACGATGCCCAGTAGCTTGTCCAGGTAGGCGCACATTTTCGGCTGTTCGAATTCCAGGAAATGCGAAGTAAAGCTCGAGCAGTTTTCCGCTCCGCGGGCGAAAGATTGCGCGGATTGATAGGCGGGGAAGAACTCTTGCGCCCAGTATTGCTCGATGCGCTGAAACGAAGGAAGCAGCATATCGGCGAAGAAGGTGACATTCACCGTGCTTACCCGTTCCTCCAGCACGACGAGACGCCGCGCGTGTTCGGGCCAAAGATCGAAGAAGGCCGTGACGTCAAATTCCTTCCATTCGCCGTAGGCTTTCGCCATGCGGCGCAATCGATCCGCGACCTGAGAGACAGTTGTAACAACTGTCTGGGATTCCTTTGCGCCGGTATGATTCTGCACACGGTAGGCCGGCGCCAGTGTGCGCGTTGAGAAGATCTGCGTAGAGGAGGAGGGCAGTTCACAGCGGTCGATCTGGCGGATTTGGGCCGCGAGGGCAGGAATGCTGCGAACGGGGCTGCCCCGCTGCGGCTTCCCGCCATTGCGCCGCCGGCTGCCGTTCTTTCCTTTCTCCATCACTGCGGGGACTCCGTGAATTCTTCACGCAGCAGCTGCATCAGATAATTGCCGTAGTGATTGGTCTGAAGGGCCTCGGCAAGGGCGCGAAATTGGTTCCGGCTGATAAAGCCCTTCCTCATCGCTATCTCTTCCGGGCATGAGATCATCATGCCCTGTCTTTCCTGCAAGGCGTGAACGAAATTGGCCGCCTGGAGCAGGGACTCGTGCGTGCCGGCGTCCAACCAGGCGAATCCCCGGCCAAGCGTCTCAACTTGCAGCTCGCCGCGGTCCAGATAGAAATTGTTGATCTCGGTAATCTCTATTTCGCCGCGGGCGGACGGTTCGAGCTGCGGGGCGATCTCGACCACGCGGTTGTCATAGAAGTAGACGCCGGGCACGGCAAAGTTGGACCGAGGACAGGAAGGCTTTTCTTCGATACTCAATGCTTTACCGGCGGCATCGAATTCTACCACACCGTACCTGCTGGGATCGGAAACGGGATAGGCGAATATACGGGCACCTTTCTCGAGCGCCGCGGCTGCCTGCAGTTTTTCCGGCAGCCCGTGGCCGTAGAAGATGTTGTCGCCCAAGGCGAGGCAGACGCTGGAATCGCCGATGAAGTCTCTGCCGACGACGAAAGCATCGGCGATGCCGCGCGGTCTCTTCTGCTCGACGTACGAGAACCTTACGCCCCATTGGGTGCCATCCCGCAGGAGCTCGCGGTAGAGGGGCAGCGCAGTCGGCGTACTGACGACCAGGATTTCGCGGATTTCCGCCAGCATCAGCATCGAGAGCGGGTAGTAGATCATCGGTTTGTCGTATACAGGCAGAATCTGCTTGCTCAGACTGGTGGTCAGCGGATACAGGCGGGTACCGTGGCCGCCAGCCAGGAGTATGCCTTTCACTAATGAGCTCCGAAACCGATTGCGCCTGCAATCACAGGCATGAAATCAAGACTTGAGACTTCGACCTCCTCCCGGGGTAAAATCGATCCCTGTCGTCGGAGCCAGCGGCACAGACGTTTGAATACGCCGTCGGAGAGGTCCAACTACTGCCCGTAGCCACCGCCGACGGTCGCGGTCTCGGCTTCCAGCAGCACGGCGCCGACAATGTTTGTGCGCACTCTTTCCAGCACCTCCTTGGCACGCTGGGCGTGCTCCCTTTTGGTGCGCCCGGCTGAGACGGCCAAGAGTGCGCCGTCCACCTGGCTGGCCCAGAGTGCTGCATCGGTGACAGCCAAGACGGGAGGGGCATCAACCAGGACGTAGTCCGCCTCGCTTTTCAGGGTGGTCAAAAGCTCCGCAAGGCGGTTGTAGCTGAGAAGGGCTACGGGATTCGGCGGAAGCGGTCCGGCCGCGAGAAGTTTGAGCCGGGAGACGCTCGTCGCCGTCAGCGCCGGATCCCCTCCATCATGCAGCCAATCCGATAGTCCGGAGTCGCCACTGACCTGGAAGATATCATGCTGCTGAGGCATGCGGAGGTCGCCGTCAACGACGATTACCCTGTCCCCGGCCTCTGCCATTACGACGGCCAGATTTGCCACTGCTTCACTTGTCCTGGTTTCGGCATCGGGGCTGGTCAGGAGAAGAGAGCGGAGTGGTCTGTCGAGGGCCGAAAACTCGATATTGGTACGCAGACTCTGGTAGGCTTCCGAGCCCGGACCGCGTGGTGCTGAGAGGGTGACGAGACTAAAGGACATCGTTTATTCACCAATTTCCTGTTGTACATTGATACCTGGAAGTCCGGTTCTGGGCAGGATGCAGGCAGACAAACAACCGGAGAGCTAGTCGGTCCCCAGTCCAGCGACAGTTGATGCCCGCCTTCCTCTCTTCCGTGAGTCTCTTCCGGCGGACGCGTTGCCTGTCGTCACCGGGATTGCGCCCAAAACGGGAATCGCGAGTGTCCGCTCCACGGAGTCCGTGGTGCGCAAGAGTCCGGTCTCCACCAACATGATCAACAGAATCAGCCCGATTCCCAACAGGAGCCCGAGCACGCTGCCGGCGACAGCATTGATCAAGGGCCGCGGCTGGTACTGTACGGCCTGAATCGTCCTGGTGACCATCTTAACCTCAATGCGGTCGCGCTTGTCCTGTTGCGCGTAGTAGGCGGTCCTCTCATCGACGAACCAGTCCGCCCAGGTCTTCACCATGTTTTCAGCCACGATCCTATCCCGGGACCGGGCTTCAAGTCTTATGGTAAAGTTCTCAGACTCCGGCATTACCTGTGTGAGGCGCAGAAACTCGTTGGGGTGCATATCCAGCTGGGCGCGGGCGATCACCTCATTTGCCACCTCGTGCGTCTGCAGGTTCAGTGCGAAATTCCGCATCAGGTCCTTGGCTGTATTGCCCAGTCCCCAATCGGGACGAGCAGGAACGGAACTGACCAATACGGTTGCTCTGAACATATCCTCCTGCAAAAAGCTGACGCCATAAGAGAGCAGACCGGCCAAAATAACTGCCAAAACAACGATCCAGCCGAATCGTCGAATGACTCCGCCATATTCCTGTATCACTTTCCCCTCCGTCTCGAAAGACGCGCCGGCGCACCAGTCCGCGCGCGAAGTGGCCAGCAAGTGCGCTGCATACTGTCTCTGATCACTTAGAAGACTGCCTGCGCATCAAGGCGGCGCTCAAAGTCGTGCCAAGACGGCCCCGCCCGGGCACGGCTGCCAAAACGGTCAGTCCCATCTCTTCCAGTTGCTCGCGGCGGCGCACCGTATCGTCGACATACTCGCGCAGGAACGCGATCCCGATGCCGGCAATGATCGCCAGGAATATTCTTACCGGCCATTCGACTCGTTCGCGGGCACTCTGTCCTTGCCGGAACACTACGGGAGAATCAAGAACATGAACGCCGGCGTCGGCCGTCCCCAATTGGGCGAAGTACGACTCTGCGTTCTCCTCTAATTCAGCCACAGTTGCGTCGGCAATCGACTTCAATTCGTCCGCATCGTGCCAAGTGAGCGTCAAACTGATAATGCGATGTCGTTCACCCGTATTTGTGTGCCCTTGAATCAGATTGGCCGGGATGCTGAGCCCTTTCTCAATGAGACGAGCACTGACTGCCAATGCGAACATCTCCGTGGCGAGAACTTCGCTGAAGTCGTCCACCAGGTACTCGCTTGTCATCCAGGCGTAGTATCGGGGATCGTATCCATCGGCCTCCTCGACGGGGAGAACGCCGACGAGCAGGCGCATGTTGACAGCGTAGGAAGGGGGAGGCTCCTGCCAGGGCCGTAACTGCACTGCGCTGAACACTGCCACCAGAATCGGCAAAAGGACGGGTGCGGCCCACCGCCTTCGCAATATCGCCCAGTAAGCGCGCAGTTCCATGTGTTGCAGTCTATCCTTCGTCGGACATCAGACTGGCGACCGTAACGCCGTCGTCGCCTTCTCCCAGTGCGCCGGGGCGGTACTTGCTGACCAAGGGATGTCCCTGCAGCGCGGCACGCACGGCATCCCGCATAGCCCCTGTCCCTTTGCCGTGGATGATTCGCACCCAAGGCAGGTTTTCCAGATAGGCGTCATCGAGATAGCCTTCCAACCGCTGCAGTCCTGCGTCGACACGCTCTCCCCGCAAATCCAATTCGGTCATTGTAGAGGCACGGCCGTCCGAGCCGGACTTGGCCGAAGTCTGAATGGTCACGGCGTTCGCCGACGCATTGGCAGGCGTCGCCTGGGCTTTGCTTCGCAGTTCAAGGCGGCGGACCTGCAGCCTGAGACGGAAGTTGCCTACCTGGACGTCGGCCTCTTGGGCGGCTCCGCTGCGATGATGAACGCTGAGGACTTCGCCTGTGGCCTGCAGATTGGGCACAAAGACGCGGTCGCCCTTTTCGATAGGGCCGCTGAGCCGTTCCCCCGCCGATAGCGGGGCGGCAACATCCTGCTCGACGCGACCGTCGGTGTCCGTTTCCCTTTGGCCAATGATTTCGCGGGCCTCTGCAAGAAAGCGGGCATGCGCCGCCCCCGCGCCGGCGCCGCCTTTGGCCATCTGGCGGCGGAAATTTTCGATTTCGCGGCGTATTTCTGCCAGTTCGTTCTGCATCGTATTGCGGGTATCGGCAACGACCTGCCGGCGGGCTTCTTCGATGCGCGTCATCTGATAGCGCAGATCCTCTTCGATGACCTGGGCGTGGCGTTCGCGCTCTTTCGCCTGCTCGAGCACGCGTCGAGCCTCCTGCCGAGCCCGCCGTACGTCCTCAAGCATGCTCTCGACCTCGAGGGACTCGGGACGGACGATTTTTTCGGCATCGTCAACGATAACGGGGTTCAGCCCCAGGCGCCGGGCAATCGTGAGGGCATTCGAACGGCCTGGCAGGCCAATGCTCAATTCGAAAGTCGGGCTGAGCTTCTCGACATCGAATTCGACCGACGCGTTGCGGACGCCGGCCGTGTTGTGGGCGTAGAGCTTAAGATCGCTGTAGTGGGTCGTTGCCAGCGTCGTTATTCCCCGATCGCGCAGGTTTTCCAGCAGGGCCGCGGCCAGTGCCGAACCTTCTTCCGGGTCCGTACCCGCGCCTAACTCATCAAGCAAGACGAGACTCCGGGGGTCAGCCTCCTCCAGAATGTTGATGATGTTGGTCATGTGGCTGGAAAACGTGCTCAGGTTCTGCTCAATAGACTGTTCGTCGCCGATGTCGGCGTAGACGCCCTCGAAGACAGACAGTTCGCTGCCCTCCTCGACGGGAATCATCAGTCCGGACTGGGCCATCAGGGTTAGCAGGCCAACGGTCTTGAGAGTGACCGTTTTGCCGCCCGTATTGGGGCCGGTTACGACCAGCATATAGCAGTCGTCGCTGAAAAAAACATCGACAGGCACGACCGTCTCTTGTTCAAGCAGAGGGTGACGGGCCTGCCGAAAATCAAGGATCGAACCCGGATGCTGAATCGTACGCTCTTCGTTGGATTCCTCGTCCATTCCAGCGAAGATTTCGGGCTGCTTCTGGCTGAAGGGAACGACCTGTGGTGCTGTAGCGCCCAACTCAAGAGCGTACTTGGCCTTGGCGAAGGTGAAATCGAGTTGTGAAAGGACCTGAACATTCCGGTTGATGTAGGCCCCTTCCTCGGCGACGAGGTCCGAGAGTTCGGTGAGGATGCGCCGGACCTCCTTTTCCTCCTCCAGCTCCAACTCTCTGACGGCATTGTTCTGCTCGACCACGGTCAGCGGCTCGATGAAAAAGGTTGCCCCGCTGGCCGACTGGTCGTGCACGATCCCCTGAATCTGGCCTTTGAATTCAGACCGTACCGGAATGACGTAGCGGCCCTGACGTTGGGTGACGATCGACTCCTGAAGGTATGGTGTAATCTCGACATTTTGCACCAGCCGGTCGAGCGTGCTGAGAAGCCGGTCCTGGGCCACGCGCAACTGCGCGCGAATGCGTGCCAAATCCTCGGAAGCGCCGTCAACGACTTCGGCGCGGTCGTTGATGCAGCGGCTGATTTCGCCGATTACATGCTCACACGGCTCGATGGCAAAGGCTATATCTGCCAGGCGCGGAAACTGGCGGCTGAGGCGGGTCAGCGTATTGCGAAGCGTCCGTGCCCGCATGAGCGTAGTCCGCACGTCGACCAGCTCGGTCGGGATCAAAATGCTACCGCGCTCGGACTTTGCGATCAGTTGGCGAATGTCGTGGACGCCGCCGAAGTAGATGTCGGTCTTCTGATCGAGCAACCTACATGCTTCGTCGGTCTGCTCCATCCATTCGCTGATTGTGCGCAGATCGTCGCTGGGCAGCAAGGAGGTCGCCAGCTCTTCGCCGCCTGAGAATGAGCAGAAAGAGGCCAGCCTATTGAGAATCTTATCGAATTCAAGGACGCGAATCGTATGTGGATTCATCGCTCGTCACCGCGGAAAAACAGGAAAAGCACGCGGCGATCATATCACAGCGCGCGCCTTCAATCCAAAGGATTCGGCTGCTCGGGTGCGCTGATGGCGCGCCGGCTACAGGCGAAACGCGAGGCGGGCGCGTCACGCCCTGTAACCCAGTCGGCGAAGATGGTTCTCATTGCGCCGCCACTTCTGCAACACCTTGACCCAGAGTTCAAGGTAAACTCGCGTCCCGACCATCTCCTCGATTTCCGGACGGGCCGCCCGACCGATCTCGCGGATCATAGCGCCCTTGCCACCAAGCACGATCCCCTTCTGGCTGTGGCGTTCGACATAGATTGTGGCAGCGATGTGCGTCATCTCAGCACTGCGCTCGTTCCACTCTGTGACCAACACCGCGAGGCTGTGGGGAATCTCCTGCCGAAGGAGAAACAGGGCCTTTTCGCGAACGATCTCGGCGGCGATGAAGCGCATTGAAAGATCCGTGACCTGTTCGCTGGGGTAGAAAAGAGGTCCTGGCGGGAGGAGTTCGGTAAGCGATGCAGTTAACTCCTCTGCTCCGTCACCGTTGATTGCGCTCAGGGCATAAACTGGAATCGAGTCCTGTCCTTTCGCAGCGGCGAGCCAATGGAGCAGCGCGGCGTATTCGGCCTTTCGTGCGTCGATGCAGCCGCCTTGCCAGGCATCGCACTTATTGGCTCCGATCAGAAGATTGGGCAACTTGGCCGCACGCTGAATCTCCTGCAGGCGTTCGGCGATCAACCGGTCCTCGCTGGTTGGCGGCGTATTGACATCCACGATCCAAAGTATAAGGTCGGCATCGTTGATGATAGTCTGCTCGGCCACATTGACCATGTGTTTGCCCAGTTTGTTACGGGGTTGGTGGATGCCCGGTGTGTCGAAAAAGATGAGTTGCGCGTCTTCGTCGGTACGGATGCCAAGAAGCTGATCGCGCGTCGTCTGGGGCTTTTCGCTGGTGATCGCGATCTTTTGGCCCAAAAGCTGGTTGAGGAGGGTAGATTTTCCGACGTTGGGCCGGCCGATGACTGCGACGAAACCGCTGCGCGTCTGGGTTTGCTGCTGGACGGTATCGTCGGCCAGATTCTTCGGATTCTGCATACAGGTGGTCCTCGTTCGCGAATTCCAACCAGGCAAGTCCGAGATAGTGAAGCGGTGTACGCCCAGCAATTATAGCATAGGGCGGTGCGCCCAATTCAGAGATCCAAAGGCAGAACGGCCGGGCAGCAAGGATCGGCCGGCGCAATTGCACTGGTTACTCCGCCGGGTCTCGACAGAAGGGAGGCGCGTAAATGCTAACGCCAGGTCGAGCGGCGCCCGAACGGGAGGAATCCCAGGGGGCAAATGCAAGCAAAGAGGAGGTGGGAAATGGCGGGGAGAGTGGATCGGACAGGACTCGAACCTGTAACCCAGGAGTTATGAGCTCCTTGCTCTGCCATTGAGCTACCGATCCAACCTTGGCATTGGAGGCCTGAGAGCGGGTAGCGGGGATCGAACCCGCATCGTCGGCTTGGAAGGCCGGCGCTCTACCATTGAGCTATACCCGCAAGTCGGGGAGAGAGGATTTGAACCTCCGACCCCAGCGTCCCAAACGCTGTGC
>DAOUHX010000396.1:0-8218 GCA_034428395.1 Caldilineaceae bacterium
CAGACGCATCAACCGTCTGACCCGCTTGCCATTGACCGCATAGCCCAGGCGACGCAGATAAGCGACCATCTTGCGCCAGCCATAGAAGGGCGTGCGCAAGTACTGCTCGTCAATCAGCCGCATCAGGTCCAGGTTCAATGCCGACTCGGACGCCGCTTGATAGTAGAAGGAGGCCCGATTAAGCCCGAGAAGTTCGCACTGCCGCCGTACACTCAGGGTCGCATGCTGGCTATCGACCATACGCCGTCTCTCACGGACCAAAGCAGGCAACTTTTTTTTCAGCCTCTCAAGTTCCATCTTGAGCCGCCCGGTCCGCAAGGGCGGGCTGCCGCCATCTGTTCATGAAGCTCTGCTTCCTGCGCCTCCTGCTGCCGTTGCTTGCGCTCGCCGTTGCTGGCGAAGACGCTGGGCCCGTCTTCCAGCAGCTGCCGTTTCCAGGCCCGTATCATGTTGGGATGAATCTCGTGTTCACTCGATGACTGGCTAATCGTCTTGCTGCCTTCAAGCGCTTCCAGCGCAATCCGAAACTAGTAGGCCGCCGAGTGTCGCCGCCGTCTCTTGACCATTGTTCTGCCCCTGCACGGGATCGGTGAATTGCTCCATTTTCCACCTTAGCCTGTGGTCCAGCTTTTGGGGCCAAGTTCATTCGACCTGCCTTAGTCAGTCAAAAGAAATACCCAATTAACATGGGGTCTTTCGCATTAAGTAGGCTGGTAACGCTCTTCGCCCATAATGAGATCTTGCCAGTCTGGAATATCCCCGGCGTCAATGACTTTATCGATCCCCTGCCAGCACAGGTCCTGGGCGCGGGACGTAAACTTTTCCACATCGAAAGAAGCCTTGGACCTTTTGCCTCTCAATTTTCCTGTGTGTACAGCATCTGATCGCGCGTCGTAGAACTGCTGAAACTCCTTGTAGAGTTCATGTCGGTGGTTCTTGTCGTTTCCCAAGTGCCACGCGGCGTGGAGAGAGAGTCTGTATCTAACTTCGCTGCGTCCGACCGGAACATATAGAGCTTCTAGAGCGATACCGAGGTCAATGATTTGGTCAATGGGCTCATCTTCCGCCATCGATTTGGCCCAGCGGTCAATGGGGATCCGCAACTTTTCCCAAGTTTCTGTCGGCAAGTCCGTCAGACCCCTATATATTGTCTTGATTTTGTCCAGCTGCGCTAAATTGAGTCGTACAGGTTCATCAGAAAAGTCATCAGATTGAATTGCGGTGAAGCTGCTTCCGCCAATGCCCGCCCCCCAGGACAGGTCAAACATCTCGTAGTCTGACAGCGACCTCCAAGTCATGACTGACTTGACGCTGCGGCGGCCTGCAACCGACAGAGCTTGACATATTGTGTCTAGGTTGGGGTTGGGGATCTCTGCACCCCTAAGCATAATCGTGAAGTGCTGATCGGGTCCTGAATCAAGCGTGTAGGTCTCCGCTGGCCTATGAAATATCGGTGAGACTTCGAAGTTCACACGCACGAGCGTCTTGCCCAAAAGGTCATCGATACGAACACGAGGGGACGGGTCGGGATCGGGAAAGATTGTTGGCAAGTAAGGTGGGAGATGTTTGACTGACATGGGCAAGGGTATGAGGTCTATGCCTTCAAATATTTCTGTTTTCTCTGGAACGGTTACTCCAGTCAATAGGAAGTATTGCTGGAACGTGCACGACGATGCCGTTGAGCACTTGTCAAAGGCTTGTGCTGCCCCTTCCGGTCCATCGAGGACGGCACGAATCAGGAGATTGCGCAAAAGATTTTCGACCGGTGAACCTCCTGTCCTTGAACCGCCGATAGAGACAATTGATGCCGATAAAATGTAACCGTCCCGGATGAAGTCGGAGAGCTCTCGGCTAATTGCTTCCAAAATCTCTTGCTTGATCTTTGGCTCAGTGATTTCAGGTCGAATCGAACGCGCTAGGTGTCTTTCGTCAGAGACATAAACCGAGCGACATTTTTGCAATAGCGTTCGATATGAGTGAATCGTCAGCTGCTGAGATTGCGCGTACTCGATTCTTAGGTTTTTGAGGGCCTTAGCCAGAAGTACTTGAAGATTCTCGATGGCGTTGGTGTTCATTGGTATTCATCCTGCTCGTCAATGGTATTGCACGCTGGCAGATTTCAAAAGTGCCGTAGCTTTTCAACTGAGTCTGTTGCTGGGCTCCTATGGTGCAGGTACCCCTGTGCTGGGAATGAGACTTCCTGACGTGAAGCTGGAGGGCTTTGTATCTGGCCTGTGTATGGGCCGCTCAATTGCCTCCTGGATTTCCCTAAAACTTGGGACAAGGACATATCAGTTTTTTGGTGGCCACTCGCTTCCCGTCACAGTCACGTCAAGTTCAATTCTATAGTCTCTTCCCCCATTTTGTTCTCGAACGTTCTGTTTGCCGTCAATCTTGACCTTTCCCGATAAACCCATCATCTGGGCCTCGTCGAGGATGACGCGAGCAGATTTTGCTAGGGATCGGGCGCGGTCCGAGTCAATCATGGCGCGCATGCCCTTTTCGCTAGGGGCGTGCTGGAAGTATCTCCATGAATCGAACGTTTTCCTGCCCTGCTTCAAAACGTCTCTAATCTCTGGGTAGTCTGCTTCGATCCTTTCGCGACACCCCTGCGGAAGATTGTCGTATAGTTCGATAAGGTCGTGAATCTTCTTTGCTTCGTTTTTGTAGGTTAGGGAGATGGCTTTCATCGCCAATTCGCAGGCAAAAGCTGACATCATCGAATTGCTCATTGTATTCCCTAACCTTCCCATGAATTCGTAATCCTGCTGCCAAGAGCTCTTTCTGAGTTCTTCTTGTGAAAAGTGCGCAACAGCTGATCCGTCAGGCTTTAGTTCAACGTCCGGGAACCTAAGGACCGACAGTTCGCTTGCCTTGATTGGCTGCCTTATGCCTGCTATTAGAACCTGCGCCTGAAGAAAGAAGTAGCCTGGAGTGCCTTCCGGGAAATCGCTTCTGGTCAACTTTCCTGGCGATCCCCCTTGCCCCCTTGCGGTTCTTAGCCGCTCCTTGAATTCTTCACCTGTGAGTCTGTCCATCTGCGGGAAAATTTTGTAGGCGAAGGGCCCATCGCTGTACGCTGGAAGTTTGCAAAAACGTAAATTCAATAGATTTGACGATAGTTCCTCAACCATTCTTTGGTCTTCCTCATGTGCTCTAGGGCTTGCCACAAGGGCTCCGCAAGAGCGGCACTTGATGCCTGTAATTGCGCCCGAATCGTCAGTCCTGCCAAAGAGCCCATCCCAACAACGCTTGCACCTTCCCTTTGTCGTCCAGCGAAAACACTTTCCAGCAATGTTCCCGTTAGATTCGCTCTCCATATTGAGGCCCCACTCTACTTTCTCTCGGGCCAGGGTCTTTGCGTTTCCTTGTTGTTCGGTCAAGATAGAGCTCCGATCATTGCATGTTCGTATCCAAGTTAGGGCCCATCGCCGTAAAATCGGGCGCAAGTGGAATACTTTAGCACATATGGTCGTTTTCGTCCAAATCGGAATCGGAGGAGAAGACTAGAAGCGCGTTTAGTCACAATCCAATTAGGTGGGCGTCGGCGCACGCGAGCGTTTCAGGGAGAATGGGGGGCCTGGGAAAATGAAAGAGATTCTGATTTCGGTCTTGATGCTGGGAATGATCGTCGGAGTGGACTTGCTGGGGTTGGAGGGGAGCGGGATGCATCAGTTTGTGGGTCTGTTGCGTTTTGAGTTGGACGGCATCCCGATTGGCGGTGGTGTGGGCGGGCATGTGTCGTTGCTGGCGATCGTGGTCGGCGTGGTGTACGCGGGGGGGATGCTGTTCACTTGGAAGGGGAAGGGTTCGGAGGTTGTTGGGGGCAAGAGGGGCTTAATGGGGCGCGTTCCGTCCGGGCTGGCGAAGGTTTTTGGGGGCGCGATGAAGGCGGTGGCGGCGGCTGCGGTGCTGAGGTATGGGTGGTGGGCGGTCGGTACTCTGCTAGGGTAGCGATTGCAGGGAGTACTATTGGATTGGGCCGTGCGGGTCGTGCCGGCTGCGGACGAGGCGGAGATTAGGCGGCGGGTGTAGGGTCAATGGGGGAGATGGCTATGGATGCGGCAAAGGTCGGGCGGGGGACGGGTTGGGAACGATTGGGTGGACCCCGGATATTTTCCGCAGCGGATGGAGATCGAGGTCGTGCGGGTGTATGACTGCGGGGAGGGGCGTCAGTTTTTCGCTGCTGGGAATGGGGCAGGCGGGCGGGCTTCGTTTGGGTGGTGACGGCAGTTTTGGGCGAAGGGCGGGCACAAGGCCCGCCCCTACAGCGCAAGTGCGCGACTGGAGGGGCGCGCCCGGTGCGCCGTCGTCATTTGGAGGGATAGAGTGGAATCTCCGGCAGGCGTCCGCGGCCGTTCTGGCGATAGAGGGCTTTGGGGGACTGCTTTGCGCACCCAAAGCTCTCTTTATTTCAGGCCGGCCTGGTCCATGCGAAATATGATGGCAGAGATAGGGTCGGGCGGGTTGATGGGGTGGTGCTTGCTTTCGTAGCGTACGATGAGGTCGGCCAGTCTTTCGAGTTCGTCGCGTTCGGGCGTGCCGCTTTCGGCGTCAAAGATTTGGTCGACGCGGGCTAGCGCCTGCCGATAATCCTCCTCCGTGCGGATTGTCCTGGGGCTGCAAGTCATCTCTGGTTTACTCGTCGGAGCTCTGAGGGGCCGCAGTCTGCTCGGTCCAGCATGGCGGTGCGGCTAACGGGGCCCACCGCGGGGGGTCCGGCGATCGGGTGGGATTGTAGCACAAATGTGCATTCAATTCGAGTTGGGGGCGGGCGGCTGAGGCGTGTCTGGGAAATTGCTACTGAATTGCTACCAAAACTGGCCGAAGAGTCACTGAATTGTAACGGGATGGGTTGTAAACTGTAGAACGAGGGTCGATCAACAGTTGGTCGTGATGTAGAGATGGCATAGGGTACGTTGTTCTGGCGTTGCGGACATCATTTGCCTGCCGATCGGAATCCGGAGAGGCCCGACCGTCCAACTGCAGTGGTCAGTAGCCAGTTGCCAGGAACTGCAGGGAGGTGTAAGCGCCCGACTTACGTGCGATTGGCTGGCGAGGGGCACACACGGTGGCATCGGCACGCTGGCGCGGGCGGCAAGTTGGAATCGCGCAGGCACGGTGGCATTACCTCCCAGTCGCTGACACACCAGCTGAGGACGTAGGCGCACGGTTCTGTAGGAGAGGTGTCAGGGGGGCGTTGCGGGGGGAGTCCCCCCGCACAAGGGAGGGCCGGAACGGCCCGACCGCCGAAAGGGCAGTGGACAGTGGTCAGTTGCCAGTGGCCAGGAACTGCAGGGAGGTTTAAGCGCCCGACTTAGGTGCGATTGGCTGGCGAGGCGCACACACGGTGGCATCGGCACGCTGGCGCGGGCGGCAAGCTGGAATCGCGCAGGCACTGGGCAGGCTGCAGCCGTCCGGATGGGAGATTTTCCAGAAGCTTCTCTGCGGGGCAGTGCCGCCCGTAAGTAAGTGTTTCAGGTGGATGGGGCCTGTGGTCGTACAGTCATCCCCCGGTCTGTGCGGCTATGGTTTTGTTGGGATTCCCGGCGCTGCCGGTCGGTGGGATGATGCAACCGGCCGGCGGCGGCGGGATTTTCGCGTGGGGGGATGGAGATCCACGAAGGGGCACGAATTTCCACGAAGAACACCTTTTGGATCGGGGGGATGGATTGGAGGGGGATGGAAGAGGGGAAACTGATTCTGGGGGAGGAGGTCTATGCTATTGTCGGCGCGGCGATGGAGGTGCATCGCGTGCTGGGGCCGGGGTTTCTTGAGAGAGTGTATCAGGAGGCTATGCAGCTCGAGCTCGGTGTGCGCGGGGTCCCTTTCGAGGCCGAAAGAGCTATCGAGATTGGCTATAAGGGTCGACTGCTGTCGGCGAAATATTGTGCCGACCTGGTTTGCTACGGTCAGGTCATCGTCGAGCTGAAGGCGATCAGGCGTCTCTCTGGGAATGAGCAGGCCCAGGTTCTCAATTACTTGAAGGCTACGGGATTCAGAGTTGGTGTTCTCATCAATTTCGGCAGCCAAGGCGCACTGGAATGGAAGCGATATGTCAGGTAGGGGGTTGTGCGCGAAAGGGGGGATGGAGATTCACGAAGGGGCACGAATTTGCACGAAGGAAACCTTTTTGTTTGGGGGGATGGATTGGAGGGGGATGGAAGTGGGGAAACTGATTCTGGGGGACGAGGTCTATGCTATTGTCGGCGCGGCGATGGAGGTGCATCGCGTGCTGGGGCCGGGGTTTCTTGAAAGAGCGTATCAGGAGGCTATGCAGCTCGAGCTCGGTGTGCGCGGGGTCCCTTTCGAGGCCGAAAGAGCTATCGAGATCGGCTATAAGGGTCGGCAACTGTCGGCGAAATATTATGCCGACCTGGTTTGCTACGGTCAGGTCATCGTCGAGTTGAAGGCAATCAGGCGTCTCTCTGGGAATGAGCAGGCCCAGGTTCTTAATCACTTGAAGGCCACGGGATTCAGAGTCGGGGTTCTCATCAATTTCGGCAGCCAAGGCGCACTGGAATGGAAGCGATATGTCAGGTAGGGGGTTGTGCGCGAAAGAGGGGGATGGAGATCCACGAAGGGGCACGAATTTGCACGAAGGAAACCTTTTTTTGGGATGGGGATGAGAGGATGGTTGGGGTTGGTTCAGGCGGGCGGCTGGGTGTTGCCGATGCGGTAGCCGATGCTGGGGACGGCGATGATGTAGCTGGGCTCGCGGGCGTCTTCTTTGAGTTTGGTACGGAGTCTTCTGACGTAGGTGCGGAGGGCGCCCCTGCTGCTGGCGGCGTCCATGCCCCAGACGTTGCGCAGGAGCTGTTCGTGGGGGACGACGCTGCCGGCGTTGATCGAGAGCTCGCAGAGCAGTTTGTATTCGGTGGGGGTGAGCTGGACGGGTTGTCCGGCGAGGGTGACGGTATGTTGGCGGTAGTCGATGGAGAGGTCGCGGAGGTGGAAGGGCTCGGAAGGCGGTTCGGGCGCGGGGACAAGGCGCCGGCGGAGGGCGGCTTCGATTCTGGCGACCAGCTCGGTGGCGGAGAAGGGTTTGACGACGTAGTCGGCAGCGCCGGATTCGAGGGCGCGGGCGATGATTTCGTCGCGACCGTAGGCGGAGAGGAAGATGACGGGCAGTTCGACGTTGTGAAGGATCGATTTCATGAGTTCGATGCCGTCGCTGCCGGGGAGCATGAGGTCGAGTAGCACGAGGCGGACGGGTTCAGATTCGACGAGGCGGAAGGCTTCATCGGGGTCGGCGGTGACTAGGGGAGCGTAGCCTGCCTTGGAGAGCGTATCGCGCACGTAGCGGAGGGTCATGGGGTCGTCGTCAACGACGAGGATCTGGGTTTTTCCGGTCTGAGGCGGTCCATCCGTGTCGGATGCGTCCTGGAGATTTACCGGAGCTTGGTGTCCTGGGCCGGTGGTGGCTGGCAGGGTGAAGGTGAAGGTTGCGCCGCGGTTGGCGCCGTCGCTTTCGGCCCAGATGCGGCCGCCGTGGGCTTCTACGATTCCTTTGCAGATGGCGAGGCCGAGGCCGGTGTCGTCGTGCTGGACTTCGTCGGTGATGCGGGTGAATTTGCGGAAGAGGACTGGCAGGCGTTCGGCGGCGATGCCGCGGCCCTGGTCGGTGACGGAGATGGCGACGTATTTGTCGTGCCGTGCTGCTTTGACCTGGATGACGGAGGAGGCTGGGGAGTGCCTGGCGGCGTTGTCGAGGAGGTTGGTGAGGACCTGCACGATGCGCCGGGTGTCGGCCATTGCCGGAGGCAGGTGGGGTTCGAGGTCGATGGCGATGTTGTCGCGTCCGCCGCCGCTGAGGAAGGTGTTCCTGGCTTCGTCGACGAGCGCGGAGATTTCGGCGGGATTGGGTGAGACGGAGAGGGCGCCGGTCTCGATACGGGCGACGTCGAGGAGTTCGCCGATCAGTTCCTGCATGCGTTCGGACTGGGTCTTTATGATGCGGATGAACTGGACCATTTCGGCGGGGTCGAGTGTTTTTGGGGATTCGAGCAGGGTATCGGCGGAGCCTTTGATAGAGGTGAGGGGGGCGCGCAGTTCGTGGCTGACCATGGCGAGGAATTCGGCGCGCATCCGTTCGAGGGCTTCGAGCGGGGTCAGGTCCTGGACGGTGACGACGGTTGACTCTAATTCTCCGGTTTCGGAGAGGATAGGGGTTGCGTTGACGAGGACGGTGACGGCGCGGCCGTCGGGGACGGTGAGG
>DAOUHX010000397.1:0-4468 GCA_034428395.1 Caldilineaceae bacterium
GCAAAAGATCCATACCGGCTACTATGCCGGGCACAGCCGCATGCCCGTGGACTACATTCGCAGCGGTCATCTCTCGCCCCTGCTGGCCAAATATCCCGATGCACGCTTTGTCCTTATGCACATCGCCTACCCCTATACCGAGGAGTTGGTCGCCCTCGCCAAGCACTACCCCAACGTCTACGCCGATCTCTGCTGGGCCTGGAGCATCAATCCCTACAGCTCTGTCGAGTTCGTACGACGATTCATCCACGCCGCCCCTGCCAACAAGCTATTCCTCTTCGGCGGTGACACCAACCACCCCGGCCCCGCCCTTGCCTACGCCCGCCAGGCGCGCATCTGGTTCACGCGCGCAATGCAGGCAGAAATCAACGACGGCCTGCTCACCGAGCCGCAGGCAATCGACCTCGCGCAGCGCTTCATGCGCGACAACCAGTACGACTGCTTCCGTGTCGACGCCAAAAAGGCCATCGCCCGCGCCGCAGCCTGACCCGCATTTCCCGCAAGGAAACCTTCCCCATGGCCGGCAGTCGACCCAACATTGTTCTGATCATTACCGATCAGCAGCGTTTCGACACCATCGCCGCGCTCGGCTTCGACTACATGGAAACGCCCCACCTGGACCGTCTCGTGCGCGAGGGAGTCAGCTTCACCAACTGCCATATCACCGCGCCATCCTGCGCGCCCGCGCGCGCCAGCCTCTTCACCGGCCACTACCCCCACACCACCGGAATACTCAAAAACGGTGACCGCTGGACCCGCTCATGGGTCGAGAGTCTCAGCGCCGCCGGCTACCACTGCGTCAATGTCGGCAAGATGCACACCACACCCTTCGAGACGCCCCTGGGCTTCCACGAGCGCTACGTCGTCGAAAACAAGGACCGATACCTGGAGGGCCGCTACTATTTCGATGAGTGGGACAAGGCCCTGCGCGCCCGCGGCCATGTAAAGCAGCAACGCGAACTCTACCGCCGGCGCGAGGACTATCGCGAATCTCTCGGTGCCTTCGACTGGGACCTGCCCGCCGATCTGCACTCCGATAACTTCGTCGGCAACTTCGCCGCCTGGTGGTTGCGCAACAAACCCAGACCGAACGGCCCCCTCTTTCTCCAGGTCGGCTTTCCCGGCCCCCATCCTCCATACGACCCCACGCCTGACTTTGCCGAGCGATACCTGCAAAAGGACCTGCCCATACAGCCTGTGACCGCCGCGGAAATCGCCGGCCAGCCCCCGCCACTCCAGGAGATGCGCGTTCACAATTCCGAGGTCGATCACGACTCCGTAGTCCATCTGCTGGAACCCACCCCGGAGCAGCGCCTCCGCCAGCGGGCCTACTACCTGGCCAATGTCTCCATGATCGACACTATGATTGGCGAACTGCTCCGAGCCCTCGAAGAACAGGGATACCTTGAAGACGCCGTCGTCATCTTCACCTCCGATCACGGCGATTGCCTTGGTGACCACGGCCACAGCCAGAAGTGGACGATGTACGACACGATCACCCGCGTGCCCGCGATCGTCTGGGCGCCGGGCCGTTTCCCACCGGGCCGCTCGTTGGACCAGCTCTGTTCCCTCTTCGACCTCGGCCCTACCATCCTTGAGTTGGCCGGTCTGACTGTTCCGGACGACTTTGAAGCCGCTTCCTTGCTGCCCGCTCTGGAGGGTAAGGCCTGGCAAGGAAGAGATGCCGTCTTTGCCGAACACAGCCGCGATGGTCTCCTGCCAACCGACTACATGACCATGGTGCGCACTTCTGAATGGAAACTAGTTCACTATCTCGACGAACCGTTCGGCCAGCTCTTCGACCTCGTCAACGATCCCCAGGAAATCAACAACCTCTGGGACGACCCCGCCCTCACCGGCCTGAAACAGGAACTGCTCGCGAGGCTGTTGGCGTGGCGCATTCGCAGCGGCCTGACAGCCAAAGACTGGAATCCCAACTGCCGCTAACTGGAGGCGACGATGCAGATCACCGACGTGCGCACCATTTTTGCAGACCAGTACCTCTTCGTGGAAGTGGACACCGATGCCGGTATCACCGGCCTCGGCGAGTCGGGCTCCTGGGGATTCCTGGAGGCGTCAGCGGCCGCGGTCAACACCTTCAAACGCTACCTGGTCGGTCAGGACCCGCTCCGCATTGAGCACCACTGGCAGTACCTCTACCGCTGGAGCCACTTCCGCGGCTCCGCCGTTATGGGCGCGCTCAGCGCCATCGACATCGCCCTCTGGGACATCGCTGGCAAACACTTCGGCGTACCGGCCTACCAGCTCCTCGGCGGCAAGGTGCGCGATAAGGCACGTGTCTACTACCATGTCTTCGGCGAGACAAAAGAGGAACTGATCTCCGGCTGCGCCGAAGCTAGAGAGCTCGGCTTCACCGCCGTCGGCCACTTGACGCCCTTTCTCGACGACAGCCGCGACATCCCATACTTCAAGACACACGTCGACATGATACAGGACGCCGTCGAAACCGTCGCAGCATACCGCCAGGCCGTGGGACGCGACGTCGACCTCTGCATCGAAATCCACCGCCGTCTCACACCCAGCGAAGCGATCGTGCTCGGCCGCGGCATCGAACCGTACCACCCTTTCTTTTACGAGGATCCCGTCACGCCCGACAACTTCGACGAAATGGCCTTGGTCGCCTCCAAGATCGGCATTCCCATCGCCACCGGCGAACGTTTTTTCAGCATTTGGGAGTTCCAGGCCCTTCTGCAGCGCGGCGCGGTCCAGTTCGTTCGCCCCGATGTCTGCATGGTCGGCGGCCTGAGCCACGCCAAAAAGATCGCCGCTCTGGCAGAAGCCTTCCACGTCCAAGTCGTGCCCCACAATCCCCTCAGCCCGGTCAGCACCGCCGCCTGCATCCAGCTCGCCGCCTGTATCCCCAACTTCGCTCTGCAGGAATATCCCGTCGGCGAAGACGTGCCCCCCAAGAGTGAAATCGTCAAATCCGCCCTCGCCCAGAAAGACGGTTTCCTCATTGTCCCCGACGCACCAGGCATCGGCATCGAGCTCGCCGAGGATGCCGCCGAGCGCCATCCCTACGTCCCACGCGCAGTCCAGACCCGCCTCCACGCCGACGGATCTGTTGTAGACCAATAGCTCGCTCGCCGTGCTTGACAGGCTATCTCTCCCCAGAGCCTACACAGTGTGACCACCCCGGCCGCGGGCCTGCGGCATCTCAAAGCCGGTCGGCCGGGGCCAGTCCATGGCCTACCAGACAGCGCGACTGAGCAGCTCCCATCGCAAGATAATGTCTCCCATTTGCCGTGCCCCAAGCCGCAATGGTATACTGCCCCGCGTTATGAAAAACAGCGCGCGGCGAAAGAGAACTCTGATCCCCTCCATCACCGGCGGCATCTCTGTCGGCGGTCTCCTCGCGCTTAGATAGCCCGCGCCGGGGTACAGCCCAAAGCAGTCCCCGAGCCTGAGCGGGCGCAACCGAAAACGTGAGATGTGGAGCGCAGGCCGCAGCGAAGCGGATTTCGCCGCCACGTGTCGCGTTTTTCTGTTCCCAGCACCATCGGCCTCAATGAAGAAAATTGCAGAAGATCCTCCGTCACAGGAGATTCGTACCATGTCTGACAGATACATCCACAAAGAAATCGAAGCCAGGTGGCAGAAAACCTGGGAAGAGCAGGGCCTGTACAATACCGTAGAAGACCCGACGCGGCAGAAATGGTACGCCTTGACCATGCTGCCATATACCTCCGGCGACCTCCATACCGGCCACTGGTACGCAATGACCCCGAGCGATGCCGCCGCCCGCTTCCGCCGCATGAGCGGCTACAACGTATTTTTCCCTATCGGCTTTGACGCCTTCGGTCTGCCCGCGGAAAACGCTGCCATCAAGAGCAACGTGCACCCCCAGGAATGGACCTACCAGAATGTCGAGCGCATGCAGGGCCAGCTGCGCCGAATGGGTGCGATGTGGGCCTGGGACCGCGAAGCCATAAGCTGCGACCCGGAATACTACAAGTGGTCCCAGTGGTTCTTCCTCCGGCTCTACGAAATGGGCCTGGCCTATAGGGAGTTCGCGCCCGTCGACTGGTGCCCCAGTTGCAACACGACATTGGCACGCGAGCAGGTCTGGGGCGAAGACCGGCACTGCGAACGCTGCGACACGCCCGTCATCAAGAAAGACCTGAACCAGTGGAAGTTTCGCATCACCAATTACACCGAGGAGCTGCTGGCCGACCTCGACAATATCGCCTGGCCCGAGCCGGTCAAAGTGATGCAGACAAACTGGATCGGCCGCAGCGAGGGCGCCCAGGTCACTTTCTCAACCGAGACCGGCGCGCCAATCGAGATCTTCACGACCCGGCCCGACACGCTCTGGGGTGCCACCTTCATGGTGCTGGCTCCCGAACATCCGCTGGTCGACGAAATCACGACCGACGATCAGCGCGACGCGGTCGCACAATGCGTCGACCAGGCCAGCCGGCTCGATGAAATCGCCCGCACCGCTGAA
>DAOUHX010000398.1:0-3577 GCA_034428395.1 Caldilineaceae bacterium
AGGGAACTCTCTATCGCTGACGATGTTTTTCAGCCCGCCGCGCCCCGCATTCCCGGATCGGTGGAAGAGTACGGCCATCCAGCACCGCCCACCAAGTGGAATTCATCCGCCTTGCCGCATAGCCAGTAAAACATCTCGGCCACGCGTGGGGCCGACTGCCATTTGCGCGCAGCGCCGCTGAAATAGTCATTTGTGAAGGTATAGTCGGCGCCGGCAAAATCGAAGGTCGGGTCCGCGATCCAGTCGCGTTTAGGCTGCTCTGTGCGCCAATACGCCCATTTCAACAGGTTGCGGGTCGACTGGTCGATCTTGCGCGGCTGGCGATGCCACAGCGAATAGGCGGTAACAAAGACTGAGCCCGCCGGCGCCGCAGTCATCGTCTGACCTGCCAGGTCGCCGAAGCGCTCCAAGTCCTCGCGCGCGACCGGCACGAGATGGGAGCCCGGCAGAAACAGAGTCGGCCCCATTTCAGGTCTGTTTGTCTGCGGAATGTAGAAAACCTGCAGCAACTCGCAGGTGCGTTCGAAGTTGGAGCCGCCATCGATATGCCAGCTTCTGGCTTCCACCGGTCCTGCCAGGCGATGGTTCCCCATCACCTCGGGCAGCTGAAAACGCTCGCCCAACAGCGATCGAATGACGCCCGTGACTGCCGGATGCAACAACACCTCTTCGATGAAACGGTCATCTCTGACCAGCTGAACGGGATCCGCGCCTTCCCGGTCCAGGTATTCAAACACCCAGCGGTTGGTGGAGTCCGGGATTGTGCCCTCAAGCGTATGCATTCCCGTCTTGCAAAACTCCAGAATCTCCTCGTCGGTCAGGGTCGGCCTGACGTTGCCGGCGGCGCGTTGCGATTTGAAGGCCATCGGTCTACTCCCACTTTTCAAGGATGAACTCGCAGATGACGTGCACATCCCGCTCGTGTCCGGAAAGCAACTGGGCCGGAAACCGGATGACGCGCCAGCCGGCGTTGATCGCTTCCAGCACCGTCTGGTAGGGCCAGTCGGCGGGATCGAAGGGAACGTCGGAAACAGCGCCCTCCTCGATCAGCAGCGTCCCAACCACTTTCGAGGTGACGGAGGTGGTAGCAGTCTGCAGGTAGAGCAGATTCTGACGTCTGGCGCCGCTTTCCCCGGCTGTTTTGACCAGCTCGCGCAAATGTGCCTCGGTCAAGCATCCCTCACGCAGCCGAGCAACACACTCTTCTAACTGTTGGGTGACATTGGGGCTCATTGTTGGATGCCTCCCGCTTAGCGCAGGCTCGCGCATCTCCTTTCGATTCTAGGCGGCCGGGGGCGCTTCGGGCACTGTTCCGGCCAGCTGCCTGTGTTCGTTCCTGTTCAACGCAATGCCCAACTGTGGCCAGTCTATCTCTCAACCCATGACAACCGGGATCTCCAGGCCTGGAATCTCCTCGTCGAAAGGGAAAAAGGGACGCTTCATCCGTCGATAACGCAGGTTTCGTACATGGGCCGGCGTTGGCCCGGGCGTGTCGACGACGAATGCCGCCTTCATCACATCGCGGTAGGCGCGGCGATAGTTCATCGGGTTCTTGACGCCGACGAACTTGGCCCGGCGCACGTCCATACCCACGCTTCTGAACTGCTCGTCGCCCCAATCGTAGGTCGGCTGCGACATAATCAGCAGTTCGACGCTGCCGATCTGCACCACCGCGCTGAGGCCCATTGAAGCCCGGGTGCCGCCAAAGAGACCGCCGTCATAAACGAAACCGCCATCGCTCAGGCGGCCCACGACACCGCTGACGGCGACGGGCTGGCCCCAGGTCGGGTCGACACTGTAGCCGACCTGCAGGCTGACCATCCGGCCGATGCCCGCGTTCGCGCACCTCTGCGCCGCGGTCGCGTCGACCACCATCAGAAAGGCAGGTTCCTCCACACCCATCGCCAACAACTCGCGCAGCAACGCGACGCTGTCACCGGGCGCGCCGCCCCCCGTGCAGTCGGCGGTGTCAACCAGCAGCACCGGTCCACCCTCGACCCGGCGGCCGCGGGCCACGGCCTCCCCAACCGTAAGCGTCTCTGTCTCGAAAGCCCATCGGCGCTCCCAAAAATCCGCTGCCAGCGCGCGCGCCTCCTTTGCCGCCAGCGCGGGATGGCTGTCGGTCACCACGACGGCGCCGCAGCCCATGTCGGGCAGATCGTTGTGCGGATGGACCTGGAAGCAGGAGACGGAAAGGATCGACGGCTGCTTCTCCAACCAGCGCGCCCGGCGGGTCAGCAGCGCCATCGGCCCGTCGCCAAAAGTCTGACCATTGCACGCGCCGCAGATCATCGGCACCTTTGCCAGCGCCATTACCGGTTCGATCTCACCCTGCACGGTCTTCAGCAGCAGGTCGGCGCCCCGTTCACCGGTCGAATAGGTGTCGTCGTGCGGATAGTGAGCGAAAGAGACCAGGGCGGTTGCCTGCCGGACCATGCGCGACGTAACGTGCGCGTGCAGGTCGAGCGTCATGACGATCGGCAGCTCTGGTCCTACAATTGCCCGCACCGCGTCCAGAATGTCGCCCTCCGGGTCCAACTGCGAAGCCGCGACCATCGAGCCGTGCATCGCCAGCGCGAGGCCATCAAGCGTGCCGGCTTCCCGCAGTGGAGCCAGCAGCGCCTCCTTCAGATAGGCGTAGCAGTTGTCGCTGAGCGCGCCTCCCGAAACACAGCGCGCCGCCGCAAGCGGTACGACCTGCGCGCCCGCCCCGGCGCAAACGGCGAGCATGCCCGCTACTTCGCAGTCTGTGTCTGCCAGCCGCAGTAGCGCGTCGCCTTCATGCACATAGGAGTTGCGAAACAGTGGCAGGTCGGTCTGTGTGGCGGCGAACTGGTTGCTTTCCTGGAAGATTGAGCCGACGCCGATCCGCATACCAGTCACTCGATTCCTTCTTGCTCATCTTTTGAGCAAGGGCGAACAGTTCTACCAAAATGGGATGACCGGACCCGGTGATCCAAAGGGCGAGCAGATGCAGATCGACACTGGGATTATACGCTTGCAATTGCGGAAAGGCAATGCTTGCCTTGGCGGCCGTCTGCCGCTAAACTGAAAAAGTTTGCTGACTCTTGAATCTAGCGAAAAGGAGATATCGATGATTCGTACTGTTTCTCTGGCCCTGCTGCTGGGTCTGCTCACTGCGGGCTGTGTCGCCATACCATCCCAGAATGAACCGGCGGCCTATACGCAATCGATTGTGGAGGACGCGATCCGGCGCTACCAACGGGACGGCAGGGAGGCAGCAGTTGCGTACCACAGTTCAGCCGACAGCGTGGACGGGCAGTGGTATGTGTTCATTATCGGTGGGGACGGCTACACCATCGCCCATCACAACCCGGAAATGATCGGTCGCGACCCCGCGCTGCGCATAGACTCGACCGGCTACTTTTACGGCGATGACGTGCTCAGCGCGACCGAGGACGGCAAGTGGGTCAGTTACGTCTTCCAGAACCCGGAAACGGGCGAGGAGCGGCGCAAGCACGCCTGGATCGTGCGCCATGACGGCCTGTTCTTCGGTTCAGGTTGGTACGAGGAGAAGTAACTGTCCAGGAGCAAAGCCGAGGTAAAGCAGCGCCCC
>DAOUHX010000399.1:0-2824 GCA_034428395.1 Caldilineaceae bacterium
TCGGGGATGCCCTGCTCGACCTTGCCGACGAGGTCGGCGCCGACGTCGGCGGCCTTGGTGTAGATACCGCCGCCGACACGGGCGAAGAGGGCGATCGAGCTGGCGCCGAAGCCGAAGCCGGTGATGTAGCGCATGTCGCCGTCGAAAAGGAAATAGAGAATGGTCATGCCGAGCAGGCTGAAGCTGACGACGGCCATGCCCATGATCGAGCCGCTGCTGAAGGCGACGCGCAGGCCGTCGTCGAGGCTTTTGCTGGCGGCGGCGGTGGTGCGGACGTTGGCGCGCACGGCGATGAACATGCCGAGGTAGCCGGCCGCGCCGGAGGCGATGGCGCCAAGGACGAAGCTGAGCGCGGTCTGCCAGGCGAGGAAGACGGCGATGATGACGGCGATGACGACGACGAACCCGCCGAGGAAGGTGTACTCGCGGTTGAGGAATGCGGCTGCGCCTTCCTGGATGGCGGCGGCGATCTCCTGCATGACCTGGTTGCCGTTGTCCATGGCGAGGACGCGGCGCGTCTGCACGAGGAGATAGATGAGGCCGAGCAGGGCGATTACGAGAGCGAAAGTAATCGCGGGCGTGTCGGCAACTGTCTGCATAAGGCGAAGCGGCAGCGCGTGCAGCAACATCGAGAAATCCTCCGGATAGCGGCCGGTGGCCGGTGGCTGGTACAACCTGTAAACCAATTTAGTTTACCGCCTTTCGCCTAGTGGAAAAAATCGGCGAAGTGCGTTATTTTGGTCAGGATTGCGGTTGTCATTATGATCACAGTGAGAGACTTTCGCATGGCTGAAGGCCGCCGGGTGCATTCGCGGCGGTAACCAGTTACGGACAGGGGCATTTAATGGCTGAACAGACGGTTTCCGAGCTGCTGGACCTGAGCGGGAAGGTGGCGATTGTGACGGGCGCGGCGGGCTGGCTGGGCGCGGCGATGAGCCGCGGGCTGGCGGAGGCGGGCGCGACGGTGGCGGTGACGAGCCGCGATGGAGCGCGGGCCGAGGCCTTTGCCGCAACGTTGCCTGGCGGCGGCCATGCCGGCTTCGGGCTGGAGCAGGACGATAGCGAGGCGATCCCGGCGTTTGTGGAGGCGGTGGTTGCGCGGCTGGGGCAGGTGGACGTGCTCGTGAACAACGCCTACGGCGGCACTGCGCCGAGCATCGACACGGCGAGCGCGGAGGATTTCAACCGGGCCTATCACACCGGCGTGACCGGCTATTTTCTGCTGGCGCGCGAGGTGGTGCGCCATCTGCGCGGGCGCGGCGCGGGCGGTTCGATCATCAACATCGCGAGCATGTACGGGGTGGTTGCGAGCTACCCGGAGGCGTACACCGATTTCGATATGAACAGCCCGCCGAACTATCACGGGCTGAAGGGCGGGCTGATCCACCTCACGCGTCATCTGGCGGCCTACTGGGCGCAGGACGGGGTGCGGGTGAACGCGATCAGCCCGGGGCCGTTTCCGTCACAGAATGTGCGGGAGGCCGAGCCGGCCTTCGTTGAAAGGCTGGCGGAGCGGGTGCCGATGAAGCGTATGGGCGAGCCGGAGGAGCTGAAGGGAATCGTGGTGCTGCTGGCGAGTGAGGGCAGCAGCTACATCACGGGACAGAATATCCTGGTGGACGGGGGCTGGACGGCGTGGTAGAAGGGCAGTGGCCGGTGGCCAGTAGCTGGTGGAAAGTGGACTGCACTGGCCAGGGAGAACCAGAAACAACCAACGCGGAATAATAGAAATGTGAGGCATTTTCATGACTGAGATCGGACGGGCGAAGGAGTTGCTGGATACGCCGACGCTGTGGGTAGACCTTGATATTCTGGATGCGAACATCGCGTTGCTGATGGGGAATTTCCGGGCGGCGGGGGTGAATTGGCGGCCGCATACAAAGGGGATCAAGATACCCGCGATCGCGCATAAGATGATCAATGCCGGCGCGATTGGGGTGACGTGCGCTAAGGTGGGCGAGGCCGAGGTGATGGCTGCGGCCGGCGTGACCGACATACTCATCGCCAACCAGGTGGTGGGACCGCAGAAGTACGCGCGGCTGGCCGCGCTGCAGCGACATGCGGATGTGAAGATCGCGGTCGACAACACGGCGACGCTGGACGAGCTGAGTGCGGCCGCGCTGGAAATCGACGTCGAGATTCCTGTCCTGGTCGAGCTTAATGTGGGCATGGACCGCGCCGGCGTTACACCGGGCAGTGCGGCTGTGGCGCTGGCGGGGAAGGTCCACGAGCAGGACGGGCTGCGGCTGGCGGGGCTGATGGCGTGGGAAGGGCATACGCTGTCGGTGGAGGATGCGGATGAACGGGCGGAGGCGATCAAGCATTCGATTGGGCAGCTGGCCGATTCGGTGGAGGCGTGCCGGGAGGCGGGGCTGCCGGTGGAGATCGTGAGCTGCGGCGGCAGCGGCACGATGAACGTGACGATGCACCTGCCGGAGGTGACCGAGATCCAGGCCGGGGGCGCGATCTTCGGCGACGCCACCTACCAGATGTGGGGCGTGCCGACGGACCCGGCGCTGTTCGGGCAGGTGGTGGTGACGAGCCGCCCGGCACCGGACCGTATCGTCACCGACGCGGGGTTCAAGACACTGCCGGGCGCGGAGCGGCAACCGCTGCCGGTGGCGCTGGAAAACGTGGTCAACATCTCGCCCTCGGCGGAGCACGGGGTGATCACACTGTCGGTGCCGAACGAGAGCGTAGAGGTGGGCGACGTGCTGGATTTCATCGTCGGCTACGGCGACGCGACGGTCTTCCTGCACGATGCGCTGTACGGCGTGCGCAAGGGCGTTGTGGAGACGGTGTGGTCGATCAGCGGGCGGGGGAA
>DAOUHX010000400.1:0-10697 GCA_034428395.1 Caldilineaceae bacterium
TTCCTGCGTGCCGTCGCCATCCATGGAGGTCAGGAGAATCTCTCCGGCGCCGAGCGCTTCGACCTTTTGCGCCCACTCGACCGCGTCGAGGCCGGTGTTGATGCGTCCGCCGCTGATGAAGACGTCCCACCCATCCTCGCTGCCGCGCCTGCGGGCGTCGATGGCGACAACAATGCACTGGCTGCCGAAGCGTTGGGCTCCTTCGCGTACGATTTCCGGATTGCGGACGGCAGCACTGTTGACGCTCACCTTGTCGGCGCCGGCCAAAAGGATGGCCCGCATGTCATCGACCGTGCGGATGCCGCCGCCGACGGTGAAGGGAATGAAAACTGTATCGGCGACCCGGCGCACCATTTCGGCGACGATGTCGCGCGCCTCGTGGGTGGCGGTGATGTCAAGGAATACAAGCTCGTCGGCGCCCTCGTTGTCGTACACCTTGGCCTGTTCCACCGGGTCGCCGGCGTCGACCAGATCGACGAAGTTGATGCCTTTGACGACGCGACCGTCCATCACGTCCAGACAAGGGATGACTCGTTTTGCCAGCAATTCAGCCTCCGTAGAGCCCGTGGAATGTTGTAGACGGGCTGTTGCACCTAGCCAGAGCGATAGTTAAGGAGACGGGCGGCGGCCTGCCATGCCGGAAGCTGCTCAGGCGAGGTCTCCTGCAACAGATCGCGCGCCTCGTCCAGGCTGCACCAGCGGCACTCGCTGTGGTTGTCGTGCCCGAGCCGCACGGTTCCGTCTGCCACTTCGGCCGGGAAGTAGACGATCGTGCGTTCGACATCATAACCGCGAATGTTGACGGTGAAACTCAGGACGGTGGGATGGTCCTGCAGCAGTCGGCGCAGCGGCAGCCCTGTCTCGGCAGAAAACTCGCGGCGTGCGCAGTCGAGGTCGCTTTCGCCCGGTTCCACGCCGCCGCGCGGGAACTGCCATTCCTCAAAGAAGTGGTTGTACAGCAGCAGGAGCTGCGGCCCGGCATCGACGGCGCTTTGGCCTGCGCGGCAGCGGTAGGGGATGATACCGGCGCTGCGGCGTATGCGAGGGCCTTTGCCGATGACGATGGCGTCCGGCAGCTCGAGGGCCTTGGTATAGAGCGCCTGGCCGATGATGACGCCGTCAATGCCGTAATGCTCGTGCTTTTTGAGGGCGTGAATGTCATCGAGGCCGGCGACGCCGCCGCTGGCGATCACCTGAAGGCCGGTCAAGTCGGCGAGGGCTGAGGTGGCCTGCACGTTGACGCCGCTGAGCATCCCGTCGCGGCTGATGTCGGTGTACAGGACACGCTCGACGCCGACGGCGGCCATGCGGTGGCCCAACTCGACGGCGCTCACCTGGCTGACGTTCTGCCAGCCGTGGGTGGCTACATTGCCATCTTTGGCGTCGAGGCTGACCAGGACCTGCGCTCCACCCCAGCGCTCGACAGCCGCTCGCACAAGTTCAGGGTCGCGCAAGGCCGCGGTACCCAGGATGACGCGATCGGCGCCGAGGGAGAATGCCAGTTTGATGTCGTCCAAACTGCGGAGGCCGCCGGCGAACTGAATGGGGACGTCGACCGCCTGTCGAATCTGTTGAAGGCGATTCAGATTGATCGGCAGTCCTTCTATGCCCAGCTGCGCGTCGGACGAGAGACGCTTTACCCTGGGATGAAAATCGGCCGAGCCGGTGAAGGCGCCATCCAGATTGACGACGTGCAGCCACTCGGCGCCCAGTCCGACCCAGTGGCGGGCCATCTGCGCGGGGTCTTCGCCGAAGACGGTCTCCTTGTTCGGGTCCCCTTGTTGCAGCCGTACGCAGCGTCCGTCTTTGAGGTCAATGGCAGGATAGATTCGCATTGTTCTCTTTGCTTATTGACTTGCCTGCTCAGCTGACGAGCGAGTCTTCGACATGTTCGATGGCCTGATCGAGTTCAGCCTGTAGTTCGATCAGGGTTTCTTCGTTGAGCAGGCCGCTGCGGGTCAGATCTTCCAGGGCGGACCGTTCGGCGCGCAGGGCTTCGGCACGGGCCAGGGAGGTGATCTGCTCGTGATACTCCGGATGCTCGGCCAGCAGCTTTTCCATCTGAGCGCTTGACTGTTCCTCGCGCGCGGCGAGCTCCCCCTTGACGGTTGCGTAGGTGGTGGGGAGGAGGGCGTCGTCACGGTGGAGTCTGTCCAGGTGACGGCTGGCGGAGCGGATGGCCAGCAGTTTCCCCTTGATTCGATGGTAGTCGTCTGGTTGCTGCGATCGCTGGGTCAGGCCGAGCCTCGCAAGTAGACCGGAGATGGAAACGGCCTGCACGAGGATTGTAAATAGGACGACAGCGAAGGTCATGGCCAGAAGCTGGGGGCGGTTGCCGATTGCGGCCGGCAGGCTCAATGCCAGCGCGAGGCTGATTGCCCCGCGCAGACCGCCCCATGACATCACCAGCAGGTAGGCAGGCGGCACCTGCCGGCGAAACAGTCGAACGGCGCCGCCCAACAGATATACGACGATGAATCGCCCGCCCAAGACGGCAACGACAGCAATCAACGAGGGAACGAGATGGGCGACAAGCTCTTCCCATTTGACGCTGATGCCGAGCAGGATGAAGAGAAAGGAGTTGGCCAGGAAGGCGATGTATTCCCAGACGGTAAAGAGGACGATTTTGGTTGACGGCGTCATACCGCGAGGGCCGATATTGCCGTTGACCAGGCCCGCGACCACGACGGCGAGCACGCCGCTAAAGTGGAACTGCTCGGCGAGAAGGTAGCTGCCGTAGGCGAGTAAGGTTGTGAGCGTGACTTCGATCAGATAGTCGTCGATCTGTTCGATCATTTTGGCGACGGCATAGCCGAGAATGCCGCCAACAAGCAGGCCACCGACCGAAACGCGCAGGAAGTCGACCAGGCCATCGATGGGGTTGATTGTGCCCTCCAGGGCGAGGGCAAGCATGATATGAAAGATCACGACGGCGGTGCCGTCGTTGAAGAGACTCTCGCCTTCGACTAGCGTCATCAGGCGTTTGGGGGCGCCAACGGAGCGGAAGGTGGCGACGACGGCCACGGGGTCGGTTGCGGAGATCAGCGCGCCGAAGATTAGCGCGGCCGGCAGCGGCAACACGTTGGCGGCGACGAGAACGAGAGCGATGAGGCCGGTGCTCAACAGGACACCGGGCACTGCCATCGCGGCGATCGGCGCAAGGTCGGCTTTCAGGTCCTTCAGATGCAGATGGAAGGCGGCCTCGAGGATCAACGGGGGCACGAAGAGGCCGAGTACGAGGCCGGGCGTCAGTTCCAGGTGGAGGCTGCCCTGCACGGCCAGGACCAGGCCGGCAATGACCAGCGCAACGGTATAGGGTAGGCGCACGTGGCGAACGGCCAGGGCGACAAGGAGAACAACGGCCAGAACCTGGACAATTTCGAATTCCAGTTCAAGAAATGCTTCCACGACCTACTCCGGTAGGTATCAAGCAGGAGACGGCTTTGTGCATCTCTCCTGCCGGTGCAAGTGTGAGCCGCCGGACCCGGTGGAATCTGAAGCCTCGCCCCTGGGCAGATTGGGAACGCCGGGCGGCACGGCGAAATCCTGAATGATGCGATCATTTTCGACACAGGCGACCGCGGCGAAAGGCAGCCTCTGCCAATCGCGGAGCGCAACGGTGGACCGGCCCAGCAGATGGGCGCGATAGAGGCTGAATGTCAGCCCGTGGCCGACAATCGCAAGGGTCTCCATGGGGTGGCGGGCGCCCCATTCGGCGATGCCGGCGCGGAAGCGCGCCAGCGCGTCTGCGGCCGGTTCCCAGCCCGCGACCGACTCGCGGGGGCAGCGGAAGGTTTCAGCGACGCGAGCGGTGTAGTCGCCTATCCATTCGGGTGTGCGATTCAACTCATCGAAGCGGGCATCCACTTCGACCGGGACGGATGTGCCCTGCAGGAAGGGCGCGACGGTCAGGCGGGTCTTGGGTTCGCTGCTCAGCAGCAGGCGATCGACATTCTGCCAGAAGGGCTGGCGGGCGAGCTCTTCGGCCTGGAGGCGGCCGACGTCGTTGAGCTGCCAGCGGGCGGCGTCAAGGTTGGGAATCTGCCGCGTACAGGCATGGGTGATGAGATAGAGCTTCCTTGGCCCGCCGGCGCCGTGCAGCGGCGGCTGCGGGCTTTCTGGAGCGGAAAGTTGCTTTAGCGCATTGGATGTCATCTCGGCTCACAGTTCTTCGTTCGGGGGCCGGCTCTCCACGGTCTCGATGAAGTTGCGCAGGATATGAAGGCCGACGGTATGGCTCTTCTCCGGGTGGCATTGGATGCCCCAGGCGTTGCGGTGGCGGACAATCGAGGGGTAGTCGATGCCGTAGTCGGTAAGGGTGAGGACGGCGTCCGGGCGCGCGGCGTCGCAGAAATAGCTGTGGGCGAAGTAGCCGAAGGCGCCGTCGGGCACGCCGTCGAGCAGCGGGTCCGGCCGCTGGCGGTGGAGCTGGTTCCAGCCGATCTGGGGGATGCGCAGGCTGCGACCATTGCGGCTTGGATCGGGCATTTTGGCGGGAAAGCGGCGCACGCGTCCTGGGATCAGATGGAGCCCTTCGTGGACGCCCATCTCCTCACTCTCGTCGAAGAGCATCTGCATTCCGACACAGATGCCCAGGAGGGGAAGGCCGGCTGAAACGCTGTCCAACAAGGGCGTCTCAAATCCCTGGCGGCGGAGATTGTTGATGCTGTCGCCGAAGGCGCCCTGTCCGGGCAGGACGAGCGCGCTCCAGCGCGAAAAATCGACCGGATGGTCAACGATATCGACCTGAATTCCGAGGGGGCCGGCCACCGTTTCGAAGGACTTGTAGACGCTGCGCAGGTTGCCGACGCCATAGTCAACGATCGCGATCATGGCGAAGCGGGTGTACTGTTATCGGTAGCGATGGCAAAGTTACGCACGAGCGGCGGGGGAAACTCATCGCGAAAGATAGCGGCTGTCAGTTCGCGAATCCGGGTTTCGGCGCGTTCGGCCTCCTCGCTGCTGAGAAGCTGTTTGAGGTGTGCTTCGTCGAACTCGGCCTCGCGCAGCACGGACACGCGTTTGTCGGCATTATACCAGATGGCGAGGATCAGATCGGAGGTGCGGTAGGCGCTGTCGTCGCGCTCCAGCGGCCTGCAGACGGGGAGGTAAAAGCCGACGGCGTCGCCGGCGGCGGTGAAGTACTTTTCGACGAGCTGATCCAGGTCGGGGAGCCAGAAACGGAACCAGACGAAGCCGGGACCGCCGATAACGGTATCCAGCAGTTCGACTTCGGGCGCGTTCGCCGTCCAGGCGGCACGCTCGACGAGCAGGGCGTTGAACCACTCGGCGCGGTAGTCGGTCATAGCGGCATCTTCCTGCCAGTCGCCACTGTTGAATCTTTGAAACAGTCGCTGGGATGACTCTGTCGTTTCAGCCATAGGGTGTGAACCTGGTAAATGTCAGTGGTGGCCGGTCCGTGTAGACCCTCGACCAACAGCTCAAAGCTAGTCTTTCGTCGGGGCGGGATTCTGCCGTCCGTCTGTGAACGGCTTGATCGGGTGCTGCCTCGTTGGCGCGTTCGGCGTGTTCGCAGGAGAAGGCGCGTTCTGCCGATGTCCCGGCGACAGCCCACTCTTCGGTGGCCCAAGAGGGATGGCCGTTGCCGCCCGTCCACTGGCGACAGGCGGATGACAGGCGGCGAGACCGGCCCTGGCGGGGGTAGACCGGGAAGCGGCCGCGCGATTCGATTGGTCCGTTAAGCAGCTGATACAAGGAGTCAAGCGGCTGCAGGTCTGTCATGGCAGTGTTCCGGCTTGCGCGTCGAATTGGGGCAAAGTTCGCTTGCTTCGACGAAAAATGGCCGAAAATGGCCGAAAGTGGCCAACAATAGTGCAGTAGAGCATTCTCTGACGGGATGGTAGGGGCCCGTCGGGCTGTATTTGTGTTTCCAAGCCAACTCCCTGATGAAACCGATAGTTTCAAAATTTTCGACCCGTCAAAGCCGGCCCGGCAGTTCTGGCCGTTGGTCCCATCTTTTGCGTGCGTGCGAATCCGACATAGCGGTCGTCCGGATACATCTTCTACGGGACCGAGGTCCTCCCGTTTTGGCGCGAAAGTGGGACATATGTCCCCAAATGTCGCGCAAAGTTTTTTTTCGGGAAGGGGCGTGCGGCTCGAGGATTGGCGGCAGTTCGGCGGTTGTAATTGCATTGAGTTTACGCAGTAGCAGGTATCCTGGTTTCTCGCTTTTCGACGCCAACTGGGCCGGCTCGACAGGGCAGTTTTGCATGATAGTGAGAGTGTAGCATGGTCGGGGCGCTTTTGCTCGGTTCTGCGACATTTTTTGTCGTTTTTCGTCATTTTTCGTGACGGGCTGTTCGTTTCGGCGATTCCATACGGTGTACGGGCGGACCTTCTCCGTCAGAGAGTCAGTCCGGATCAGTATTTTCTGACGATGGCGCGGTAGGCGTTCGGCTCGCGGAACTGGATCAGTTGACGTTCTTCGCGGACTGTGCGTACGCGATCGAGATCGATTGTGGCGATGGCGTAGCCCTCCATCGGCTCTTCGAGAACGGTGTAGTGTTCGCCCTCCGGCCCGGCCAGGATCGAGTCGCCGGCAAATTGGATAGTGGGCTCTTCGCCGACGCGATTGGCGGCGGCGACAAAGGCGGCGTTTTCGGTTGCGCGGCTGACGATGTGCGCGCGCCACTGTTCGCGGCGGCCGGCCTCCCAATTGGCGGCGAGGACGAGCAGTTCGGCGCCGTCCAGGGTGAGGCTGCGTGCGGCCTCGGGGAAGACGATATCGGACCCGACCATGAGCCCGAAGCGGCCCCAATCGGCGTCAACATTGATGAATCGGAAGCCGGGGCGGAAGACCTGGCGTTCCTCGCCGAGCAGATGCACCTTGTGATATGCGGAGCTGACGTCGCCCTCGGGGCCGAGGCAGGCGACGCCGTTGTACAGAATGCTCTCCACCTTTTCTTTTATAACAAGGCCGAAGACGACGTGCGTGTTGTAGTCGGCGGCACGCTTGGCGAGGTAGTTGGTGGCGTGGCCGGGCACGCGTTCGGCCAGCGTTGTGGCGCGCAGACCCAGTTCCGTGCCGGTGTAGCTGAGCTCGGGGAAGACGATCAGGTCGGTTGTCTGCGTGTTGCAGATGGTCTCGATGAACTCCCCCATCTTGCGCAGGTTGTCTTCGGCGCTGTTCAGCCCGGGGGCCATCTGCACGAGGGCAACGGTAATTTCGCGAGCCATCCAAACTCTCCGCGATCGCTACATCAGGATAGAAGCGGCGCAAACCAGGCAAGTATAGCACGGACGCGGTCATTCCTCATCTTTCGGACGCTGTGATAGAATGCGGAAACGCAGCCGAAAGGAGAGAGGGAATGACGGAAAGGCGTGTGGTGTTCGGTTCGATCGTAAGGCGTACCTGGCTCATTTTGCTGGTGGCGGCGATTGTGATTCCGCTGGACCAGTGGACGAAGCTGCTGGTGCGCCAGAACATTGACCTGCACGATTACATCGTTCCGTTTCCGGCGCTGGGCGACTATTTCGTCTTTGAGCATGTCCACAATTACGGCGCCGCCTTTGGCATTTTGCAGGGTGCTGGATCGGTCTTCATTGTCATTGCAGCTGCGGTTACGGTTGCCGTGCTCTACTACGCCCTGCGTCATCTGCCGGAAGACCAAGTCTTGATTCGCGTCCTGCTCGGGTTCCAGGTAGGCGGCGCACTGGGAAACGTGATTGACCGCCTCCATCAAGGCTACGTGACCGACTTCGTCAAAGTCGGCGTGCCGGGCGTCTACTACTGGCCGAATTTCAATATTGCGGACTCCTCGATCGTTTGCAGTGTGATCGCCCTGGCGGTGGTCATCCTCTACCAGGACATACAGCTTTCCAAGCGGGCCAAGGCTGAGGCCCTCGAAATGGGCGCGGCGGAGTCGTCGGAAGCGTAGCCGGGGGGCAGAGGGCAACGCGTGGACGACGACAGAAACGCGGTGCGCTATTTCACCGTTCCCGCGTCGGCAGCCGGTCAACGGCTGGACCGGTGGCTGACCGAGCAGTTTCCGGGTTCCAGCCGCAGCGCGGTGCAGCGCTGGATTGCGGACGGGCTGGTGCAGGTCAATGGCGAGCGTCCGGCGAAGGCCGGTACGGCGTTGGAGGCGGCGGTGCAGGTCGAGGTCGTGCAACTGCCGCCGCAAGACACGACGCTACAGCCGCAAGAGATTCCCCTTGACATCATTTATGAAGACGACGACCTGCTGGTCATCGACAAGCAGGCCGGCTTGGTCGTGCATCCGGGGCCGGGGCACGCGACCGGCACGCTTGCCAACGCGGTCCTGCACCACTGTCCCGGTCTGGCGGGAATCGGAGGGGAGAGGCGGCCGGGCATCGTCCACCGGCTGGACAAGGGGACGTCGGGTCTAATCGTTGTGGCGAAGAATGACGCGGCGATGCGCTTTTTGCAGGAGCAGTTCGCGGCGCGGTCGGTACGCAAGGAGTACGTTGCGCTGCTGGAGGGAAGGATCGAGCCGCCGCGGGGCCGCATCGATGCGCCGGTTGGCCGTCATCCGATCGAGCGGCAGCGGATGGCTGTATTGCCGGCAGGGGGCGGTGGGGCGGGCTGGAGCGGGCGCGCGGCGATGACCGACTACGAGAGCTTGCGCGTCTACGATTCGCAGATTGGCGGGCAGACGGTGCGTTATTCGCTGGTACGCGCCATCCTGCACACGGGGCGTACGCACCAAATTCGGGTGCATTTCGCCTGGCGCAGAAATCCGGTTGTCGGCGATACAATGTACGGCTACGCGCGGGCGCGGCTGGCGCTGGAACGGCCGTTTCTTCACGCCAGCAGGCTGGGGCTCCGCCTGCCGGGAACGGAGGATCAGCGGTTGTTCGAGGCACCGCTGCCGGCGGACCTTCAGAAGGTGCTCGACCGGCTGGGAGAATACGAGGAATGATCGAGAAGCTATACAGGATCGCCGAGGGGCTGAACAATCGCTTCGAGGACGGGAACGATCCGTTCTATATTGTTTCGCGGCTGGCCGAGGAGTGCGGAGAGGTGGCGAGCCAGGTGAACCATTTCGAGCGCAAGGGCGTGAAAGTGGAGAAGCTGGGCCCGCCGGACCGGGCCGCGTTCGCCAAGGAGTTGCAGGACGTAATGCGCGCAGTGCTGCAGCTGGCGATCTACTACCGGCTGGAGCCGGATCTGACGAAGTCGGTTGACGTGCACTACCGACAGATTGTGCGCGAGGGTTGGATCGAGCCGTTGCCTGAGGATCCGGGCAAGGGCAATTCGTGATTTCCCTCCGGGTTGGGAAGCCCGTCTATCGGCGCAGCCAGTCGGCGACTGCGTCGCGTTCCTCGAGAAGTTCCTGGGCGGTGGCGGCGATCGCCGACCGGTCGAATTCGCTCAGATCAAGCCCATCCACTACGCTGTAAACGCCGTCCTGAATCGTCAGAGGATAGCTGAAGATGACTCCGGCAGGCGAGCCGTAGGCGCCGGTGCTGGGGATGCCCATGCTCACCCAGTCGCTGGCGGCTGTGCCGGCGAACCAGGTCTGCACGTGATTGATGCAGGCGTTGGCCGCGCTGGCCGCGCTGCTGGCGCCCCTAGTGGCAATCACGGTTGCGCCGCGCTGCTGGACGGTGGGGACGAAGGTCTCTTTGATCCAGTTGTCATCGCCGATAACCGGCGCGGCCGGCTGCCCGTCGATCCGGGCGTGAAAGGCGTCGGGGTACTGGGTGGCGCTGTGGTTGCCCCAGATGGTGACGTTTGTCACGGATGTGAGGGGGCGCCCAGCCTTATGCGCGAGCATGGTCTTTGCGCGGTTGTGATCGAGGCGAGTCATAGCGGTGAAGCGCTCGTGGGGCACGTCGGGCGCATTGCGCATGGCGATGAGGCAGTTGGTGTTGGCGGGGTTGCCGACGACGACGATGCGTGCGTCGGGCGCGGCGTTCTCGTTTATGGCCCGGCCTTGGGTGACGAAGATGGGGCCATTGGCGCTGAGCAGGTCTTTACGCTCCATGCCGGCCGTGCGGGGGCGGGCGCCGACCAGCAATGACCAGTTGGCGCGATTAAAGGCGACATCGGGCTGATCGGTCAGAACCGTCTGTGTGAGGAGGGGGAAGGCGCAGTCGTCCAGCTCCATTGCGACACCTTCGAGCGCCCCCATTGCCGGCGGGATCTCCAGGAGTTGGAGGATGACGGGTTGATCGGGGCCGAACAGATCGCCATTGGCGATGCGAAAGATTAGGGCATAGCCGATGTTGCCGGCCGCGCCGGTAACTGCTACACGAATCGGGTCATTCATCACTCTGTTCTCTCCAGGTGAATCGTTGGCGACACTTTCATTCGGTTTTAGGACCAGCTATATCGGGCAAAATCATGCCGGCTGAGTTACAGGTCCAGAACCATTTCATATTGCCGATCATAGACGCGAAAGCCGAATGAGGCGAAAACCGGATTGAGGCGGCTGTCGGCGGGTTCGTTATAGAGCGTGAGCAGCGCGTCGACATAGCGGAGTTGGAGTGCCTGAACCAGGGGTCTCGCCGCGTCGAGAATTTCGGCTGCCGGATCGACGGCGATGTCGATAATCTGCAGGCGCATCTCGGCCTGACCGGGCGGCTGCGGCCGCGAACGCGGCATCAGCTCGGCGATGGCGTAGGCGACCGGCGCCCCGTCTCTGGCCGGAATTGTCAGGCCGACGCAGTTGCGCTGCGCCACGTAATTGAGCAGGTTGGTCTTTCTGCGC
>DAOUHX010000401.1:0-3824 GCA_034428395.1 Caldilineaceae bacterium
CCCGCCAATTCAGACGATGCCTGTTTCCGGAATCTTCGACTTGCGGAGGGCCTGCATGATGCGAAAACGACTGTCAATACTCCCGTTACTGCTGATGGCGGCTATCGTCGCGGCTGCCTGCTCGCTGGCTCCGCCCGCGCCGGTGGACGGGCCGCAATCCGCCGCCACAGGCGCGGACGCGGAAAAGATCATCTATCTCGGCGCCGCAGTCAGCGAGACCGGCAAATTCTCGCGCGAAGGCAAGGACACGCGCCAGGGCTACGGTGTCTGGCTGGACTGGGTCAACAACGAATACGGCGGCATCAAGGTCGGAGACGAACGGTACAAGGTCGAACTGATCATGTACGACGACGAGGGTGACCCCGATACGGCCGCCCGCCTGGTGGAGAAGCTGATCAACGAGGACCGGGTCGATTTCCTGCTGGGGCCGTACAGCTCCTTCCTGACACAGAGCGCCAGCGCCATTGCCGAAAAGTACGACAAGATCATGATCGAGGGCAACGGCGCGGCCGAGCCCCTTTTTGAACGCGGCTTCCAGAACCTGTTCGCGGTCCTGACGCCGGCCGTGAACTATACGCGGTCGGCTTTACAACTGCTCGCTGATCAAGGCGCCGAAACGATTGTCATCGCCTACGAGGACACCGCCTTCCCCACCAGCGTCGCCGATGGCGCGCAGCGCTGGGCCGAGGAGTACGGCCTCGAAGTGCTCGGTGTCGAAACCTACCCCGTCAACGTGGCCGACGTTAGCGGGATCATGGCCAAGTTCAAGGAACTGGAGCCGGATATTTTCATCGGCGGCGGACACTTCAACGACGCCGTCCTCTTTATCCGCGCGGCCAAGGAGCTGGACTTCAACCCCAAGGCGATGGTAATCACGGTCGGCCCGAGCAACCCGAAGCTGGTCGAAGAGGTCGGCGCCGACTCCGAGTACGTCATCGGCCCCACCCAGTGGGAGGCATCGATGAGCTACGCCGACGAGTACTTCGGCACCGCGGCCGAGTACGCGGCCCGCTACGAGAACCTGTGGGGCGAGCCGCCCACCTATCAGGCTGCCGAATCGACCGCGACCGCGCTGGCGCTGCACATCGCCATCGAGCAGGCCGGCGCCATCGACACAGACGCCGTGCGCGCGAGCCTGCGCAACCTTGACGTGGTCACCTTCTACGGCCCGATTAATTTCGACGAAAAGGGGCGCAACGCCGCCAAACCAATGGGCGCGATTCAGATCCAGAACGGTGAAATACTCGTCGTCGCGCCGACCAACGCCGCGGTCGCCGAGCTGAACTACCCGGCCCCAGCCTGGAAAGATCGGTAAGACTCTGGCTCTGTTTCCCATATCTCAATGTACAGTCGCAGCCGCAGGCTCCTGCAGCTCTCTGCAGATGCAGCTGAAGCAATACTCGCAAGGGGTCGCCAATGGCCTCGGCCTGCGCTGTTACTGAAAACGAAGGACTGGAAACGCAAAACTCTCAAGCATGGACCAGCTTCTGCAGGCGCTTGTCAGCGGGCTTTTGCTCGGCGGTTTCTACGCCGTTATGGTGCTCGGCTTCTCGGTGATCTGGGGCGTAATGGGCGTGATCAACCTGGCCCACGGCGAGTTCCTCATGATTGGCGCCTACCTCGCCTGGGGTATGTTCCGCTTCTTCGGCTTGGACCCGTTCGCCTCGCTGGCCCTGATCCTGCCGCTGATGTTTCTGGCCGGCTATCTCCTGCAGATCTTGCTGATCAACCGAATCGTCGAACGTCCCCATCTGATGACCCTGCTCGTAACTTTCGGGGTCTCCATCGCACTGGCCAACCTCTTCAAAAACCTGTTCTCCTCGGACCCCCGTAACGTCGCCGTAAGCTACAACGGCTCCGTCGAACTGGCCGGGATCACCTTTCCCATCGTAAAGACGATCATCTTTGCTGCCGCTCTGCTCATTATGCTCTGCCTGCACCTCTTTCTGCAGCGCAGCCGCCTGGGCAAGTCGATCCGCGCCGCCGCGCAGAACAAGAACGCGGCCCGCATCGTTGGCGTCGACATCAATCGCGTCTACGCCATAACCGCAGGCATCTGTATCGCTCTGACGGCCGCGGCCGGCGCCATGCTCAGCCCGACACAGGCGATCTTCCCCTTCATGGGGCCTCCCTTTACGCTCAAGGCCGTCACCATCACCGCGCTCGGCGGTCTGGGGCGCATCCCCGGCGCGCTCATGGGGGGCATCATCCTCGGCATGGCCGAAATCTTCGTCGCCACCTACGTGCGCGGCATCGGTACCAACCTCGGTGTCGCCACCAGCTTCGTCCTCCTCGTCCTGATCCTGGTGGTGCGGCCGCAGGGGCTCATGGGCGGTCTGCGGCCTCTCGACGCGGAGGCCGAGTGATGGGCGCGCAGGGTGAACAGACCGAAACGAAGCTCGACGACAGGGAAGAAAGCGAGGCGTCCTCAACAGGGCCTGCCTCTGAGCAACATCGATCTCGGCTCAAACAACGGCTGACGCGGCCTTTTGGCAACTGGACGGGGTTGACCCTGTGGCTGCTGTTGTTGGTACTGCTCGCAGCCTATCCCTACACCGGCGTCTCCAGCCTCGCCCTGCTGGTCGGGAGCCAGGTCTTTGTGCTTGTTACCCTGGCCTCCAACTGGAATCTAATCGGCGGGATGACCGGTTACGTCGACTTCGGCCATGCCGTCTTTTTCGGCATCGGCGCCTATGTCATGGGCATCCTTGTGACTCGCACGCCGCTCCTGATCTCGCCGGAATGGGGATTCTGGCAGGCCTTGCCGGTCAGCGGCGTCGCCGCGGCCGTCTTTGCCCTCCTGATCGGGCTGCCGACTCTGCGGCTCAAAGGCCCCTACTTCTCGATCGCCATGCTCGGCACCTTCGTTGCGATGCGGGAGATCGCGCGCGTGCTGCGCCCTATCACCGGCGGCGGCATCGGGCTCAACCTGCCGCCCATCCTCAACCGCCTGGGAGACTACTACCTGATGCTGGCAGTGATGGGACTGGTCGTGGCGTTGATCTGGTGGATCCGGCGCAGCGAGTTCGGACAGAGCCTCATCGCGATCCGCGAGGACGAGACCGGCGCCGAGATGCGCGGCATCAATACGACACTGCACAAAATCGTCGCCTTCATGATCGCGGCCTTCTTCACCGGCGTCGTCGGCGGATTCTGGGCCTGGCAAAACACCTTCATCGACCCCGATGTCGTTTTCATCGACACGCGCACAGTCGAAATGGTGATGATGTCGATGCTGGGCGGCCTGGGCACCGTGTGGGGCCCGCCGCTGGGCGCGGTGGTCATCTACTTTCTGCAGAATCTCCTTTGGGCCGAACTGTTCGAAATGCATCTGCTCGTGCTTGGCCTGCTGCTGATTTTGATGGTGCTCTTCCTGGCTGAGGGCATCCTTGGCACGCTGGGCGACCGCAGCAGCACTTCGCTCGGACGCCTTTTGGGGCGCGTTGGCAAAGGCTCCTAGCTTTCGACCGGCACGCGCATGCCGGCCAGCCGCGTTGGCAAGACGGTCGCGTTCCAATGCACAGGGAAAAACAGAAGTCCAACTCCACGGAGGGTTTGGGATGCGGAGAGTCCGTTACAATTGCGCGATAAGTCTGGATGGGTTCATTGCCGACGCCAACGACGGGTTCGATTGGATTGTCATCGATCCTGATATCGATTTTGAAGAGTTGTCGGCGCAGTTCGATACCTATCTAATGGGGCGGCGGACGTTCGAGGTTACCGGCAGTCAAGGTTCGCCGGAAGCAGCGGGGATTCGAAACTACGTTTTCTCCAGGAACCTGCGCCAGTGTGATTATCAGAATGTGAAAATCATCGGCGAGGAC
>DAOUHX010000402.1:0-31656 GCA_034428395.1 Caldilineaceae bacterium
TTCGACGTCGAGGACTACGCCGCCGCCTTCGTTCGTTTTGAGAACGGCGCCACCCTCGTTTTGGAAGTGAGCTGGCTGCTGCATCACGACATTGCCGGCGAGGATATGCAGGCCTGGATCTACGGCGACCGCGGCGGTTGCCACTGGCCCTCGGCCCAATTCCTCGACACGAACTACGCCACACGCCAGTTTAACAACCGCATCCTCCAACGTACGCAGGACACGATGGAGCCGCACGCGCTCGAATGTGTCGAGTTCGCCAAGGCGGTCGCCGCAGGCGCGCCCTCTCCCGTCCCCGCGGAGGAGTCGCTTCAGGTGCTCGCGATTCTCGACGGCATCTATCGCAGTCAGGACGCCGGCCGCGAAGTGTCGATCGAACTGTGAGCGCTCGCAAGACGCTTCAGATTGCCAGCCATCCCCGAAAGGGCCGAAAATGACCACGAAATCGAAAGCCACGGGGAGCCGGTCCACCACTGCTACATACCGCGTCGGTATCATTGGCTGCGGCCGCCCGCGCGAGTCGGAAGGCGCGACCGGCTACGGCATGGCCCACAACCACGCCAAGGGATACGCTGCATCACCATATGCCGAGCTAGCGGCGCTTGCCGACATCAGCCTCGAGAATGCCCAGACCTTTCAGAGAGAGCACGGCGGCGAGACGATATACGAGGACTATCGCCGCATGTTGGACGAAGCGGACCTGGACATCGTTTCGATCTGCGTCTGGCCGCGTCTTCACGCCGAGATGGTGCTGGCGGCGGCCGAGGCGGGCGTACAGGCGATCCACTGCGAAAAGCCGGTCGCCCCCACTTTCGGAGAAGTCCGTCACATGGTGGAAGCCTGCGCGCGCAAACGCGTGCAGCTGACCTTCAACCACCAGCGCCGTTTTGCCCCGCCCTTTCGGACCGTCCGCAGGCTCCTGCGCGAAGGGGCAATCGGCGAGTTGCAGCGCATTGAAGGCCGCTGCCCTGACATGAACGACTGGGGCACGCACTGGTTCGACATGATGCACTTCTACAACGACGAGACGCCGGCGGAGTGGGTGCTGGGCCAGATCGACGCCGCCGAGGTCCGCACTATTTTCGGTCTGGCGCACGAGACGCTGGGCATCAGCCAGGTTCGTTTTGTCAACGGCGTCGATGGCCTTCTATTTGCCGGCATCGGCGAGTCCAACATGCCCGCCAACCGACTGCTGGGCAGCGATGGTGTGATCGAAGTCGGCTTGCGTCACGGCGATGCCATCCGCCTCTGCAGCAGCCAGACGACCGGTTGGCAGACCATCGACCCTGGTGCCTCGATCCACGTTCTGGAGGCGGTTGAAATGGGTATCGCTGACCTGATCGACGCGCTTCGGAATGGTACAGAGCCGGAGTTGTCAAGCCGTCGAGCCTTCCGCGCGGCCGAGCTTACGTTCGCCACCTACGAGTCAAGCAGAAGGAGGGGACGCGTGGACCTGCCTTTGGATATCGATGATTCCCCTCTGCTGGCGATGTTGGAAAGCGCGCCCCCACAGCGAACGATCGGCGACAGCTAGAAGACGCGCGTTTTTCAGACCAGGCGCACAAAACCGCATCCGTAATTGCTGGAAATGTCTCTGGATGTGTCGACATCCTAATCCGTCAATGGTTTGACAAAATGCGGCCGGAAAAGTTATATTTCAGGCAGTCCTGATCGTGCTTCTCGCGCTCCCCTTCATTTAGATTGCTCTCTTCAAAATGTAAGTTCCAGAATAGAATCGTCTTGACGGACTGGAGGCAGAATATCTGCCCCGGTATTCTCTTTCTGTCCCAAGGATAGTCTGGTCCCGACTGTATCTATGAGTTGGGACTGGCGCCGTTCATTCCTTTGTCTGCCTGGAGCACAAAAATGTCCGAATTCGACATCGTCGCCATCCAGTCCGCGGTTCAACGCCACGGCGACGAAATAATCTCTTTTCTGCGCCAGATCTGCGCCATCCCCTCGCTCGATTCGCAGATCGGCCCTGTAGGCGAACGCGTCCAAGAAGAAATGCGGCAATTGGGCTTCGATAAGGTCTGGTTTGACTCGATGGGAAATACGGTTGGTAAAATCGGCGACGGCCAGCGCGTGCTCGTCTACGACAGCCATATTGACACGGTCGGCATCGGCGCGGCTGAGGAGTGGGATTGGGACCCGTTCGAGGGTAAGGTCGAGGACGGCATCTTCTATGCGCGCGGCGCCTGCGACGAAAAGGGCAGCACGCCCGGCATGATTTACGGCCTGGCCATTGCCCGCACGCTGGGGCTGCTGGAAGGCTGGACGGCCTACTACTTCGGCAACATGGAGGAGTGGTGCGACGGCATTGCGCCGCATGCCTTAGTTGAGCACGAGGGCATACGCCCCGATTTTGTCGTCATTGGCGAACCGACCAGGATGCAGATCTATCGCGGCCACAAGGGGCGCGTCGAGCTCAAGGCGGTCGCCCGCGGCAGGAGCGCCCACGCGGCCAGCAATCACCTCGGCGACAACGCCATCTACAAGGCGCTGCCGCTCGTCGAGGGCATCAGTCGCCTCGAGCCGCAGCTGGGCGATCACCCCTTTCTGGGGCCAGGAAAGATCACCGCCACCGACATCGAGGTCGAGACGCCCAGCCTCAATGCCGTCCCCAACCAGTGTACCGTCTACATTGACCGCCGCGTGACATTCGGCGAAGAGTTGGACGCCGTGATCGAGCAGGTGCGCGCGTTGATCCCGCAGGCAAACCGCGAGGCCGGCGATGTGACGCTGGAGATGCTCTACTACGATGAACCGAGCTATACCGGTTTCGTCTTTCCGGTTGAAAAGTACTTTCCCGCCTGGGCGCTTGATGAGAGTGAGCCGCTGGTGCAGGCGGGGCAGGCGGCGCGCAAACTGATCGGCCTGCCCGACGCGCCCACAGGCAAATGGGATTTCAGCACCAACGGAATCTACTGGAACGGTAAAGCCGGTATCCCGAGCATCGGCTTCGCACCCGGCGACGAAGTTACCGCCCACACGGTCCTCGATAGTGTTCCACTGGCCGATGTGGTGAAGTCGACCGAGTTTTACGCGCTGCTTCCAGCTCTGATCGAGTGAGGCGGGCGGGCATCTTTCTTTGCAGGTGAGTGTGAACCGGCTCCTGCGTTGCGCGTGGTCGGCTGAATGATGCGACTGGACGAATTCCGCACATTTGGCGACAATAAGGTCTGTCCCGTTCGTGATAACGTGACGCAATGCCATGACGATTGCTGACAATTTGCGCAAAGTTCAGGCGCGCATGGCCTCAGCCGCGCAGCGTGCGCAGCGCTCGCCCGAAGAGATAACGCTCGTGGCGGTGAGCAAGACGATGCCGCTCGCGCTGATAGCCGCAGCCGCGGACGCCGGGCAGATCGATTTTGGCGAGAACCGGCTGGAAGAGCTGTTGGAGAAGGTCGATGCCGCGGCAGAGGCCGGGCTGGGCACGATTCGCTGGCATGCGATCGGCACGATTCAGAGCCGCAAGACGAAACTGGCGCTGGGACCGATCGCACTGATCCACGCGGTTGACCGTCTCAAGATCGCGCAGCGCCTCAGCCGGCAGGCCGCCGAAGCAAGTCGGACGCTCGAAGTCCTTCTGGAGGTCAACGTCAGCGGCGAAGAGAGCAAACAAGGCTTCTCGCCCGCGGGCCTGAAGGCCGCGCTGCCCGAGCTGCTCGAGCTTCCGGCGCTGCGCTTCGGCGGATTGATGACAATGGCACCGTTCGTGGCCGACCCTGAAGAGGTGCGGCCAGTTTTCCGTGAACTGCGCTGTCTGATCGAGGAAATTCGGCGAACCTATCCTGCAGCGGAGCATCCGCAGGCCGTGTGGTCACATCTTTCGATGGGCATGACCTCCGATTTCGAAGTTGCCATTGAGGAGGGCGCGACGATTGTCCGGGTCGGTACCGCGATCTTCGGCCACAGGGAGTACGAATGAGCGAGTTAGAGGGTAAAGTTACGTTTATTGGCGGCGGCGCCATGGGCGAGGCGATCATTGGCTCTCTGCTCGGCAAGGGGCTGCTGAAGCCGGCGCAGATCTGTGTGTCCGAACCGGTGCCCGCCCGCCGCGAACAACTGCACAGCACATTCGGCGTGACGACCGAAACCGACAATGCACACGCAGTGGACGACGCTTCGATCGTCGTCCTGGCGGTGAAGCCGCAGGTGCTGGAGGCAGTGCTCACGGACCTGAAGAGCAACCTTCCTCCGTCCGCGCTCGTACTCAGTATCATGGCAGGTGTGAAGATTGGGACACTGCGCGACGGCCTTGGCCACGAGAAGATCGTGCGTTCGATGCCCAACACGCCGGCGCAGGTGGGCCGGGGTATGACCGTGTGGACTGACACTCCTGCCGTGAGCGATACGGACCGCGCCTTCGCGCAAACGATCCTGGAAGCGATGGGTGAGGCGATTTACGCCGCGGACGAGCACTATCTCGACATGGCTACGGGGTTGAGCGGCTCCGGGCCGGGCTTTGTCTATCTGCTGCTTGAGGCCCTGATCGACGCGGGCGTGCATATCGGTTTCAGTCGGGAACAGGCGCAGCAGATGGTACTGCAGACGGTGGCGGGCAGCGTGGAGCTGATGCGTGAGGGCGGCCTGCATCCGGCCGACCTGCGCAACCGCGTCACCAGCCCGGCAGGTACGACCGCCGCCGGCACGCTCGTACTGGAGCGCGCCGGCGTGCGCGCCGCTCTGATCGAAGCCGTGGATGCCGCCTACCGCCGCAGCCGCGAGTTGGGCGGTGGCTAGTTGCAGCAATTGGTGCCGCATGCTTCACTATCAAACATTGAGTCGTATAAGGAGTAAACGTGATAACTAGCTTCTTGGCTACAATTCTACAGCTCTATACATTTGTACTTCTTGCCCGAATCCTAATCAGCTGGATCCCGAACCTCGACCCCTACCATCCGATTGTTCAACTGCTCTTCCAAGTGACTGATCCCGTGCTTGAACCAGCCCGCAAACTAATCCCACCAATCGGCATGATAGACATTTCGCCGATCGTTGTCTTTATCATAATAGGAATCTTGGCCCAGTTTCTGGAAAGACTTCCCTATTAGGGTAGTTGCTAATTATCAATGTGTCACCTGTAGGGATCGGGTGTGAGAATGTGTGCGACTTGGAAGCGCCTTTCATCAACAGCTTTTCTTTGTCTTCATTAATACGGGTGCAACTGTGCCAAAGAATTTGATGGGAAAACCCGCCTCGGGATTGGGACACCTGTTCAGGTCGTCATCCCTTGTAACCGCCGCGCTCTTTGTCGCCTCCCTGGCTTTAAGCGGCTGCGTGTTTGACCGGTTCTTCGGGACGCCCCCAGTGCCGACTCCCTTGGCAACCGAGCAAGCACAGCCATCGGAAGAGGACGACACGCTGGCGCGCCTGATCGAACGGGCGATGGACGACCTGGTCGAACTGTACGACGCCGCGGCCGACGAGATCACCGTCATCAGCACTGAAGAGGTCGAGTGGGGCGACGCAAGCCTGGGCTGCCCCGAGCCCGGCACAATGTATGCACAGGTGATCACGCCCGGCTACTTCATCGTGCTCGAGAGCGGCGGCGAATCCTACGACTATCACACTGGAATCGAACCCGAAGGGCCGCTCGTCCAATGCACCGAGGAGGGCGTGCCCGCCGGAACGACGCCCGGCGAAACTGAGTTGACCGAAGGAGCAGTTGATTTGATTGACGATCAAACGTTGCCCCGCCTGACCGAACGGGCCATTGACGACCTGGTGCAGGCGACCGACGCCGCGGCCGACGAGATCACCGTCGTCAGCACGGAAGAGGTCGAGTGGAGCGATACCAGCCTGGGCTGTCCCGAGCCGGATACCATGTACGCGCAGGTGATCACACCTGGCTATCTGATCGTACTGGAGAGCGGCGGCAACACCTACGAATATCACGCTGGGACCGACCCCGAAGGGCCGCTCGTGCTATGCCCGGAAGGGGGGCCGGCAGCTGGAGATGCCCGATTGGATGGCGCGATCTCGCCTCTCGGCGGCGTCGAGGATATCGTTCTGGCGCGCCTCATTGAACGGGCCATGGACGAGCTGGTGGAAGCGACCGGCGCCGCGGCCGGCGAGATCACTGTGGCCGGCACAGAGGAGGTCGAGTGGAGCGATACCAGCCTGGGCTGCCCAGAGCCGGACACGATGTACGCGCAGGTGATCACGCCGGGTTACCGGATCGTCCTCGAAGTCGACGGCAGCACCTATGACTACCGGGCCGGCGTCGACCCCGAAGGCCCGCTCGTGCAGTGCAGCCAGGAAGCCAAAGACGGCGAATAGGGATGTGAAGCAGCGAAATGAAGCCATACGCGCAACCGGAGCAGTTCGACGAGCTGGTGCTCAGCGCAATCGAAGATCTGCCCGACGAGCTCCTTGATTTCCTGGAAAACGTCGCCATCGTCGTCGAGGAGTGGCCGGACCGGGCCTCCCTCGAATCGGTGGGCGTCCGCAAGCGCTCCAATCTCCTCGGCCTGTACCAGGGCATCCCGCAGACCGAGCGCACACACGGTTACAACTTGGTCATGCCGGACAAAATCAGCATATACCGCAGACCGATTCTCATGCGTTGCCGCAGCGAGCAGGACGTCGTTGAAATGGTGCAGCGGGTCGTGCGCCACGAGATCGCCCACCACTTCGGCATCGACGATGATCGCCTCACCGAAATCGGTGCCTACTAAGGACTTGGCGTGCAGTCCAAAACTGGCGCCCAACTTCCCATACCTCGGGTAGCAACGAATTCATAGCCGTTCCCCGCCACCGGCCACCGGCAACTGACCACTGACCACTGCCAACTGGCCACTGCCGTTGGGACGGTCGGGCCGTTCCGGCCCTCCCTTGTGCGGGGGGACACCCCCCGCAACGCCCCCCTGTAGCGATGCCACCGTGCGTGCGCGTCCCCAGCTAATATGCCAGCGACCGGGAGGTAATGCCACCATGCGTGCGCATTTCCGGCCTGCCGCCGACGCCAGCGTGAGTGAACGGCTCCCGCAGTTCGACTCACGACTCACGACTCACGACTCTCGGCCGTTCCGGCCCTCCCTTGTGCCTGCCCTATCCCTTATGGTACGATTCTTGGCGCATACGATCCGGCAACTGTCTGATTCGTGAGCAACATTCCTCGCAAACCCGTCACGGCGGCCCTGATGAATCCCAAGACCGGAATTCCATCCGGACCCAGGCACGCACAGGGCGCGCCGCGCTAGCCGTGGTCCTTGGCCCGCAGTGCTCCCCATCACCCGCGACCGGCCAATCGTCACTGGAGTAAGGGTGTCATTTGGTCGCTATCCTCAGCTTTCCATTCCGATTCGAATCCAAACTGCTTCGTCGATGAAACGCAAGGTTTCTGCCCAACAAACCCACCGGCGGATCACCCAAGAATCCGGGCTGACCCTCCCTTCTGAATCCGTCGATTGAAGAGGGACCCCGATGAGAAACCAAGATCGAACAACCAAAATTGACCATAAGACCGGAATCCCCTGCGGGAGTCGGCGGCACGAGCTATAGTAGAACCATGACCTGCGCGACAACTGCCGGCACCGATGGGAAAACAACCCGATTGGCAACACATCTCCCGAACCCCGCCAGCAGCAGCCCGGTCGCGCCGCAGCACCAATGGACAAAACGACCGGCCAAAGACGAATAATGACGAAGAACGATGAAAAGAGCGAAAAACCCGGGCAAATGGCTCCCAATTGTGCTACGCTGACATCAACAAACGTCTGGGGCAACGGGGAACGACACTCTGAAGACCAGGAACGGAGAACGCAAAGGCCCTTACAAGAACCATCCGGTCTCCCTAAATCCGCTGCCACGAGACGGCCGCTCTTGCCGTCTCCAACAGCCCAAAAAACTGATCTGACCCGACCTGACAGTACTTGACCCGACTTCACTGGACTTGACCAGACCTGACGCAGCCCTTGGTCTCCTTTCGTGCGAATTCGTGGATAGCTCCGAAACGTCAACATTTCGAATCCCCTGCCTTCATAGTAGGGACCGTCTGAAAGCTGGATACCAACGAAGAACGAGGAATCGTTGCCATTTCCAATGACTGGTCAGCAATAGTCGTCATCCACAGGTTGCCAGCCTACAGTTCCAGCTCTGGTCCCCTGATTCCTGGAGCAAAGACCTTTGCCTGAGCCGGTGCAGTGAACTGTGTCAACTGAAAGAATGTGATGAATCAGAGTTCAGACAATTGTCAACCTGCCTTGGAAAGAAATACCCGCCCAAACCATCCCCCGAGCCGCCCGCGCCCTCACCAACCAATTTTCCAAAGATCCTGCGGGAGCCCCGAGAATGCGCTACACTGCTCCTTACTACCGCCATTCGCGCCCGCGGCCCTGCCGCAACTCGACATCTTGCGACCCATGAAAACCGTCTGCCCATCCTACGAATGTCCCCTCAACCATGCCGAGCGCACAGCCACCCTCCCTGCCCAGCCTTTCAGCATCCGTCCGCTGTCCGCACTTCCGCCAAAGCCCTTTTTCCGTACGTCTCAGATCGTCTCAGATCGTCTCAGATCGTCTGGGATCGTCTCAGATCGCCCCGTATCGTCCGAACGCACCGCCGCCCACCGACCGCCATTCCCGCAGAATTGCCGCAATGTTCGCCCAACGCCGCCCGCCAAACCGGCAAAAAAGCGCGTCAAAGCGCGTCATTTCGCGTCGTTTCGCGTCAAAATATGCCCGCCAACGCCCGTGAGGAAAAAGGGTTTCTCCGCGACTTTTGGGAGTGGTTGACATTTTCAAAGACTGGTCTGCAAATGAAATGTCGGCATCTACAGCATGCCTCCGTTCAGCTCTGACTTCGGTTCGCCTGATTCTTGGCGCGCAGACCGCCGCGCGAGCCGTAGCCGTCAGCTGTGTCCATCACACGAATCAGATGAACTGTAGTTCAGGCAAATGGCAACGGGCCCTGGAAACCGAATACTGAAAACTGAAAACCAAAAACTAACCTTACATGCGCATCCAAACACCGAAACATGCCCGGAATATGCCCAAAAAACCACCAATCCCGGCGCCAAACACCCCCCATTCGAAAAAAGTATAGGGCGACATTGGACGACATTGGGGGACTTTGGGGGACATATGTCCCCCTCTCACGCCAAAATCGAAAGATTTCGCACCCATGAGGCAGAGGAGCCGGTCAACCGCCATTTCTGTAATACTGACATGCGAACTATGAGACCAACGGTACTTCAATCCAGGATCGATTTGAGAAGTAGACAAATTAGGAACTCTCGGTCCGATAAAGAAGAGATTTCGTTTCGTTCTGCCACGACGCCGGCAACAATTCGTCCGTCATTGCTGTGCTGCCTTCTACATTTCAAACGCCCTGCAACGAGCGTCGCATTGGCCGAATGCATCAGCGCTGCGTTCTTCCCGCCGGTCGTACCAACGAAGTGACGGCGCTGTTCCGTCGAGCGACTTCGGCGGCAAGTATGCGCCGGTGCGGGTCGACACGTCCATGGAGTGAACCGTTTTCCCGGAAGAGCCGCATAGGATGCTTTGCAACATGACCAGCAGAGATAGGATTGGCGGTTGCGGACATCGGGCAGACCCGGCTACCATGAAAACGAGAATCTGGAACAAAGGGAGCCTTTTGCAGTGAAACTCTATCGTCTGTTCTCCATCGCGCTCATCGCGCTTGCACTGCTGACCGCATGCCTTCGCCCAGACCTGCCCGGCGCGCCGCAACTGCCCAAGCCGCCCTCGCCCCGCTCCATCCCCGGCCTCGAAGACCTGCTCGATAAACTGCCCGGCTTCGACCTCGATATGCTGCGCGAGCTCGGCCTGCCCGACCTGAGCGGCATAACGGACCTTCCCCAGCTTGCCGACCTCCCGGGCCTGTCCGTGGGCGAAAACGCAATCGCATTTGCCGGACCGACCGAAATGCGCATCGATGTCGGCGACGTAATCCGCGGCACCGACATCCAACTGGCAGCGATTACCGACGGGCGAGCCGAGTTTCTCTTCGCCGGCCTGCGCGCCGAGCGGATCGCAGGTGACTCGCTTGACTTCGACGGGGCCTGGCCCGACATCGGCGGCGTCAACTATGCGCTGCGTCTGCGCGTCTACCGCGTGGCCGAGGACTACGTGCGCGCGGCCGGCGTCCAGCGCGTAGTGATCGAGGGCATTCAGCCGCTCCATCAGCCGGGCGTCGCCGTGAACGAGGGCTCGCCCAAGCTGGCCTACACGGGATCCATCGCCGTAGGGCAGGTGCTGAAAGGGACGACTTTCGGCTATGTCGGACCAGGTGAGCAGGGCGCAGAAATCTCAGGAATTCCCGCCGGCGATTTCCCGTTTCGCAAAACAGGTGATAGTCTGCGATGGCAGGGAATGTTGCGGCCCGATCTGCCCTGCGTTTTCAACATGCGTATCGTCCATTACGGCGAAATCTCGGTGCAGGTCGCCGGAATAGTTACCATACAGCTTCCCAATTGAGGTCTTTTGTCAGTTCTGCGGCTGCAGCCCGGCGGCCGTGAAGAGCTCAGGAGAAGAGAACGATGGTTGAGGCTGTGAGCAACCCAGGGACTTTCAGTGCAATTCGCAGGTTCAGGCCACACGCCGACCTTCAGGGAATCCGCGCCGACTACTACAATCTGACCGATCTGCAAGGCGCGCCGCTGGCGGGGCTGCTCGTGTTGATGGACCGGCGCGGACGCCCCGTGCGCGCCGAAGTTCACATGCACATTTCAGCTGCCGACACCCTCTACGAGATTGCCGTGCGCCAGGCCCGCCGCCTCATCACCGACCGCTACAACAGCGATCGGCCTATCCGCCTCTACCCGCTGCGCGTGCAGTTAGACAATGACCCGCTCTCGGTCCAACCGCAAGGTTCAGGACGAAACGTGGTGCCGGTATCGGGCTCGAGCAACCTGCTCTTAATGTTGTTCGGCGTGCTCCTAGTCCTTACCGCCCTCTTCGGCGGCTGGTTCCTCAACGAGTGGCTCAGCGGCGACCTCGCCGCCGGCGGGACGTCCTTCTTTGCCGGCGGGGACTCTTCCTCGGCAAGCGCGCTCGAACGTCCCATCGTCGAAACCAACGGCTTGGCTCCCAGTCGTAACGCAATCCCCATGGAGGTGGGTGACCGCGTCCAGCTGTTGCCGGCCTACAAGATAACCCTGCGCTCGCAAGCCGGTGCCCAGGCCGGCGTCGAAGTCGCCCAACTGCAAAACGCCGACCGCATGACCATTCTCAACGGGCCAATCTGGCTGCAAGGCAACAGCGATACCATCGTCTGGTGGTACGTGCGCATTGACAACGGGCCCGAGGGCTGGATACCTGCCAACACCAGCGAACTGACACTCCTGGAACCGATCGTACAGTAATCTCCACGACCGGACAGCCGGCAAATGAATCACACAGACCAAACCGGTTGGAACATTATCGTAGTCGTCGCCGATACGCTGCGCACGGCCTACCTCGGCTGCTACGGCAACGAGTGGATTCAGACACCGGCGATCGACCACTTTGCCGGCCAGAGCGTCCGCTTCAGCCGCGCTCATCCCGAATGTCTGCCCACAATCCCAACCCGGCGCACGCTGCACAGCGCACGCCGCGCCTTCCCTTTTGCCGACTATCGACCCGTTCCCTGGGACAATGTCTATATGCCCGGCTGGCAGCCCCTCTCCGCCGAGGAAAGCACAGTTGCCGAAACACTCCAGCGGGCCGGATTTCATACCGGCTTTGTGGCCGACGTGCCCCACTACTTCGTGCCGGGTATGAACTTCACGCGCGGATTCCGGCAGTGGGAGTTCGTCCGCGGCCAAGCCGAGGACCGCTGGAGCGCGATCGCCGATGCAGACCCGGCTTTGTTCGACCGCTACCGCGCCGGCGACCGCGAACGGATCGCCGCCCATCTTGTCAACGTACGCCCGCACTTGCCCGAGGAGCACTGGCCTACCGCCCGTACATTTCAGCGTGCCGTCGACTTCGTGCGCGACAATCGCGGCACGACTCCGTTCTACCTGTACGTGGACAGCTTCACCCCGCACGAAACATGGGAAGCGCCCCTGCACTACTACGACCTTTACGGCAGCCGCGCCGACCGCGAACCGGTCTGCCTGACGGCCGTATACGGCCCGTCCGACGATGAGTACGAGGACCGGCTCCCCAGCCTGCGCGCCAACTATGCCGGGCTCGTCACGATGCTCGACACCTGGTTTGGACGCCTGATGGAGACCGTCGACAGCCTGGGGATGCGCGAGAATACGCTGGTCTTCTTCCTCAGCGATCACGGCACCAATTTCGGGGACAACGCCGAAAACGTGATGGGCAAGCCCGCCGACTATATGTACCCCGGCACGATGGACATCCCCCTGCTCGTGCGCCATCCGGCCGGCCTGGGCGCCGGTCAGGTCCGCGATGAGTTGGTCTACACGCTCGACGTGCCTGCCACGGTTCTGGCAGCCAGCGGCCTGCTCGCGGACTACCCTGCCGACGGCATGAGCCTGCTGCCGCTGCTGGAAGGGACCGGCGGATTTGCACGCCGCCAATACCTGACCTGCCGTTACGGCAACTCTGTCTGGTATCGCGACGACCGCACCTGGTTCTTCAGCACGGTGGAGTGGCGCAATCCCCGCCTGTTCGACCTGGAGACCGACCCAAGCTGCCAGGTGAACATCGCCGACAGCAGCCCGGATCGCGTAGCCTTCGCGCGCAAACGCATCCTCGCCGACGCTGGCGGCCATCTCAACTTCTACGAACGCCAGGATTCCACCGACGCGCTGGGCAGGCCCGAGTTTGCCACGCGTTAGACGTCATTCGCCCGACCGACGGCCTTCAGCCGCCTCCATGCGCGTCGACGACCGGCCACAGGAGTGCCGAGTATGCCAAACATAGCCGCCAACCGGCTCGAACAGATCGCAGGACGCCTCCTGCAGGCTGCCGGTGCCTCGCCAGGAGAAGCCCATACCATCGCCCGCCACCTGATCGCCGCCAACCTCGCCGGTCACGATTCCCACGGCGTCATCCATATCCCGGGCTATGTCGCCTCGGTCCAAAAGGGCAATCTGCAGCCGGGCGCGCCCTTCCAAATTATTGAGGAAAGTCCGACAACGACCGTTGTCGACGGCAACTGGGGCTTCGGCTTCACCGTTTCCGAACGCGCAATGGAGATTACTATTGAAAAGGCGCGTGCGCAGAATGTCGCCGCCGCCACGGTCGTGCGCCAGGGCCATGTCGGCCGCCTGACCGACTATCCGCTCATGGCCGCTGAGGCCGGCATGATCGGGCTGATGACGGCTGATTCCGGACGCGGGCCCAAGAGCGTTGCCCCCTTCGGCGGGCGTGAACCGCGCCTGGGCACAAACCCGATCTGCATCGCCGTCCCCTCCAACCTGGACGGCCCATTCTACATCGACATCGCCACCTCGGCGGTCGCCGGCGGGAAGTTGGGCGTTGCCATCGCGCGCGGGCAATCGATCCCCACCGGCTGGGTGATCGACAGCGAGGGCCGCGCCGCAACCGACCCGGCCGCCGCTCGCAAAGGCGGGGCCATGCTGCCGCTGGGCGGCACCGAAGGGCATAAGGGCTACGGGCTGTCCGCGATGGTCGAGATCTTCTCCGGCCTGCTCACAGGGCTGGGCTTCGGCATTGAGCCAACGGGCCGTCACAACGACGGCTGCTTCATGGCCGTTTTTCGCGTCGACGCCTTTCGTCCGCTGGCCGACTTCAAGCAGGAAGTTACCGAGTTCGCCCAATATCTGACCGCTACACCGCCGGCTGAGGGTTTCGAACGCGTCTACTATCCCGGCGAACTGGAGTTTCAGCGCGCGCAGCGCGGGCGTGTGGACGGCATCTACATCGAAGAGTCAACCTGGCAGCAGCTCGCCGCGCTGGCCGACGAGCTTGGCGTTGAGGAGGACTTCTCCTACGCGTGAGGCGCGAACCGGTCCGCTTCCGTGACGCTTCGAAGCCCCCTCCGCGGATCCTCGTTGGAAAAAGCGGAAGTTCGGGCTACAATATCGGCTGGCATCTGAGTCCCTTGTCCACGATGAACCATGCAATGTCTTACAAGTAACCCTGGCAGCGCAATCACCCACAGCTTGCGCGGCATGGCGCTCTGTCACCCGGACACAATCCAGGTTCATTTCGATCCGGACTTCATCGAGCGAACCGCGCCTGCGCCCGCCGGAAAGGTAGCCGTCATCAGCGGCAGCGGCAGCGGCCACGAGCCGTTGCCCACCGGCTATGTCGGCCTCGGCATGTTGGATGCCGCCTGCCCCGGCCCCATCTTTACCAGCCCCTCTCCGGTCCAGCTGCTGGCCGCGGCCCACTCGGTCAATCGCGGCGGCGGCGTGCTCTATATCGTCAAGAACTACGCCGGCGGCGTGCTCAACACCGACCTGACGCTCGAGATGGCCACGCAGGAAGGGATTGAAGCACGCGCCGTGCTCGTCAACGACGACGTCTCGATCCCTGAGGTCGCCAATCGGCGCGGGTTGGGCGCGGCGACGCTGGCCTGCAAGATTGCGGGGGCCGCCGCCGAAGCGGGATACGCACTTAAGGATGTCGTCGAGGTGACCCGGCGGGCCGTTGATGCCTCCCGTAGCATGGGTGTCGGCACCAATCTCTATACGCTTCCCCGCAACGGTTCCGGCGACGGCCTGGCGGACGACTCAATCGAGTTGGGCGTCGGCATCCACGGCGAACCAGGCCAAATACGCCCTGTCCGCAATGGCATGCCGGAGATCGTAAGCCTGCTCATACAGCCCATTCTTGATGACCTGCCCTACGCCGCCGGTGACAAGGTGCTGCTCCTTATCAGCGGGATGGGCGGGACGCCTTCGCTGGAACTGTATCTCCTCTCCGAAGCGACGCACGAAATGCTTGCCGTGCATCGCATTCAGGTCGAGCGCCAGCTGGTTGGAAACTATCTCACCAGTCTAGGTCGCGGCGGGTACACCATAACGTTGATGAAACTCGACGACGAACTGCTGAACCTGTGGGATGCCCCCGTGCATACGCCCGCCTTGCATTGGTAGCCGAAGCAAACTGTGAATCGCGGATAGGATCGTTGCCGGTCTCTGAGAACAGGCGCTATCCACTAACCACCGGGGTCAAATGATGGGCCAGGAGATCTCAATAACGCAACTCCGCAGATGGCTTCTGACTTACGCCGAACGCGTCATCGAGAATGAGGACCATCTGACCGAACTGGATACCGCAATCGGCGATGCCGACCACGGGGCGAACATGCGCAGAGGCATGGGGAAGCTGCAGGAGCGGCTGCAGGAGGAGATGCCATCCGACGACATCGGCGCCTTTCTGCGCTCTGTCGCCATGACACTGATTGGCGGGGTCGGCGGGGCCGCCGGGCCGCTGTACGGGACCTTTTTCCTGCGGGCCGCCACCAGCCCGACAAACGGCCGTTCGGTCGACTTGGCTCAGCTGACGCAGATGTTCCGCTATGGACTTGATGGACTCCAGCAACGGGGCAAGGCGCAGGCCGACGACAAGACGATGATCGACGCGATCCAGCCGGCGGTCGAGGCAATGGAGGCCGCTTTGGCCGCGCATCAAAGCGCTGCCGTCGTCCTGGCCGCGGCCCGTCAAGCCGCCCACCAGGGCATGAAACACACGATCGAAATTGAGGCTAAGAAGGGCCGCGCCAGCTATCTCGGTCCCCATTCCATTGGCCATCAGGACCCGGGCGCAACCAGTGCCTACTTCCTCTTCGAGACCGCGGCCGAGGTCCTGACAAAGACGGCGGACAGCAAGTAATGGATGGTTACCCCACCAATCGCGACCTTTCAGCAGCCTGCCCGCGGAGTTCCGGCTGATGGACCAGCTGATAGGCGCAATCGACTCCGGCACGACCAGTACTCGTTTTATACTCTTTGACCAGAACGGGGCAATTGTCGGCTATGAACAGCAGGAGCACGAACAGATCTTTCCCCGCAGCGGCTGGGTTGAGCATAATCCGCTGGAAATCTGGCAGCATACCCAAGCGGTGGTCCGGGCCACGCTGGCAAAGTGTGGCGTCGCACCGGGCCAGATCGCCGCACTCGGCGTCACCAACCAGCGCGAGACCGCCGTCATGTGGGATCGCGACTCCGGTGAACCGGTCTGCAATGCCATCGTCTGGCAGGACACGCGCACTGACCGCATCTGTCGGCGTTTGGAGGAGGCCGGCCACTCCGACACCTTCCACCAGAATGCCGGCCTGCCGCTGGCAACCTATTTCACCGGCCCGAAATTTCGCTGGATCCTGGAAAATGTTGAAGGCGTGCGGGCCAGGGCGGACGCCGGACAACTGCTCTGTGGCACCGTCGACAGCTGGCTGATCTGGCTTCTCACCGGCGGCGTGCACGTTACCGACCCGACCAACGCCAGCCGCACGATGCTGATGGACCTGCAGACGCTCGACTGGGACGAGGAGTTGCTGCAGATAATGGGGGTCCCGCGCTCGCTGTTGCCTGAAATCCGGCCCAGCAGCGATTCCGCTTTCTACGGCACGACTGCAGCCGATGGCCCCTTTGGCGCCGCCATTCCAATCTGCGGCAATCTGGGCGATCAGCAGGCGGCGACGGTCGGCCAGACCTGTTTCAGCCCGGGCGACGCAAAGAATACTTACGGCACCGGCTGTTTCATGATCCTGAACACCGGGGAAGAGATCGTACACAGCCGCAACGGCCTGTTGACGACCGTCTGCTACCAGATGGGCGGCTCCGTTCCCGTCTACGCGCTGGAAGGCTCGATCGCGATGGCCGGCGCGACCGTACAGTGGCTGCGCGACGAGTTGCAGCTGATTGGATCAGCTGCCGAGACCGAGGAGATCGCGCGCAGCGTCGACGATGCCGGTGGTTGTTATCTAGTGCCGGCCTTCAGCGGCCTGTTCGCCCCCCATTGGCGCAGCGACGCGCGCGGCGTTCTCGTCGGCCTCACCCGCTATGTGAACCGCGCCCATATTGTACGGGCGGCGCTCGAGTCGATCTGCTATCAGACGCGCGAGGTGCTGGAGGCGATGAATGCGGACAGCGCAGGCGCGCCGTTGCGCCAGCTGAAGGTCGATGGCGGCGCGACGGTCAACGAACTGCTGATGCAGATGCAGTCCGACATCCTCGGCGCTGAGGTGGTCCGCCCCCGCATCGCCGAGACGACCAGCCTCGGCGCAGCCTATGCGGCCGGTCTGGCTATCGGCTTTTGGCCGGGCCTCGACAGCTTGCGTCAGCAGTGGCAGGTGGATAAGGTCTGGCGACCGCAGATTGGGGAGACCGAACGGGTCCAGGGCTACACCGGCTGGCAGAAGGCGGTCGAACGCACGCTCGGTTGGGTAGAGTGAACAGTGTGAATAAGCACTTTATGAAACTGCCTGTCGAGGCTGGATGGGCGCTCCCTACGCAACCCGCTGTCGGGAGCCGGTAGACGTGATCGGACTGGTAATCGTCTCCCATAGCGCCAAACTGGCCCAGGGGGTGCATGAACTGGCTGCGCAGATGGCAGGGGATCAGGTCGGCATCAGCCAGGCCGGGGGACTCTCCGACGATTGCGAAACGCTTGGGACCGACGCGCAGAAGATTTTGGCAGCCATCGAAGAGGTTTGGTGTGAGGACGGCGTCTTACTGCTGATGGATGTCGGCAGCGCGGTTATTTCGGCCGAAATCGCTCTGGAGATGCTGCCGGAAGCGCGTCGGCGCAACTGTCTGTTGAGCAATGCGCCGCTTGTCGAAGGCGCAATCGTCGCCGCCCTGCACGCCAGCCTGGGGGAGCCTCTACAGGCCGTCAATGCCCAGGCGGAGGCCGCGCTTTCGGCCTCAAAACTTGGCTGAGATTGCGAACACTATACCGAAGAGGCCTTTTGAAGCCGCGATGAATCGGCCGCAAGAACCGCAAAGACACGCGAATAAAGTTGAACCGGAGAGTCAGGTCTATTCGTCCCCGGAGCAGTCGCCGGACCATGGCGGCCGCGCGCCCTCGCCCGGCAGTAGCGAGACATCCGCGCACTCCTCATCGCTCGACGGAGTGCGCGGCGACGGTGAGACCGAAGGCGAAACGGCTACCCAGCCTTCGAGCAGAAGCGTGGTGGTCACCGTCAGCGATCCCCGCGGCCTCCATCTGCGCTCCGGCAGAGATGTTGTGCGCACTGCCAGCCGGTTTCAGTCGCAGATCACCGCCTCCAACCTTAGCCGCAACACCGGCGCAGTCGATCTCAAGAGCATCCTGCAGTTGATGCAACTACAAGCCCGCCAGGGCCATGATCTGAAACTTGCAGCATCCGGCCCGGATGCCATCGCGGCCATCGACGCGCTGTCCTCCCTCTTCTGACGTTTGACCCAACGACATCGCTATGACCGGCGGAGAAGAATCTGTGCAGCAGCTCTATCACGGCCTTTCAGCAGCACCGGGTGTCGGAATCGGCAATGTATATAAGTACGCTCCAGCCGCACAAGTCGGCGAGAGCCCGGACGAGCGGGACGACGGAAACGTCGCGTATCCTGCGCAGTTCGGGACCCCCACGGAAGAGTGGGAACGGTTCCTGGCTGCCCGGCTGCTTGTCGATCAAGAACTGGCCCGACTTGCCCAGATTGGCCAGGCCGCGACCGCTGATATCTTCCTTGTTCATCGCGAAATCCTCCACGACAGCACCCTGACCGACGCGGTGCGCGCCGCCATCGACTCCGGCTCGGACGCCACGCGCGCCACCCATCTGGCCACCGGCCAGCTGGTCCAGCTCTTCCGCGGGCTCAGCGACCAGTACTTTGCCAGCCGCGCAACCGATGTCCGCGACGTCGGCCAGCGCCTGGTGAACCGTCTCGGAGGTATTACTTCGGCCCGCCAGCTGTATACGCTGCCCACCGGCACGATCCTGCTGGCCGAAGACCTGACACCGTTCGATACAACCCATCTCGATCAGACGCATGTCGTCGGCATCGCACTCGCAGCCAGCACCCCGACCGCCCACACCGCGATCCTGGCCCGCAGCTTGGGCATTCCCCTCGTCTGCGGCGCCGGTTCCGAGATTCTGCAGCTGCAGAACGGTATGTTCGGCGTCGTCGACGGCATTCGCGGACGCCTGCTCGTCGATCCGGATGAGGAGACGCTCGAACAGTACCGCCTGACCCGGGCGCGCCTGCAGCGCTTCCAGGCAGAGGCGCTCTCCCAATCGCATGAGCCGGCCCTGACGCCGGACGGTGTTCGCATCCCCGTTCGGGTAAACGTCAACAGCCGCGAAGATCTCCTGCACATCGATTCAAACGGCGCCGAAGGGATCGGGCTGCTGCGGACCGAAAACCTCTTCCAACACCGCGCCAATCCGCCTTCGATCGACGAGCAGCTGGCCGCCTACCGCGATGTTCATTCCTACACCAACAATCATTCTCTGACGGTGCGCTTGCTCGACATCGGCGGCGACAAGCCGGTCCCATATCTGCAGCAGCAGGCCGAGGCCAACCCGTTCCTGGGCGTGCGCGGCATCCGCCTGCTCCTACGCCATCCCCAGATGTTGACCGACCAGTTCCGCGCGCTCGTCCAACTGGCACACGACGTCGCGCCTGTAAGCCGGATTCGCGTTCTGATTCCGATGATTTCCAAGGTGAACGAAGTCCAGCAGACGCTGGCGCTGTTCGAGGAGATCCCCGGTTACAGACATTGCCGCCAAGAGCTCGGCACGCTCGAAGTCGGCGTCCTGGTCGAAGTGCCGTCCGCTGCCCTGCTGGCCCAACATTTCGCCCCGCAGGTCGACTTTCTCAGCATCGGAACGAATGATCTGGCCCAGTACACGCTCGCCGCGGACCGCGTCAACAGCACGGTCGCCACCCTTGCAACCCCGCTCGACCCCTCCGTGCTGCGCCTTATCGCCCTGACCTGTGAGGCCGGGCGTGCGGCCGGTATCCCCGTCGCCATCTGCGGCGAAGTCGCCGGCGACCCGTCGGTGCAGCCGCTCCTGCTCGGTTTGGGCCTGAACGAAGTCAGCGTCGCCGGCCCGGCCGTTCCCCTCGTCAAATCCGCCATCCGCCGCGTGGATATGGCCGCGGCAGAGGCGTTGGCCGCAAAGGCGCTCAAATGCAGCCGCGCCCAGGAGATTCATCAGCTCCTCCACGACTTGTAGAGTTACAAATGCGAAGGCTAGAGGCGGAGATTCTGGTAATTGGCGGCGGCGCAACCGGAACCGGCGTGGCCTGGGACGCAGCCCTGCGCGGTTTTCGCACCGTCCTGGTCGAAAGACGCGACCTCACCCACGGCACGACCGGGCGCTATCACGGACTCCTGCACAGCGGCGCCAGATATGCGGTGAAGGATCCGGACAGCGCGTTCGAATGTATCCGCGAGAATTCCATTCTACGCCGTACGCATACGCACTGCATCGAGGATACCGGCGGGTTTTTCGTGGTTACGCCGGAGGACGAGAACGACTATCCAGACCGCTTCGCCGCCGCCTGCCTTCGCCACGGGATTCCGTGCCAGGAGCTCTCCCCGGCACTGGCGCTGCGCCGCGAACCGCTGCTGAATCCTCGTATCAGCCGCGTCTTTGAACTCCCCGACGCGGCCGCCGACAGCTTCCTCGCCACCCACGCCACTGCCCAGGCCGCACGTCAGGCCGGCGCGCAGCTGTTGCCCTATCACGAGCTCGTCGGGCTGCAGGTCTCCGGCGGCGAGGGCAACCGAGCAGTGACGGGCGCCACCGTCGTCGATGCCGTCTCGGGAGAGGAACTTCACATTGACGCCGACCTCGTCATCAACGCGGCCGGCGCGTGGGCCGGCAGGGTCGCTGCTCAGGCTGACATCGAAGTCAGAATGATCCTGGGCAAGGGCGTGATGCTGGCGACCAACGCGCGCTTGACCAACACCGTTATCAACCGTTGCAAAATGCCCGGTGACGGCGATATCCTGGTCCCGATTCACACCGTGAGCGTCATCGGTACCACCGACGAACAGGTGAATCAACCGGAAGATCTACGCATCGAGTCGTGGGAGGTCGACCTGATGCTCGCCGAGGGCGACAAGTTGGTGCCAGGGCTCAGCCGGAGCCGCATCCTGCGCGCCTGGGCCGGCGTCCGCCCCCTTTATCAGGACAGTTTCAGCGGAGAGAGCCGCGACGCGACCCGCTCCACGGCCCTGCTCGACCACGGTAAACGGGATGGCGTCAACGGCTTCCTCACCATTACCGGCGGCAAATGGACCACTTTTCGCCGCATGGCCGAATCGGCCGTTGATGCCGCCTGCGCGCACCTGCGCGTCTCACGCCCTTGCCGCACCGCAGACACCGTCGTTCCCGGCGTCGAGCAGGGGCACTACTGGCTCGGTCACCGGCTTGAGGAAATCGAAGAAAACCAGCTGCAATCAGAGCTGGTCTGCGAGTGTGAGCTGGTCACCCGCTCGATGCTCGAAAATGCCGTGCAGCGCAACCCGACCGTTACCCTGGATGACCTGCGCCGCGACGTGCGTCTCGGGATGGGGCCGTGCCAGGGCGGCTTCTGCACCTATCGCGCCGTCGGCATCCTGCACCAAATGCGCACTGCCGCCGAGACCGGCCCGCCGGCAGCGGACGCGCCGCCCCGCGGCGCAGTGTGGGAGGCGGCCTTTCTGCAATCGCCTGCCCGCAATGAACGCGTTGCTCCTGCCGGGGTAAACGCCGGCCCAGCCCGCGTTCCCTCCAGCGCAGCTTCCCAGGTGTCCGCCGCCATCGATCCAAAGGCGGTCGCCTCACAGCCAAATCTGCTGCTGCGGGACTTCCTGCAGGAACGTTGGAAAGGCGTCGCGCCGATCCTGTGGGGTCAGCAGCTGCGCCAGGAACGACTCGACGAGCTGATCTACCTGAGCATTCTCAACGCCGATCATCTGCCCGGTCAGGACGAGGAAAGCCCGTTGTCGGCCTTCTACCGTCAGAACAGTGAAGACTGAATCCCGCGTGACGGTGAGACCATTGGCGCACTCTGCGTTCCGGCAATTCGGTCGGCTTGCCGGCCTCTGTGCAACTCGTGATATGCGCGCCCCATGCTCGATCTCCTCGTAATCGGCGCCGGTCTGACCGGTCTTCTTGCCGCATACACGGCTGCCCGGGCAGGACTGCGCGTGCGCGTTATCGCGAAGGGCATGGGGACGACCCACTGGCACGCTGGCACGATCGATCTCCTGGGCTATCTGCCGGGCGAGCAGAATCCGGTCTCAGATTGGGTTGAGGCAGTTCCCGAACTGCCGGCCGCGCATCCGTACCGTCTGCTGGGCGTGGACGCAATCCGGACTGCGATGTTCGAATTCCAGCGGCTTGTCGCCGCGGCCGGGCTGCCCTATGAGTCCGCCGCGGGTCCCGTGCCCGCGGGCGTATCGGGCGGTTCAGGGGGGCAGGACGGGCGCAATACCCTGCTGATTTCGCCCGTCGGCGCGCCGCGACCGGTCTATCTGGCGCCGGCGGCCCAGCGGCCGGCCAATCTGGAGGACGTGCGGCCCATGGTAATCGTCGGGTTGGCCGGAATGCCCGACTTCTATCCGGCACTCATTGCTGAAAACTTGCGCAGGTTGGGCCACCGTGCCCGCAGCGCGACCCTGCCACTCGACAAGCTGACGACGCGGCGCGACAATAGCCCGCTGCAGCTGGCCCGGCTCCTCGACGAACCGGCCGCGCAAGCCAGCCTGGCCGAAATGGTCGCCGACGCGGCCTCCGGTGAACGAGTGGGTCTTCCGGCAGTGCTGGGCCTGCACGGGCATGCCAGCATTTGCGCGCGCTTGCGGGAAGCCACCGCTGAACGAGCCTTCTTCGAAATTCCAACGTTGCCGCCCAGCGTACCAGGTCTGCGCCTTTACAAAGTGCTGCACGAACGCCTGGCCGGGCTGGGCGTGCGCGTCGAAACGGGGATGGAGGTGTGCGGATTCGGCGCGGACGGGCGCCGCATCCAGTGGGTTGAATCCGAGACCGGAAGCCGCCCGCTGCGGCACGGCGCCCGCAACTTTCTGCTTGCAACCGGCGGCATCCTCGGCGGCGGCATCCTCGGCGAACGCAGCGGCCGCGTCAGAGAGGTTGTATTCGATCTGCCTTTGACCGCGCCCGAAGCGCGCTCGCAATGGCTGCGGCCCCTCTTCCTGGACAATCGAGGCCATCCTGTCTTTCAGGGAGGTGTGGCCGTCGACACTCGCTTTCAACCGCTTGATAAGAGCGGCGCGCCGGTCTATGATAACCTGTGGGCCGCGGGCTCCGTCCTCGCCCACACCGATCCGATTCGTGAGCGCAGCCGCGAAGGCATCGCCATCGCCACAGCCTACGCCGCGGCCAGGGCTGTGGCTCGTGCAGTCAGTCCGTCGCCGGCCGCCGTCAACTAGCCGCCCTTTACCGGGATTCGCCCGATGCACACCGTTTCTCTGCACTCTGTCGGTATGAGCCTGGATGCCTGCATAAAGTGCAATATCTGCACAAGCTACTGTCCGGTCTCTCAGGTTACCGAGCGCTTTCCCGGGCCAAAGTACGCTGCCCCGCAGTCCGAGCGATTCCGCGAAATCGGTCAGCCCCGTTCGCCCGATGCATCGGTCGACTACTGTTCCGGTTGCCGCGTCTGCAACGAAGTCTGTCCGACCGGCGTTCGCATCGCTGAGATCAACGCCCGCGCTCGCGCCCAGATGGTGGCCGGACAGGGCCTCTCGCTGCGCAACCGGCTCCTGGGCCGAAATGAGTTGTTGGGCAAAGCCGGCAGCCTCGCGCCAAGCCTGGCGAACTTTCTCCTCCACAACCGTCTCGTACGTCGGTTGGCCGCCAATCTGCTCGGGGTGGCTGAACAGGCGCCGTTGCCCCGCTGGCACGCCGAGACGTTCACACGCTGGCTGGCACGTACAAACTCGAACCGGCGGCGCTCTGAACGCAAGGTCGTCTACTTTCACGGCTGTGCAACCCAGCATTACGAACCGTTTGTGGGCATGGCGACCGTTCTGGTTTTGGAACATCTCGGTTACGAGGTCATAGTGCCGCGGCAGAACTGCTGCGGCCTGCCGCTGCTGTCGAATGGGGAGTTCGGCGCGGCCGAACGTTACCATCGCCGCAACGTGGAACGACTGACAACCTTCGTCAAGGCCGGCTATCCGATTCTCGGCAGCAGCACCAGCTGCACCCTTACACTCAAAGAGGAGGCGCCGGAGCTGCTCGACCTGGAAGGCGACGCCGGCGCACAGGCCCTGAAGCTCTCTACCTGGGACATCTTCGAATGGCTGCGCTACCGGCAGGAGCAGGGCGACCTGCCGGCCGATATGCGTCCTCTGAACGACGCCGGTAAGCCATTTGTTCTGCCCTATCACGCGCCCTGCCAGCTGCGAGCGCACCGCATTGGCAAACCCGCGCTCGACATTCTCGCGCACATTCCCGGACTCGAACTTCGCGAGAGTCATGCCCGCTGCTGCGGCATCGCCGGCACATACGGTTACAAGGTGGAGAAGTACAGGATCGCCATGGATGTGGGGGCGGAGCTGTTCGAATTCGTCGCCGCCCAGCGCGCGGGGCTTGAAGCGAGCAGTTCCTTTGCCTTTACAGCCTGCGATTCCGAGACCTGCCGCTGGCAACTGGAACACGGCACGGGTCTGCCCTCCCGTCACCCGATAGAGATCCTCGCCGCCGGCTACGGGTTGTACGACCTTCAGGAGCGGCGGCCCCTGGCCGGGAACTGAAGAATGAGCACAGCTCGGATCATTGTGATCGGTGCGGGGGCCATCGGCTGCTTCGTTGGCGGCAAGCTCGCCGCGGCAGGTATAGATGTGACGCTGGTCGGCCGCGCCCGCACGGCCGCGGCCCTGCGCAGCCGCGGGCTGGAACTGCGCGTGGCCGGCGGCGCAACGCAAACAGTTCGCTCGGTCGCCGCCGCCGCAACTGTGCGAGAGGCATTTCTCAGCCAATGTAAAGGACCGGGCTCCGCCTCCCGAGACGTAGCAACTGCTTCCCTGCCCTCCCCTTTTGACCTGGCCATTCTCGCCGTCAAGAGCTATGACTCGGCGGCCGCGCTCGACGAACTTGCCGAGGCGGCGGCCATGGGAGTCGCCCCGTTGCCGCCGGTCCTCAGTTTGCAAAATGGAGTCGGCAACGAGGAGGCCATCGCCGCGCGTCTGGGACCGAATTCCACCATTGCCGGGACTATCACCGCGCCGGTCGAGGTGCTTGAACCGGCTACCGTCCAGGTGACGAAGCCCAGGTTCGCCGTAGGCCTGGCGCCATGGATGGCAGCTATCTCATCCAGAACTGGCCGGCACGACGAGGACAGCGCCTCCAAAGACCAAGTTTCCCTGCCCGCCATCAGCCGATACTTCACCTCCGCCGGCATTCCCGCCAAAATCTACGCGGACGCCCCGGGGATGAAATGGTCGAAGCTGATCATGAATATGATCGGCAATGCCACCAGCGCGATCCTGGCAGAACCGCCCGGCGTGACCTTTGCCGACCCGCGCATCGCCAACATGGAGATCGACGCGCTGCGGGAGGCGTTGCGGGTTATGGCCGCGGCCGGCATTCCACTCTTGAACATGGAGAAATACCCGCTGGGCACGTTGGCGCCGCTGCTGCGTTTCGGGCCGCGGGCGCTCCTGCGGCCTGCCCTGCACCGCATTGTCGGCGGCGCGCGTGGGGGCAAGATGCCCAGTCTCTTTCTGGACCTGGACGCTGGCAAGAGCGGCAGCGAAATAGGCTGGTACAACGGCGCAATCGTGAGCAAAGGGGAGGAGGTCGGCGTCGAAACGCCGGTCAACCTGCTGCTGGCGCAGACCGTCCGGCAGTTGGTTGCCAGTCCGCAGTTACGCGCCGCTTGGCGAGGAAACTTCGACCGTCTTGCCCGTGCGGCCCACAGCGGCTAGGGGTTGGTCTGGCTGCCAGGATCAGAGACCCGGCCCGATCAGGACGATGAGCACGAGCGCCAGAATTGCGAATCCTGCATATTCCAGGACGAGTTTGCGGCTGAGATAGCCTTCATGCAGGGCATGGCGGGCCAGCCCCACGAAGAGATAGAAGACCAAGAGCAGCAGCAGCCCGCCGCTTGCGCCGGAAAGAGGCCAATAGTTCAGCGCCCACGCCACCTCGCCGAGAACAATCCCGACCAGGGCGGCATAGCTGAGCACGACGTTCACCCTGGGCGTGACATCGCGCAGAAGTTCAACCGTCAGCAGCGACGCTGTCGCGAAGATGAGGGAACTGGAAAGCAGACTACGCGTGCGCGTCTGGTAGACAAGCAGGAACAGCGCCAGAGCGGCCGCGTAGGAGAGTACGTTGAGAAGAATGCGGGCCTGTCGATAGGCCGGCGACTCCCGGACGACGGTTGCGTGCAGGTTGAATAGAATTATCGTGATCAGCAGTCCGCTGAGGAGCGCCGTGCCGGCCTGGTATAGGGGCGTATTGGCCAGCGGCGCCAGCAGCACTGCCAGAATCGAGATCGCGGCCGGCAGGCCCCAGAACAGCCACGTACGGCCGGCGGGCGCCTGCCCCTTGTCCGGCCCAAAGCCAACAGCGTTCTCCACAAAAAAAGGATGTGTGCGGATAGCCCGCTCGGTGCCGCTTGCTGTCAGGAGAGCGATGAAGACCGCGATCACAGTCGTCTCGCTGATACGGATCGACATCGGCGAGCCGAGCGCGTTCAGGGTAAGCACAACGGTTGGCAGCCGCAAGAACAGGCTTACGGCCACTGTCGCTGCTACCGTCCATGCAAGAATGCTGACGCGCTGAACGAATCGCCGGGTCGGGTGATATGCGGCCGCAGCCGAATTCCCAAAGACCCCGCCAGCGACTTCCTGTTGCCCACTGGCCGGGAACGGAGTAAAATGGGTTGCGTCTTCGGTTAGATTGCCGCCAGGCGTCTGAGGATCCGGCCGGCTGTTTTCGAAATCCGTTGCAGCCCCCATAATTGCATTATACAGTCGTTATTGGTCAGTGGCTAGCGCCGTTTCTGGCCACGATTCTGGGTTCGCCGATGTCCTGCCGTTACACCAATCTTGATATCACCATCAGCGGCGACACTTCCCCCCACGTGGTGCTGGCGACCTATCGCGGCCTCAGCGGCGCCTCCACCTTCGATCAGGATGCCCTCCAGCCTGTCTGGCAGGAATATCTGGCCCGGCTTGGCGATCCTTTCCGGACACAAGGAGAGCAGCTGCTGTCCGAAATCGGCAGCCGCCTCTTCATTGAGTTGATCCGCGGGCATGTGCGCGATCTCTGGAGCCAAGCGCGCAGCGACCTCGATGACGGCGGGCGTCTGCGCGTCCGGCTCATGATGCACCCCCCCGCCGTCGCCGCGCTGCCTTGGGAGACGTTGCACGACCCGCGCCGCAATCAGTCTTTCGGCGCCGATGCGAGAATCTCTCTCGTCCGCACGCAGAATCTGGTAAGTTTTGTCGCCCGCCCCAGAGCCTTGGAGTCAACGCTGCCGCTGAAGGTGCTGCTCGTGTCGGTCGCGACGGCCGATGGACTGGCGGCGCACGAGGAGAGCGCCCAGATCCGCGCTGCGATTGCGGGTCTCTCGTCCGGCCGCGTCTATCCGGAACAACTGGATGGCCGCGTAACGATACAACAGCTGCGCGCGCGGCTGGAAGCGACGAGACCCGACATCCTGCACATCATCGGCCACGGCAATGAGGATGGTCTGATGCTCTGGGCGGACGACACACCTGCGCTTGTTCCCGCCTCGACGCTGCGCGCAGTGCTGCAGCATGCAGAGTCTGTGAAGTTGGTCTTTCTGAACGCCTGTCTTGCAGGCCAGGTCGACAGTTCACGCCCCTTTGCCGGCGTCGCACACCAGCTGCTCCAAAGCGGTCTGCCTGCGGTGATTGCCATGCGCTATGAGATCCTCGACAGGTCGGCCGTCACATTCGCCCAATCGGTCTACGCGGCACTGGTGACCGGCCCCTGCCGCGGTCATATCGACGCGGCAGTGAGCACTGCGCGTAATAGTCTGTACATCAATGATCCGGACCGGGCAGACTATGCCACACCGGTCCTGTGGCTCAACGCCGAAAACGGCCGAATTCTGCGCTTCGAGGAAGGGGAAAAGGTGCGGGGCCTGCCCGCCCACAGTTCAGTCAATGCGCGCCCTCAGATGTGGAACTCCGAGCTGCGGCTCGAGTTCAGGTTGGCCGAAAAGGAGGCATGGTTCCGCTCTTTGCCGGAAACGATCTCCGATCCCCATCTGCCCTTCGAATACCAGCGCCGCCGCCGCATTGTCGGGCTGTTGCTGAGGATATTGCGGCAGGCTGTCGAAGAGCAGGAAGAGGGCAAACTCGTCGACATCCGCGCTGTCCAGAGGCGCCTGGAAACTTTCGACGAGGAGAGGCGCCACATCCAGAACATCCTTGACCATTGTCTGCGTCGTTCGTAGATCCTGATGCCGTGGCGCAGACCAGCATACGTCTGATTCGCCTCGTTTGCCTCTACGCAGTTCTCTTCTATTTGGGCACGGAAACGGCGTTAACGCTGCGGGAGATCGGGGAAGCCAGCCCCCGCGGCGGCGTCCCCGCGCGGATAGAGGACCCGATCCCGTTTCTCGGAGCCACCGTCCAGTTTGAACATTATGCAGACCCGCTTGAACGGCAGGAAGCGCTGCGCCGCTTGTCGGATGCCGGCTTCGGCTGGGTACGTCAACGAGTTGACTGGGGTCTCATCGAGCCGCGCCCAGGCGCATACCAGTGGACGTGGAGCGACGACGTATTGGCCGACATCGCCGCCGCCGGACTGGAGCCGGTCGTCGTGCTGGACGGCAGCCCACCTTGGGCCAGAGAAAGAGTAGATCGCCCGGTAGAAGACGGGGACCAAGCTACCCACTCCGCGCGCCTGGCACAGCAGCTCCAGCAGTTCGCGCCGCCCGCCGCAACCCAGACCTATGCTGCATTTGCTTCCGCCTTCGCCGACCGCTACGAGGACTCCGTTCGCTACTATCAGATCTGGAACGAGCCGAACATTGCCCCCAACTGGGGAAACCGGCACATCGATCCGGTCGGCTATGCCCGGTTGCTGAAGGCCGCGGCCACGGCAGTGAGGGCCGCCGATCCAGACGCTGTAATCCTTGCAGCCGCCTTGGCGCCCACCCAGGACAGGGGCCACACTGCGATCGACGAGGGCTATTTTCTGCAACGGATGTACGCGGCCGGCGCCGCGCCCTATTTCGACGCCGTACTCGTGCAGCCGTTCGGCTTCGGAAATGGCCCCGACGATCCGCGCAGCCGCGTGGACATGCTCAACTTCCGGCGGGCGGCATGGGTTCGGCGCGTAATGGTGGCCGCAGGCGACCAGCAGACGCCGCTCTGGGCCGTTCGTTTCGGCTGGAACCGGGACACACAGGCAAGGTGGAAGACGGTTTCCAAGGCGAATCAGACACGATTCACCCAGGAAGCGATCCGGTACGCACGCACAAATTGGCCCTGGTTGACCGCGATGGGATGGCCGGTGGAGCGCCCGCATGCGCCGCTATCCGATCCTCTGTGGGGATTCGCTCTCGTCACCCCGGACGGGCAGGAAGATCCCTTTCTGACCGCTTTTCGGTCCGCGGCCGGAGCGACTGGCGGCGCGACGTCGTCCGAAATGCTCGATTCGGGCCGAATACTGCTCCACGCTAGGCTCGCGCTTCTGCTGCTGGCAGTGGGTATTCTCATCGCCCAGGGCGGTCTCATGTTGCGGAGCCTCCCCTTGGCGCGATGGCAGCATACCTACCGGCATTGGCCGCAGGTTGGCAAACTCGCTGTCTGGGCGCTGCTGCTAACTGTCTACCATCTTGCCTCCTGGCCGCCGTTGATCGTCCTCTGCTGGCTCGCGGCTTCCTTCCTCATCGCCGCCCAGCCCCTGACCGGGCTGATGCTCGCGGCCGCCGCGCTGCCTTTCCACTTCCAGCACAAGGAGTTGCGTTTCGTCGATTCGGTCTGGGCCGTTCCGCCGGCACAGGCCGCAATGCTGGCCACTTTGCCCGGCCTGGTGCAGCGCGTCAGCCAGACAAATTCGCGGCAGATCACGCGCCTGTTCAACGCAGTTCGCAATACGCAGTTCACGGACCGTTTGGTCCTAGCCTGGCTGGGCATCAGCCTCCTTTCCGCCCTCAACGTTTGGCACTGGCCGGGCTTTATTCACGGATTCTGGGCGCTTGTGGCGACCCCTGTTCTGCTCTATGCCGGCATTCGTGTCCTCGCCGTCGAACAGCGCCACCGCAGCCCCGTTCTGAAGGCGCTCTTTGCCGGCGGCGTAATCGCGGCCTGCGCGGGCATTGCCGACTGGCTGATCGGTGGTGGCGTATCGGTGGACGGTGTCCGCCGCCTGATGGGGATCTCCTTTTCCCCCAATCAGACCGCGCTCTATCTGCTGCGGACGCTCTTCATTGGCGTAGGGCTGCTGGCAGCCCGTGGGCCTGGCGGCTCTGCCATCGCCGCCGGGTCGTCGCTGGCGGCCTTGGCCCTCGCGTTGACGCTAAGTCGCGGCGCTTTCTTCCTGGGTCTTCCTGCCGGCGCTCTGGTCATGATTGCAACAGGACGGGAGCATGTCTTGGGTCGCGGGCGCCTCCGCAACTGGCTCCTGCTGATGGGTCTGCTTGCACTGGCGGTCGTCGTACCGCTCCTCTTCCTTTACGGTGAGCGGATCCTGAACATCGAGACCTTGCAAACGCGCTTCGCAATCTGGCGGGACGCATGGAGCTTGTGGACGGAGTCACCCCTGTTGGGTGTGGGTCCGGGCGGCTTTTTCTGGAACTATCCGGCCTTCATGCAGCCCTCACCCTCATCAGACCCAAACCTGCTGCACCCTCACTCGGTCTGGCTGGAGTATGCCACCGGCTGGGGCGTTGTCGGGCTGGCATGGCTGGCCGCGTTGCTTGGCTGGATGCTCTTTCAGCTCAATCGTCTACAGCGCGGGCCGATTGCATGGGTCCAGGTCGGTTTGCTCGCGGCGTTGAGCGCGGGGCTGGCCCATGCACAAGTTGACGCGTTTGCCATGCTGCCCGAGTTGGCGGCGTGGAATTTCGCGGCGATGGCGCTGTTGGCGAGCGAAGAAGCATCGGATTCGCAGCGCTGATGCCGCCCGCTTGATCCGGCATACGAAGTATTGTATAAGGATATAAGTTCGGAGAACGCATCGCGGCCTATTTCCAGGGACGCGCATAGTGTGAACAAAGGAGGAGGCACGATGGGCACGACGCGGCTGACGCAGCAGCAGATGGCATTTTTCGAAACGTTTGGCTACCTCTATTTTCCGGGGCTAATGGCAGATTGTGTTGACAGGATTATCGAGGAGTTCGAGAGGGTCTGGGCGGAACATGGCGGCGGTCACCACGGGCAGGAACATGATGGCGAGCAGCGGTCCTGCATTTTGCCCTTCCCCGACCGAAACGTGTATCTGAGTTCCCTGTTGGACGACCCGCGCATCCACGACATCGCGGCCAGTATTTGCGGGGACGACTTCAACTACACCAGCGGCGACGGAAACTTCTACGCCGGTGACACCCGCTGGCACTCAGACGGCTACAAGCCCGACCGGATTCTCAGCATCAAGATCGCCTTCTATCTCGATCCGCTGACGCGGGAGACGGGCGCGTTGCGCATCATTCCCGGCAGCCACCGCGTCGGCGACGCCTATGCCGATGCCGTTGAGACCGAGATAAAGGAGAGTGGCAAGATCTGGGGCAAAGAAGGAAGCGAGGTCCCCGCGCTGGCCCTTGAGACCACGCCTGGCGACATCGTCGTCTTCAACCACAATCTGAAACATGCCGCGTTCGGCGGTTCGGCGCGA